>NZ_JBSGDV010000005.1:0-458548 GCF_053602555.1 Nonomuraea sp. NPDC004354 | reverse complement strand
GTTCCCACTCGGCGTTCGTCAGATCACCACGACCCATATGCCAAGAGTGACAAGACCAGCGCTCACCGTCAGGAGATCTAAGAAACAGCTCCTAGCCGGGCGTCCCGTCGCGCTCGCTCTGTCGGGCGAGACGCTGGGCTTGCCCGTTGTGCACATCGCTCACCCATTCCCAGCCCGGCTTGGCCGATGGGCCGACCCGCGGGTCACTGGGAACATGGCCCTCACGCAAGGCGAGCACGTACGCCCGATCCCGCTCGATCCGTGCGTGTACCTGGTCAGCTCCGCCGACTGACCCGTGGCCGGGGATGAGGACATCGGCATCGCCCGCCACGCCCTCCAGCAGCCGCAGCGCGGCGAGGTGGTCCTCGATCGGGTCCGCGGTGCCGTTCAAGTCGAGCATCGGAATCAGGACATCAGAGAGCATGTCGCCGGCGACGAGAACGCCGCGCTCCTCGATCAACAACGCCGCATGGCCCGGGGCATGCGCCTGATGCTCGATGATCCGGACTTGAGGACCATCCCAAGGAATCCGCGCGGTATCGGCGGGCAAGCCGGTGATGAGGCCGAGCAGGTCCAGCGGTACCTGCTCGGCGATGTCCGGCGGTATCAGTTGGGCGGCGATGCGGGCCTTCGCGCCCGGGTCCGACAGCCGATCTCGGACAGTGGCCGCGCAGCGGGCCGTGCCGTAGCGAGGCGCCGCGCCGAGCCCGGCGTGCCAGAGCAGGTGATCCCAATGCGGATGCGTCGAGAAACCCGCCACAACGGGCTGGCCCAGTTCGCGAAGGTCGTTCGCGAGGCAGGCCATTTCGTGGCCCTGCACCCCGGGGTCGATGAGCAGCACGCCGGCGCGGCCTTGCACGACCACGGCGTTGCTTTGGCAGAACTCGCTCTCGTGGATCAGCACGCCCTCCGCGACCTGCCTCAGCACGGTGGCCCCTTCCGCTTGTGATTTGCAACCGCTTGCCGAGACGGTAGTGCCGGGCGGTGGTAGATTGCAAGCAGTATGGGCAAAGCGAATGAGCCGCGGTCGGAGTGCCCGATCAACGCCGCCATCGAGGCGTTCGGCGATCGCTGGAGTCTGATCGTCCTCCGCGACATCGTCTTCGGAGATCGCCGCTATTTCCGAGAGCTGCAGGCCAACTCGATCGAGGGGATCGCCTCGAATATTCTCGCCGACCGACTCAAACGACTCGTCAAGTCGGGACTGCTCACCCGCGAGGACACGCGGCCCGGCCAGCGGGCACGCTACAGCCTGACCGAACCCGCGATCCAACTCGTACCCGTGTTCGCGCAGCTGGGCAGCTGGGGACTTCGCCACCGACCCACGAGCAGCGCGCTGAACGCTCGCGCCATGCTGCTTGAACAAGGCGGCCCCGCGCTCTGGCACGAGTTCATGGACGAGCTTCGCCGCGAGCACCTTGGCTCCGAACTCCCAGCGCGATCACCGAGTGTTCGCGAGCGCCTGAACGCGGCCTACCGCGCTGCCACCAACTCCTCGTAGCCGCCAGCCCATCGGCCACGTCCCAAGGCGCCAACGGACGTCGCCCGAGATGATGTCTCACATAGGAACGGCAAGCAGTGAGCCGCTGTTGCGCATCAGTGGCGGACGCGGGCGACATGACAGTCTTGAAGCGGTGGATCAGCCGGGTGGTGACCTGAGGGTCCACCAGCCCGTGTCCGCGGTGCAGCGTCCGCACCGCCCCCAGGAGCAGTTCGGGGTCGCTGTCTTTGAGCAGGCACCCCGACACCCCGACTGGAGTGCCCCCGAAGAGGTACTCATCGGTCCGTCGGCCGCCTCACCGATCACCTCGATGTCGGGCTCGCCGTCCAGTGTCACGCGCAGTGCGTCACGTGAGTATTGATCAAACGGACGGCTCCCGCCCCGTTGCGGGGCGGGAGCCGAGTTGCGCACGTGATCAGGATGCGGGCGGTGGCGCGCTTCCGTTGTAGAACGGGTTCTCGGGTAGACGCTCGGGTGTGACGAGCAGCCGGATCACGCCGGCCTTCACCTGCCATGCGTTCCAGACGGTCCAGCCGGGTCCGACCCGGTCGGCAGGTAGCGGCTCGAAGGACAGGCCGCCCGTTTTCTTATCCGTCCGAATGAGGCTGAACACCGCGGTCAGGTTACGCTTGCGCGCCTCAGCCAGGATGTCGTCCACGGGGCGGCCGTCTCTCAGCCGGACCCCGCCGAACATCTCGCCTGGCGCCATGGCCGAGTCGAAGTTCGCGTATTCCTCTCCCGGCTTCGCCTGGCGTCCCAGCTTGACGTCTACATGGCCGGTGAAACCGGCGGGGATTCGCATCACCATGACGCAGTGTCTGTCCTGTCCTGGCTGGCATCCTTTGGGTGTCGCCTCCATCGAGAGGGGGACACCGTTGATCCGAGGGCCGGAGGGGTCTGGCTTGGCTTCCGGGGCGGGGCGAGAGGAACCCTTGTCCGCGATGATCATGCCGAGGATCTTTCCCACGCCGCCTGGCGAGACGGGCACCGGGCGTAGATCGACGTTCAGGCCGACCGCGTGGAACGCCTGGGTGTACTTGTCGTGGTCAGCGAACGGGTCCTTGATGCGGGCGACGTACTGGTCGCCTTCCCGGTGGATCTCCACCGCGGAGTTGGCGTAGGACACCGCCACGCCACGTCCGTCCTCCAGTAGGCTCGGCCCTACTACGATGCCTGTTGCGAGCACGGCCGCAGCGGTCAGGCCCAGCGCAAGACGTCGAGGACTGCGCGAAGCGGACCGGTGGGTACGTCCCAGCGTCCTGGTGGCACTGCCGGGCTCTTGGGCCGCGATCGAGGCCAGCAACGCGCGCGCCCCCGTACCGGACGCGTGGCTGTTCGGCTGTCCGGGCTCGACTCGGGCCAGTGGTCTCAGAAGTTCGCTGATCTCATCGACGTTCCTCACAACGACCTCCCCGCCGGAATCATCCGGCTTTCAGATGTGAACCGGACACTGGCTTCGTCGAGTGCGCGCGAGAAGCGCCTGCGGGCGCGATAAAGCCTGATGCGCACGGCGTTGCGGGACAGTCCCAGCATCGCGGCGATCTCATCGCGCCCCAGCCCCTCCCAGGCGACCAGCGAGAGAAGCTCACGGTCGTCGTCGGGCAGGTTGCGAAACACCGCGGCGATCACGCTCAGCTCCACGCTGCTGCCGGGAGAGTCCCCATAAAGATCGGCTATCTCGGCATCAAGCTCCACGCTGCGCAGCCGCTGCCGGGCTGTGCTCCGGCGGTGATCGGCCAGCACCTTGCGCGCTACGCCGTACAGCCAGAGCCTGGCCTCGTGCCCCGGCGGCAGATCAGCCACCCGGCGCCAGGCAATGGTGAAGGTCTCCGCCACGACATCGGCCGCATCCTGCGGAGAGTCACAGCGGCGTGCGGCGTAGGCTGCGATCTGGTCGTATGTCTCCCTGTAGACGGCCTCGAACCTGGCCGCTTCATCGTCATCCACGGGCGATTCCCATGGCCGATCTCCTTGTCAGTACGAAACGCGGACATCCCCTTACATGGCGAAAAGTGCCCCACCATTTCATGTGAATCTTGGAAATCTTCAGCGCTTTCGGACTCCAGCGCCTTCACAGAAGCTGCCCCTTATTTTCGAAGTCGGCGGGCAGGTCCTCGTCCGGGTTGCGCCACCGGTCGGCGCCGACCACCCAGATCTCCTTGCAGCGCAGCTGCTCGCGCAGGGTCTGGAAGGTGGCCACCTCATACACCATGCGCGCCACCCGCCGCCGACCGCGGGTGTCGGTGCGATGGACCAGGTCGGCCCAGTCCTTGAGCGTGCCCTTGTGCTCGGGCGCCGCTGGGGCCACGCGAGGTCGACGACGGTGATCTGGTCACCTCGGCCGGTGTCACGAGCGGCCTGGAGCTGGCCTTGTGGCTCATCCAGCGCGCCTACGGCACGCAGATGTCGATGAACGTCGAGACGGTGCTGGAGTACGAACGCCGCGGCGTCGTTCACGAGGCGCGCCGCCGCGACTAGAGCGGGAACCGCACGGCGGTCAACTGTTCCGACAACTCCCACAGTCGGCGTCCGGTCTCGGCGTCGGCAGCGGCCGGGGCCAGGTGCACCTGTTTCGGGGCGCCGCGCAGCTCGCCCACGCCGTCCGGCCCGAAGAACCGGCCGCTGTCCGCGTCCGGGGCGGTCGCCGCGTACAGCTGGGGCAGCGCGCCGCGGTGCGGGGACTGGGCCAGTGGGGTGAGGATGCGGCCGTACATCATCTTCACCATGCCGACCGGTGCGCTCGTCTGCAGGTTGGTGGCGGTGTAGCCAGGGTGGGCGAGCAGGCTGCGCACCGGGCTGCCGGCCGCCGTCAGCCGTCGGTGGAGTTCCCAGCCGAAGACGGCGTTGGCGAACTTGGACTGGTTGTAGAACGCCATGGGCGCGTACGCGCGCTCGCCGGACAGGTCGTCGAAGAACAGGCGCCCCTGCCGGTGGTTGGTCGAGCTCACCGTGACCACGCGGGGGTCGTCGCCGCCGGCAAGGAGGTCGAGCAGCAGGCCGGTGAGGGCGAAGTGAGCAAGGTGGTTGACGGCGAACTGCAGCTCATGGCCCTGCGCGCTGAGCGTCCGGGGCGGCGCCATCACGCCGGCGTTGTTGACGAGCACGTCCAGCCGCGCGTGGTCGGAGCGCAATCCGTCGGCGAAGGCGCGGACGGAGTCCAGATCGGCCAGGTCGAGCCCGCGCACCTCCAGGTGGGCGCCCGGCTGTTCAGCGATGATCTTCTCGACCGCACGGCGGCCCTTGAGCTCGTCGCGTACGGCGAGGATGACGTGCCCGTTCTTGCGGGCCAGCGCCCGGGTGGTCGCCAGGCCGAGGCCGCTGGTGGCTCCGGTGACGACGAACAGCCGCTCGGTCTGATCTGGAATGTGCTCGGCGGTCCAGCGCTGCTGCTTGGTCATAGGGCACACGTTGCCCTCGATGGCACTGAGTGTCAAAACACGCCTCGGTGCCATCATTGGCATCGTGTGTAAGATGGTCTGGTGATCCGCTCCGACGTGAGCCTGGCCCAGCGCAAACGTCAGCTCGTCGCGGACGAGCTGACGCAGGCGGCGCTCAATCTGCTGACCCGGAAAGGGTTCGACGCGGTTACGATCGACGAGATCGTGGCCGCCGCAGGCGTCTCCAGGCGGACGTTCTTCCGGTATTTCGCCTCGAAAGAGGACGTGGTCGTTCAGTTCCTGGCCGAGATGGGCGCCGGCATGCGCGCGGAGCTGGCGGCCCGCCCCGCCGAGGAGCCACCCTCGGCCGCGCTGCGGCACACCGTCTGGGTCTCCGTCAACGCCTGCGCCGGCCATGCCGACCGGGCGCTGCGCGTGGTGCAACTGATCCTGCGCACCCCCACCCTGCTCGCCCGTTTCCTGGAGCGCCAGACGCAGTGGCGCGAGGAGCTGACGGGGGAGCTGGCCCGGCGGCTTGAGCTCGACCCCGCGACCGACATGTACCCGCAGCTGGCGGCCGGGATGGCACTGAACGCCTTCGACACCGTGCTGCAGCGGTGGAGCGACAGCGACGGTTCCGAGGACCACACCCTTCTGATCGACCGGGCCTTCGCCGTGATCGCGCCGGCGCTGGACACCGCGGCGGGGGACCAGGCGCAGTAGGCCGGAGGAGGCCCGGTCGGTCGGCCGGTTCGAGGGTGGTCACGGCCCCGGATCGGGTCAGCCGCGCCAGCCGCCTCGTTGCCGCGAGACGACGACCCGAACAGCGCGCCCGGGGCCTCCTTCATGGGCCTGCGGTCACGTGGCGGTGAGCTTGTCGACGTCGGGGGCGTAGACGGTCATCCAGTGCGGGTGCAGCCGGTAGTAGACCACGTCGTTCTCCCAGTCGAAGGCGCCCTCGCCGTAGAAGTCCTTGAAGTACGCGAGCAGGTCCGGCCAGTCCGCGGCGGGCTCGCCGTCCTCGGGGTTGAGGATCTCCACCGTGCCGTGGGTGAACACGCCCAAGTCCTCGCCGCGCATGTGCGCGACGCTGGCGGCCGGGCGTGCGGCCAGGTGGCGGGCCTTGGCGGCGCTGCGCGCCGTTCCGAAATGCCACCTGCCGTGGAGGAAATGCCCGTCCACGCCGCTGATCCGCGGCTCGCCCTTCGCCGTCACCGTGGACAGTGCGAGGGTGCACATGCCGGTGAGGACCTGGGTGAGCTGCTCCGCGGTCAGGGTGCGCTCGGTGACGATCGAGCGGAGATGCGGGGTGGAGCGGGACAGGGAGGAGTCCAGGAGGCTCTGGAGCTCTTTGAGATCTTCTTGCGTTTCGCGCATTGCTTTCCTTGTCTATCCGTACGACCGGTTCGCGGCCACCTTCGGCGCTGACCGGTGCAGCCATGTTCGATCAAAAACCTGACACCTTGTGTCTTGTTTCTTCGCCCGGTAGTGGTCATGGACTCCGCCGTCACACCCGCGAAGGCAGGAGCGGGCAGTCACGCCAGGTCACGTCCCCGAGCCCCGGGCCGTGCCCAGGTGGTTACGCCAGCCGGGGTGGTTACTTGGGGTCGTTGAACCATTGCAGGGAGCGATATACGGTCGCGGCATGGGCATCCCGACCGAGCCGATCGGCAGCATTCCCCGTTCACCCGAACTCCTGGCCGCGATGCGCTCCGGCGACGCCGCCGAGCTGGCACGCGCCCAGGAATCAGCCGTGCGGGACACGATCGCGCGCATGGAGCAGGCCGGCTCGCCGGTCGTCACCGACGGCGAGCAGGCCAAGCCGAGCTTCGCCACCTACCCGATCGCGGGCTTGGCGCACCTGGCGCCCGATGGCGTCGTGATCCCGTTCGCGGACGGGCACACCCGGCAGCTGCCCCGATTGACCGCGGGGCCGTTCCGCTACGCCGTACGCGCCGAGCAGTACCTGCGGGCCGCCCAGCGGCACGCGACCGTCCCGGTCAAGCAGGCGGTCATCGCGCCGTCCGCGCTCAGCCTGCTCTACCCCGCCACCGGCATCGACGGCTACCCGCGCGAGCGCTTCCTGGACGACCTGGCCGACGAGGCCGAGGCCGACATTCGCGGCTGCCTGGACGCCGGAGCGCACGCCGTCCAGCTCGACTTCACCGAAGGGCGGCTGTCGCTCAAGCTCGACCCCAGCGGCGGCGTGCTGGAGGAGTTCGTCGCGCTGAACAACAGGGTGCTGGAACGGTTCTCTCCCGAGGAGCGGTCACGGATCGGGGTGCACACCTGCCCGGGCGGCGACCAGGATTCCACCCACAGCGCCGACGTGGACTACGCCGGGCTGCTGCCCCACCTGTTCCAGCTCAAGGCCGGCAACTTCTACGTCCAGCTGGCCGGCGAACCCGAGCCCGACAAGGTTCTGGCCGTCATCGCCGAACACCTGCCGGCCACCGCCCGGATCTTCGTCGGCGTGATCGACCCGATCGATCCGCACGTGGAAACCCCCGAGCAGGTACGCGACCGCGTGTTCGCCGCGGCCCGTCACCTGCCTCTCGACCGCCTGGGAACCTGCGACGACTGCGGGTTCTCCCCGTTCGCCGACGACACCTCCACCTCCCGCGAGGTGGCGTTCGCCAAGATCAGGGCGCGGCTGGAGGGCACCGCCTCGGCCGCGGCCGAGCTGGGCGTCTGACCCTCACACCAAGGAGCCCGCAATGCCGCACATCCACCTGAACACCGACCTGCCGGGAATCCTCTCCCTGTTCGCGTTCCGGCCCGAGACGGCGCGACCGCTCAGCGAACTGGCCGAGGTCCTGCTGCGTGGCCCCAGCACGCTGACGCGGGGCGAACGCGAGCTGATCGCCGCCTACGTCTCCGCGCTCAACGACTGCCAGTTCTGCACCAGCTCGCACGCGGCCTTCGCGGCTGCGCAACTGCCCGAGGGGATGGCGCTGATCGACCACGTGCGCGCCGACCCGGCCACCGCGCCGATCTCCGCCAAGCTGCGGGCACTGCTGGCCGTCGCGTCCGCGGTCCAGCAGGGTGGACGCCAGGTCCAGGCCATGCAGATCGAGGCCGCCAGGGAGGCCGGCGCCAGTGACGTCGAGATCCACGACACGGTGCTCATCGCGGCCGCGTTCTGTATGTTCAACCGCTACGTCGACGGGCTGGCCACCGTCACTCCCGACGACCCTGCCGCCTACGAACAGAGCGCCGCTCGCATCGTGGCCGATGGCTACCTGGCCGGGCTGCTGGAGCCGACGACCTGACGCCCGAGAACTCGCCGTGCCCGGCCACGCCCACCTCGGCCGGCAGGACGCGAAGGGGGTACGGCACGCGGTGCCGTACCCCCTTCCGCTATTCCATCGCGAACAGCTCGAGCGCGATGCCGTCCGGGTCGCGGAACGACAGCACGGCGCCGAACGGCGACTCGACCACGGACGAGCAGGTGACGCCGAACTGCTCGAACCTGCGCGCCCACGCGTCGAGCGCCGCGCGCGACGGCACCGCGAACGCGACGTGGTCGATGCCCACCCTGCGGTGGTCGAAGTCGTCCTCGCGCACGTCGAGGTGCTGGGTGAAGCCGACGATGGCGAGGCTGTCGTGCAGGCAGATGGTACGCAGCCAGCGCTCCTCGTCCATCGTGGCGTACTCCTTGAAGCCGAGAACCTCGGTGTACCAGCGCACGCTGGCGTCCCTGTCCTTCACCGACAGCGAGATGTGCGAGACGCCCATGAGCTCGGACATGGACCTTGCCTCCTTGATCTTGCCGGACACTGTCTGGACACTCTCCCGGAGTGAGGCCAAGCCAAGCAAGCATTCGGTCGGCTCGCCCCGCCTTCGCCCCGCCTTCGGCGGCGAGTCGCGGTGAGGGGCGCAGCACGCAAGGCGGCCGGCGGCGTTGATACGCGGCTGATACACGGCTGAGCATTCGCGGATACCCGGCGAACACAGAGCGGACGGAAACGGGCTCCAGAGTGGCAACGGCGTCGTGAAGGGCGGCGCGATCCCGCTGAGAAGGAGTCCTTGATGCGTGTGTTGGCGTGCGGTCTGCTCGGTCTGGCGGTGTTGACCGGCTGCGGGGGAGCCCCGACCCCCGCGGCCGACGGCGGCGGGGCCACGGTGGACAAGGCTCGCGAGCGGGAGACCGTCATCGCCACCTGCATGAAGCAGAAGGGTTTCCCCTACACCGCCTCGGTCAGCCGGCCCAAGAAGTCCGACGCGAACCCCGCCGACTACGCGGTGATGAAGGCGGACCGCAGCAAGTACGGCTTCGGCGTCTTCTCCGCCGTCGTCTATCCGAAGCCGCAGGAAACGCGGGCGCCGGACCCCAACCAGGCGACGATGGAGGGCCTGTCCGGCGCCAAGCGGGACGCCTACGTCAAGACCTTGAACGAGTGCAGGGTCACCGCCCTCCAGCAGGTGGACGGCCTGAAAGTCACCTCGGTCGCCGACTACCAGGACCAGATGAGCACGGCGATCGAGAACATCGACAAGACGCTCGACGGCGACCCCAAGCTTGTGGAGCTCGCCGCGCCGTTCGCCGAGTGTCTGAAGTCGAAAGGCGAGCGGGTGACCTCCGCGAAGCCGCTCGCGCTGAGCGCCCGCGGCATGCAGGTGTGGGGCGAGCAGGCTGACCAGCTCGGCAAGGCGGGCAAGGTCACGGCGGAGGTGGCCAGGCCGTACCTCGCCAAGGAGATCAAGTCGGCGCTGGTCGACCTGGAGTGCGGCAAGGACTTCTACGCCGCCTTCGCCCCCCTGCAAAGGCGGCTGACCAACGAGGCCAGGATGAAGTACGGGTTCCAAGAGCAGTGATGCGTACCCCTCGCGGCAAGCTGCTGCTCGTGCTGGCCGTGGTCCTGGTGGTCGCGGGGACCGGCTGGGGAGTGGGCACCCTGCTGCGTTCCCCGGCCGACGAGGCGGCGGCGCGCAGGCCGCCCAAACCGTCGCTCGTCACCGCCGCGGTCGAGCGGCGCAAACTGGTCGCCACCGTCGTGGTCAGCGGCACGCTGGAGTACGGCTCGCCGTATCCGGTGTCGCTGGCCGGGGTGGTGGGCGGCAGCGAAACGGTGCAGCGCGCCACCCGCGCTCCCCGGCGGGGCACTCTCGCGGAGGGCGCGGTGCTGATGGAGGTGAACGGACGCCCGGTGTTCGTCTTCTCCGGCAAGGTGCCGATGCACCGCAGCATCGTCCCCGGCGCCGAGGGGGCCGACGTCGCGCAGCTGCAGAAGGCGCTGCGCAGGCTGGGCTACCGCGCACCCGCGACCGGCGTGTTCGACCAGGCGACCGTCGCCGCGGTGTCGCGCTTCTACGCCAAGCGGGGCTACGAGGCGCAGCAGCCCACCTTGGAACTGCGGCGGCAGCGCGACGAACTGCGCCGGGCCGTACGGACCGCGCAGGAAGTGCTCGCGGCCGAGCGCAAGGCCCTTGACCAGGGCAGGGATGTGCTCCCGATGAAAGTCAGGCTCACCAACGCCCGGCTGGATCTGAAGGCGGCCGAACAGGCGTTGAAGAGCGCGCGGGCACAGGACCACACCACCGAGGACGAGGCCAAGGTCGAGGCCGCCGAGAGCGCCGTACGGGCGGCCGAGGAGAAGCTGCTGACCGCCCAGCAGGAGCTCGACCAGGCCACTGCGCCGTCCACCCCCGCGCCCAACCCCAGCTCCACTGCGGGCCCGACCACAGGTGCCACGCCCGTGCCGCCCGCCGACACCCGCCTGCTCGAACTCCGGGTGGCCAACGCCGACGCGGAGCTGGCCGCCGCCAGGTCGGCGCTGGAGCGCGTACGGGAGGAGGTCGGGACCACGCGGGCCAAGCGGCTGGCCGAGCTGAGGAAGAACGTCCGGGTGGCGCGCGAGGTCGTCGTCACCGCCGAGCAGGCGCTCCGCCAGGCCAGGCAGCTCTCGCCCGTCAAGCTGAAGGCGGCCAACGCCCAGCGTGACCTGGCCGCGGCGCAGGCGCTGCTGGCCGAGTTCTCCCGGACCTACGGCACCACCGTCCCGCCGGGGGAGGTCGTCTTCCTGCCCAGGCTGCCGGCCCGGCTGCACAAGCCGGCCGTCAAGGCGGGCGAGCCGGTGGACAAGTCGGTCGCCACGGTGACCAGCTCCGCCTTCATGGTCTCGGGCTCGGTGGACGTGGCCGAGGCCGAGCGGGTGAAGACGGGTCTGAACGCGAGCATCGAGACCGAGGCCGGCAGGACCGTCCCCGGCACGGTGACCGCCATCGGAGGACGCGACGCGAAGGGCGCCGTGCCGGTGACGATCACGCCCGCCTCGATGAAGGGTCTCAAGAAGCTCGCCGGGGCGCCCGTCACGGTGCGCGTGACCATCGGCGCCACCGACCAGGAGGTGCTCGTGGTCCCCGCCGCGGCGGTCGTCACGGCCGCGGACGGCAAGGCCCGCGTGCAGGTGGAGGTCGCGCCCGACCGGACCAAGGAGGTCGAGGTACGCACCGGCCTGTCCGCCGACGGAGCCGTGGAGGTGACCGGCGACCTCAAGCCGGGCGACATGGTGGTGATCAACAGTGCCTGAGCCGGTCATCCTGCTCCACGACCTGACCAGGGAGTTCCCCACCGATCCACCCGTCAGGGCGCTGTCCGCCGTCAACCTGAGAGTCGACCGGTCCGACTACGTCGCCATCGTCGGCCCCTCGGGGTCGGGGAAGTCCACCCTGCTCAACACGCTCGGTCTGCTCGACCGGCCGACCAGCGGCAGCTACCGGCTCGACGGCATCGAGACCGCCTCCCTGAAGGACAGCGTGCGGACCACCATCCGCGGCAGCCGCATCGGCTTCGTCTTCCAGTCCTTCCACCTGTTGCCGCATCGCAGCGTGCTGGAGAACGTCATGCTGGCCGAGGTCTACGGCGCGGCACCGCGCGCGGGGCGGCGGGAGCGCGCGATGCGGGCCCTGGAGCGGGTACGGCTGTCGCACCGGGTGGACTTCCTGCCCGGCAGGCTGTCCGGCGGTGAGCGGCAGCGCGCCGCCATCGCCCGCGCGCTCCTGGGCGAACCGTCGCTGCTGCTGTGCGACGAACCCACCGGCAACCTCGACAGCAAGAACACCGACGCCGTGCTCGACCTGTTCGACGAACTGCGCGCCCAGGGGATGACCATCGTGGTCATCACTCACGAGACCGAGGTGAGCGACCGGGCCGGGCGCCGGGTGCGCATCACCGACGGCGTCCTCACAGAGGAGTAGACGTGCACCCTCGCGACCTGCTGGACGAGGCCCTGGCGGGTCTGCTGGCCCGCCCGGTGCGTTCGGCGCTGACCACGCTGGGCACCGTGCTGGGCATCACCACGCTCGTCGTCACCCTGGGCATCGCCGCGACGGCGGGCAACCAGATCGTCGGCCGCTTCGACGAGCTCACCGCCACCTCCGTCACGGTCGAAGTCCCGGAGAACCCCGTCCCCCTGGTCGACTGGGCCGGCGTCGACCGGGTGACCCGGCTGCGCGGGGTGGTCTCCGCCGCCGCGCTCGCCGAGTCGCAACAGAGCACCAATCTCAGCGTCCGCTCCAACGACATCGTGGACCCGACCCGGGTCACCGACCAGACGCTGACCGTCGTCTCCAGCAGCCCCGGCCTGCCCGCCGCGGTCAAGGGCAGGATGATCGAGGGCCGCTACTTCGACGCCGGGCACATCGCCCGTGGGGACAAGGTCGTCGTGCTGGGCCAGCACGCGGCCAAGCTGCTGGGCATCACCAGGCTGACCCGTGCCCCGGCCGTCTTCATCGGCGCCCAGGCGTACACCGTCATCGGCGTGCTCGGCGACCTGAAACGCGAAAAGAGCCTCGCGGGTGCGGTCATGCTGCCGCCGTCCGTCGGCAAGCGCTACGGCCTGAGCGCCGTGACCAGGGTTCTGGTCAACACCGGCCTCGGCGCCGCGGAACTGATCGCCGATCAGGCGCCGACCGCGCTCAGCCCCGGCAACGAGGCCCGCCTCCAGGTCATCTCGCCGCCCAGCCCCACCAGAGCGCGCGATGCGGTGGAGGGCGACGTCGACGCCCTCTTCCTGATCCTCGGGCTGGTCTCCCTGGTCGTCGGCGCGGTCGGCATCGCCAACGTCACGCTGGTGACCGTGATGGAGCGTATCGCCGAGATCGGCCTGCGCCGCGCCCTCGGCGCCGCCCGCCGCCACATCGCCGCGCAGTTCCTGCTGGAGTCCACCCTCACCGGGCTGACCGGCGGCGTCATCGGCGCTTCCGGGGGGATCGTCGTGATCGTCGTGGTCTGCGCGGCCAAGCAGTGGACTCCGGTCCTGGACGTACGGCTGGCCGTCACGGCTCCTGCCGCCGGTGCCGTCGTCGGGCTGCTGGCGGGCCTGTACCCGGCCCTGCGGGCCGCCCGCATGGAACCGGTCGCCGCGCTTCGGTAGATATGGTGCACCTTCATGACATCCCTGCTGCTCGTCGAGGACGACGCGGTGATCCGCGCGTCGGTCAGCCTGGCCCTGGAACGCTACGGCTATCGCATGACCACCGCGGCTGACGGACTGAGCGGCCTGGAGGCGGCCCAGGCAGGCGGCCACGACCTCCTGCTGCTCGATGTGATGCTGCCCGGCCTGGACGGCATCAGCGTGTGCCGCAGGATCAGGGAGACCAGCCAGGTGCCGATCCTCATGATGTCGGCCCGCGGCGACGGCCTGGACATCGTCGCCGGGCTGGAGGGCGGCGCCGACGACTATGTGGTCAAGCCGGTCGACCTGCCGGTGCTGGTGGCCAGGATCCGCTCGCTGCTGCGCCGGGCCAGCATCGCGCAGCCCCCGCCCACGACCGGGCGGGCCGCCGAGAGTGCGGTGCTCACCTTCGGCGAGCTGAGCATCGACACCGGTTCGCTGGAGGTACGGCGGGCTGGGCGACGCGTCGAGCTGAGCCCGACCGAGTTGCGGCTGCTGCTGGAGTTCGCCGCCCATCCCGGCATCGTGCTGGAACGGGCGACGCTGCTGCGCACCGTGTGGGACTACGGGTGGGACGGCGACAGCCGCGTGGTCGACCTGTGCGTCCAGCGCCTGCGCAAGAAGGTCGGCGCCGAGCGCATCGAGACGGTCCGCGGGTTCGGCTACAAGTTGAGCACCACATGAACCCGGCTTCGCTGCGATGGAAGATCGCCGCCCTCGTCACGCTCGCCTCCACCGTCGTCGCCGCCGTGGTCGGGCTCCTGGTTCACCGGGCGACCTGGCAGCGTGCCCTGGACATCGGCGCGGCTCGAGCCAGGACCGCCCTCGACAGCTCACTGGCCCCCGCTGAGCGGCCCGGCGGCACGCCCGACAACGTGGTGACCGTCGAGGAGCTCCCTGACGCTCTGGCCGCCCAGCTGCGGCCGGGCCGGCCGGTGATCTGGTACGGGCTCGATCACCGGGACGAACCTTGGATGTGGGCCACCCAGCCGTACGGCCGCGACGGCAGCCAGGCGGTGAGCGTACAGATCTCGATGGGCTCGGAACTGCTCGACCTGTACGCGCTGGACCGAGACATGGTCAAGGCCGCCCTGCTGGCCCTGTCCGGGGTGGTGCCGCTGTCGGTGCTGGCGGCCGAACTCCCCAACCGGCGGCTTCGGCGCATGGCCCGTACCGCCCGCGAGATCGCCGACGGCAACCTGGCCGCTCGCACCGACGCGGGCGGCAGGGACGAGATCGCCGAGATCGGCGCCGGGCTCAACTCCATGGCCGCCAGCCTGCAGCGGCGGCTGCTGGCCGAGCAGCGCTTCACGGCCGATGTCGCGCACGATCTGCGCACCCCGCTGATGGGGCTGCTGACCGCCGGCCAGTTGCTGCCCGACGGGCAAGCCACCGACATGGTCCGCGACCGGATCGGCGTCCTGCGCGGCCTGGTTGACGACCTGCTGGAGATCTCCCGCCTGGACGCCACCGACGAACAACCGGACCGCCAGCCGGTGCCGCTGGCCGACCTGGTCCGCGAGTCGCTGCACCGTGTCGACGTGCCCGCCGAGCTGCATGTCGTCCCCGACCAGGGCGACACGACGGCCGTCACCGATGCGCGCCGCCTGGAGCGCATCGTCGCCAACCTGCTCCTCAACGCCCGCACGCACGGCGCCGGCCCGGTCACGATCACCGTGGGCTCCCGCCGGATCGTCATCCGCGACCACGGGCCGGGTTTCCCGCCGGACCTGCTCGCGAACCTGAACGAGGGACAGGCGCAGCGCTTCCGCACCGGACGGACCGAGCGCGGCCGCGGGCACGGGCTCGGCCTGACCATCGTGCTCGGCCACGCCCGCATCATCGGGGCGACCCTCCAGTTCGCCAACCCGGTCAACGGTGGTGCGAGCGTCACCATCACCCTGCCCGACTGAGGCACCCAGTGGCCGGCCACCGCCCGACAGCTCGCGCTTCATCCGGTTCTTCTCCTGATGGGCTGACACCTCGTGCAGCACCACGACCGCGAAGAGCCCGGTGATGGAGGAAGCGAGATTGGTCAGGAAGCTCCTTCCGGCGAACCTGCTGCCAGGGCGACGGCATGCGCCGCTGGACCGCACATGGCGCCCGCGCGTGTTTCATGGGTGATCGTCCATGAGACACGCGCGGCCGTCTCCAGGGAGCGCGATGACGGGCCATGTGCGGTCGCGTTCGGCGGCCGGCGTCAGGAGCTGGTAAGGATGACGAGTCGCTGGGTCGCTCGCGTCATCGCGACATAGCGGTCGACCGCTGCTTCGATGCCCTCGCCGAACTTGTCCGGGTCGATGAGGACGACCAGGTCGAACTCGAGCCCCTTCGACAGCTCCGGAGTCAGTGACCGGACGCGTGGCGTCGACCGGAACGTGGGATCGCCGATGACGCAGGCGATGCCGTCGGCGTTCCCGGCGAGCCAGGTGTCGAGGATGGAGCCCAGATCCGAAGCGGGTCCGTGGACGACGGGGACGCCGCTGCTACGGATGGAGGTCGGCACGTTGGCGTCCGGGAGCACGGCCCGGATGACCGGCTCGGCCTCCGCCATGACCTCTTCCGGCGTGCGGTAGTTGACGCTCAGCGAGGCCAGGTCGATCCGGTCGAGCCCGATCCGCTCGAGCCGTTCCTGCCACGACTCGGTGAACCCGTGCCTGGCCTGGGCGCGGTCGCCGACGATGGTGAAGCTCCGGGACGGGCAGCGGAGCAGCAACATCTGCCACTCCGCGTCGGTCAGTTCCTGAGCCTCGTCCACGACGATGTGCGCGAACGGTCCGGCGAGCCGGTCCGGCTCGATGCCGGGCGACGCGCTCTCGTCGACCAGGGCGTCCTGCATGTCGCGTCCGAGGAGCATCGTCACCACCCCTTCACCGTCGTCGTCGGCCTCGAGCAGGTTGTCGACGACCTGCGCCATGCGCTCGCGCTGCGCGGCGACAGAAGCATCTTGCCGACGCTTACGCCGCGACGCCTCCGGGTCGCCGAGCCGCTGCCGTGCCGCGTCCAGGAACGGCAGGTCGGACACCGTCCAGGCCTGGGCGTTCTCGCGCTGCAGCTTCCGAACCTCGTCGGGGCTGAGCCAGGGAGCGCACATCCGCAGGTAGGCGGGCACCGACCACAGGTCTCCGACGAGGTCGGCCGCTTCGAGCAGCGGCCACGCGCGGTTGAAGGTCGTGAGCAGCTCCCTGTTCCGCAGCAGCGACTTGCGGAGCAGGTCAGCCGGGACTTCGTCGTCGTCGTGCTTGTCCGCCAGGATCGTGAGCAGCTCCTCCCAGATCTGGTCGCGCGCCTCGTTGTGCGGAGTGCCGGGTTCCGCCGCTTCGAACGCCTCGGCCCAGTCGTCGGCGCTCAGCCAGATGTCGGACCAGTGGGTCGTGACCGTCATGCCCTTGGTGGGCGGGTTCTCGTAGAACCTGACGGCGGGTTCGATCGCCTTCACCAGGTCCGCGGACGACTTCAGGCGGGCCACGTCCGGGTCGGTCTCGATCGCTGCCGCGGCTCCCTCGGCGACCAGGTCCCGCAGGGTGCAGGTCTGCACGCCCTCCTCGCCGAGGCTGGGCAGGACGTCGGCGACGTAGGCCAGGTACGGCTGGTGCGGACCGACGAACAGCACGCCGCCCCGGCGGTGACCGAGGCGAGGGTCGGAGTAGAGCAGGTAGGCGGAGCGGTGCAGAGCGACGACGGTCTTGCCCGTACCCGGACCGCCGTCGACGACGAGAGCGCCGCGCGATCCCGCGCGGATGATGGCGTCCTGGTCGGCCTGGATGGTGCCGAGCACGTCCCGCATGCGTGGCGACCGGCTGCTGCCCAGGCTGGCGATGAAGGCGGACTGGTCGTCGAGCGCGGCGTGCCCTTCGAACCCGTCCGAGGTGAACACCTCGTCCCAGTAGTCGCTGATCCGGCCACGGGTCCAGCGATACCTGCGGCGGCTTGCCAGTCCCATCGGGTTGCCGTGGGTGGCTCCGAAGAACGGCTCAGCCGCGGGGGAGCGCCAGTCGAGCAGCAGCCGGCGACCCTCGCTGTCCGTGAGGCCAAGCCGTCCGATGTACACGGGCTCGGGGTTGTCCGCGCTGACCACGCGTCCGAGGCACAGGTCCAGACCGAAGCGGCGCAAGGCGCGCAGGCGAGCGCTCAGCCGGTGGACCTCAAGGTCCCTGTCCATCGCCTGCCGCCCTTTGCCGCCGGGCGCCTTGCGCGCGGCGTCGAGGCGGTCGGACAGCTCGGCGATCGACTGCTCGAGGCTCTCCGCGATGGCCGCGAAGTGCTTTTCGTCGTCGGCGATCAGCGCCGGGTCGGCCTTGGGGGCAAGGTGGTCGGGAAGGTCGAACGCGCTGGTGGTCAAGGGGTTCACGTCATCAGCTCCGATCTGGGGTCCTGGCTCGGCGATCACGCGTGGTTCACGCGGACACGGGTGGCTTTTTCTCCGCTGACCACGTCGAGCAGGAGCTTCGCGGCCACCGTCGCCCCGTCGGTGCGGATCGCGCCGGCCACGGCGGTGGCTCGGGCGCGGGTCTCGTGGGCCAGGGCCGTCCTGAGCGCGGCTGACAGGGAGTCGAAGGTCGGAGCCGGACCGTCGTGTGCCACCCCGATGCCGAGCTCGGCCACCCGGCCCGCCCAGTACGGCTGGTCCGCCGCCTGGGGCACGACCACCTGAGGCGCGCCGGCCCGGGTGGCCGTCGTCGTGGTGCCCGCGCCGCCGTGGTGCACGACGGCGGCCACCCGGCCGAACAGGGCCTGCTGGTTGACATCGCCCACGACGAAGCAGTCGTCCCGGTCGTCGATCAGGGCCAGGTCAGCCCAGCCGCGGGCCACGACCGCGCGGCGGCCCTGCGCGCGGACCGCCTCGATGGCCGCCTGGGCGACGTCCGTCGAGGCGCGCATGGGCATGCTGCCGAAGCCCACGTACACCGGTGGTGTGCCGGCGTCCAGGAACGCCACCAGCTCGGCCGGGAGGGGGCGGACGTCGGGCACGATCCACGCGCCGGTCTGGACGACGTCGAAATCCGGCGTCTCCTGCCACGGGTCCAGGATCGGGTCCGTCGCCAGCCACGGCTGGTCGCCGATGACGTAGTCGCGGACGTTGTCCACCGGCGGCAGGCCGTTCGACGCCCGGTTCGTGTTGAGCGCCGCCCCGAACAACGCGTTGATGCTCTGGGCGTCCAGGTCCCACAGCGCCCGGTTGTCGGTCACCCCCGGCGGGAACGGCCGGCCTGGATACGCCAGCGGCCGGTGGCGCGGCGACGGCAGGGTGAGCTGCTGGAAGGTCACGGAAACGGAGCGGATGCCCAGTTTCTCGGCCACCGACAGCGCGCCGGCCGCGGCCGGGATCATGCCGGTGGCCACCAGCACGTCACATCCCTCGGCCGCCGCGGTGACCGCGTCGAACTGGCCGGCGATCAACTCGGCCGCACGCTCGGGCAGGGACGACGGCGGCGGCGCCGCGGTCATCAGCTCGCGCGCCGACCGGCCGACCGGCACCAACGGCACGCCGACACCGGCCAGCCTCTGCGCGAACTCCTCGTCCGGCGGCGCGCACACCCGCACCTCTGCACCGAGTTCCCGCAACCGCACCGCGAGTCCCGCCAGCGGTTCGACATCCCCGCGCGACCCATACGTCGACAACACCACGCGCACTTTCGCGTCCCCCGTTTCCGCAGCTTCTGCCTTCGGCCGACGATTCTGCGGCATACCCCGGGTCTTGCCGCAAGTCCCCCGGTGCGCTATACGTTGAGAGTGGAAAGGAGCGGGTACCCCCCTTTCCCTTTTTGTTGTGGACGGATCACCTCCTCACGAAGCGGCGGCACGCCGCGTTCCGTGGGCTCAAGAGGACGCGAAGGTCACCGAACCTGACCGTGACCGCTGTCTCCGTGCGCGGTGAGCGTGTAGCCCTCAGGGCCCTCGAAGGAGAACATCGGGCCGAACGGGCTGTCCGCCACCGGGGTGAGGATCTTGATCCCGGCGGCGGTGAGCTGGTCGCGCAGCTTGTGGGCGTCCGAGGTCTGGAACCACAGTGCGACGCCGAGACCGGGCCGCGCGGTGTCGTCGAGGTCGACGCCCGGGAGGAGCTCGCGGACGGCGAACGGGGTCGGCTCGGTGTCGAAGACGACCGCGTGGGGCGGCGAGACGGCGGCCCGGCGCAGGCCCAGGTGCTGCTCGCAGAAGGCGGCTGCCGCGGCCACGTCGCGAACTTGCAGGGCGACGAAGTCGGGGCCGTTGACGGTGATGGACATGGTCTTCCTCGATCCTGCATGTCAGAACTTTGACATAGCCAAGGCTAGGACCGGGGGATTCCTATGTCAAAATGCTGACATGAAGGAGAGCTTGCCGACCGAGCCGGCGAAGGACGTCACCGGACACGTGGGGTACCTGCTCAAGCGCGCCCAGGCCGCCTTGCGCGGCGCCATGGACAGGGCCCTGCGGGAGCACGGGCTGACCGTGCCGCAGTACGCCACCCTCGAGCTCCTGGCCCTGCACCCCGGCATGTCCAACGCCGACCTCGCCCGTGCGACCTTCGTCACCCGGCAGTCCGGAAACGTCGTCCTGCGGGGTCTGCAGGAGGCGGGACTGATCACCCGGCCCGCCACCGCCGACCACGGCCGCGCCCGGCCCGCCCACCTCACCGAAGAGGGCCACGCACGCCTGGCGGCGGTCCAGGCCGCCGTCCACGCCATCGAGCAGCGCATGGTCGAAGCGATCCCGCCCCAACGGATGGCAGCGCTCCTCACCGACCTCGACCGCATAGCGGTAGCCCTGGAGGAATAACCCGCCGACGATCGGCGCACTGAAGGCAGAGGGAACCTAGCTCCGCCGGACGTCCTTGACGAACACGATCCCGTCGTTCCCGGCCAGGTGGGCCGGGTCCAGCGGGAAGTAGCCAGCGCGATCATCGAACTCCGCAGGCCCAGCAGCCGCGTCACGCGGCCCGGTGAGGTGTCGGCCATCCAGAAGTGGTAGCGCAGCAGGCCCGTGGCGGCGCGCCCGTACAGGCGGGCCCGGTCCCAGCCGTCCCGCGAGGACGCCGCGATCAGGCGCGGTGTCTCCGCGTCGAGCAGCGCCACGAGATCGTCGGCGAGCAGCAGCAGCTCCCTGGCCTCGGCCGACTACCCCACGGACCGGGACGGGTCCATCATCGTGGCGGGGTTGGCCCACCGGTCGTCGGCGCCGAGCAGACGGTCGAGGGTTTCCGCGGCGCAGGGGAGCAGGTCCGCGTCCACATGGGCCGCGAGGTAGTCGTGGAGCGCGGTGAGGGCCTGCCGGGGGCTCGCGGCGTGGCTGATCTCCAGCGCCTACCTCTCCTTCCTGCCTGCTCCGCCCGGAGACGGCCGAGTGCCGCAGCCGGCCTGAGCGGGACCTTCCTGTGTGGGTTCGGCCGGTTGGAGAGGTTGTTGCCGGGGATTTGCCTTGCGGAGGGGACGCGGCGCGGCCAGATGTGGTCAGCTTCCACCACACACGTGACATTTCGGGCACCCCGTTAGGCGGGTTGATGGAGGTTCGTGATGGAACGGCTGAAAGTGACGTCCGCTGATCAGGGCGACCGCGTGGTCATCTCTCCGTGCGGGGAGATCGACATGGCGACCGCGGGCTGCCTGCGGACCGAACTGGTGGAGGCTGAGGTCGACCTGGTGAGGCGTGGAGCGGCGCCTGTCATCGAGATCGACATGAGCCAGGTGACCTTCATGGACTGCTCCGGACTACGCGTGCTCGTGCCGTTCCGGTGGCGTCTCATGGACGCGGGCGGCTCTCTCTGCCTGACCCACGTGCCTCCACGGGTGCATCGGGTGCTCGTCCCGCTGGGACTCGACCGCCTGCTGGAGGCGCCGGCCTACACGCATGCCTCCGAGGAGGATGAGTGCAGGAATGAGCGCTAGATAGTTGATCTTCGTTTCGGTTCGATGACGAGCGGTGTTGGGCCTGGTCGGGAGCTCTACGGTCCTGGGCCATGCCTTTCGAATTCCTCTCCAATAAGCAAGTTGCCCGCTACGGCCGGTTCCCCGAGGAACCATCGGTCGCCGAGCTCGAGCAGTTCTTCCGGCTGGATCGCGCCGCGCTCGGTGCACTGGCCGGCAAACGCCGCGCGGCGACCCGGCTGGGCTGGGCCGTGCGGTGGGGCACAGTGCGCATGCTCGGGGTGTTCCTGACCGAGAACCCCGCGGCCGTCCCGCCGGGCGTGGTGGCGTTCGTCGCCGAGCAACTCGGCCTCGAAGCGGAGTGCCTGACCGAGTACGGTCACCGGCAGCAGACGGTGTACGAGCACGCCTGGGAGATCCGGGAACTGCTGGGATATCGCGACTTCGGCGCGTGTGAGGCGGCGCTGGAGCTGGAGGCCGAACCGGCCGGGCATCTGGCCGAGCTCGCCGGCGCGCTGGAGGGCGCGTACGCACAGGTGCTGGACGGACACCAACACCGCGGTGCAGTTCGTCGACGGCCGGCTCCGTCTGGAGAAGCTCGGCCCGCTCGCCGAGCCGCCTCTGATGAAGGAACTACGCTCCCTGGTCGACGGCATGCTGCCGCGTGTCGACTTCCCCGAGCTGCTGCTGGAGGTGTTCGACCGCACCGGGCCGGCGGCCGACTTCACCCACGTCTCCGGAGCCGACGCCCGGATGGACGACTTCGCGGTCAGCCTGTGCGGCCTGCTGGTGGCCGAGGCGTGCATCGTCGGCCTAGTGCCGATCGAGAAGCCGAATGTGCCGGCGCTGACCCGGGCCCGGCTGCAGCAGGTCGACCAGGGGTAGGTGCGTGGCGAGACGATCGCGGCGGCCAACGCCCGGCTGATCGCCGCGCAGTCCGGCCTGGAGGTGGTCAAGGCGTGGGGGTCGGGGCATATCGCCTCGGCCGACGGGTTGCGCTTCGTCGTGCCGGTGCAGAACCTGCACACCGGCCACAACCCGCTCTACTTCGGCCGCCAGCGCAGCGCCACCTGGCTGAACGTCGTCAACGACCAGGTGATGGGCGTCGGCGGGTTGGTGGTGCCCGGCACGCTGCGCGACTCGCTGTTCATCCTGGACGCCATCTTCAACCTCGACGGCGGCCCGAAGCCGGAGATGGTGGTCACCGACACCGCCCCCTACTCCGACCTGGTGTTCGGCCTGCGGGTGCGCCCATAGGCTCCAATACCACGTTCGGATGGATAGAACGCCGGCCTGCTCGCCGAAGCGGTGGCCCGGCTCGCCGTACTGGGTGTCACGGTCTGGTGCTGGTGGGGAAGCCGGTCCAGCGTAGGTCGGGTGGGAGGTGGCTCAGGTCGTTGAACATCACCAGGGTGGGGGGCAGGCCGGGGCGGTATTCGATGATCGTGAGGGCGGTGTTGGCGCTGTTCAGACCGAGCCAGCGGTACGGCGGAGCCTCCAGCGCGTGCCGTACGAGCCACGCGATCGGGTAGGCGTGGGTGATCAGGACCTCGTGGGTGTCGGTGTCGGGGAGCTGTGTGAAGCGGGCGACGAGTGCGTCGGCGAGGCGGTGGCCGTGGGCCGCTTCGGTGGCGTCGTAGCCGTCGAAGAAGCCGGTCCACGACGGGGGCGTCTCGGCGGGGCGGGGGACGTAGGGCACGTGGTCGATGAGTTCGGGGGCCTCGGCGACTGACGCGGTCGGGAGGTGGCTGGCGAGTTCGTGGGCGCTCGCGGTGGCGCGGGGGAGTGGGGAGTGCCATACGGCGTCGATCGGTAGGTGGGCCAGGCGCTCGCCGAGTAGGGCCGATTGCCGGCGGCCGGTGTCGGTGAGGTTCCCGAAGGGGTCGGACGCGCCGTGGCGGGTCAGGTAGAGGTGGCGAGTCGGCATCGGGCGGACCGTCTCCTTTCCGTTCGGTCGGCGATCAGGGGTAGGTGATGGTGCCGGTGGAGCCGTTGATGGTGATGGTGGTGCCGTCGCGGAGCTTGGTCGTCGCGGCCGGGGTTCCGAGGACGGCGGGGATGCCGTGTTCGCGGGCCACGATGGCGGCGTGGGAGAGCATGCCGCCGGTTTCGGTGACGACGCCGGCGGCTATGCGCAGCAGCAGTGTCCAGGCGGGGTCGGTGAAAGGGCAGATGAGGATGTCGCCGGGGCGCACGCGGGAGAAGTCTCCGGGGCCGCGGACGATCCTGGCGGTGCCGGTCGCCGTCCCTTGACTGCCCGGGGTTCCGATGAGCGTGCCGACCGGAGCGCCGGACTGCCGGGAAGGCTCGGTTCGTTGGGGAAGGGCGGCGGTGATCGGGCGGGCTTGGAGGACCCAGAGGCGGCCGTCGGCGATGGCCCATTCGATGTCCTGCGGTCCGCCCCGGAGTGCGGCGATCTCCTCGCCCAGTTCGGCGAGCCGGGTGGCGGTCGCGTCGTCGATCGTGGGGTGTTGACGCGCGGAGGCCGGTACGTCGCCGAGCACGAGCCGGTCGCCGTGCCGGTCGAGGCGGGTGTGTTTGTCGGCGATGGTGCGGTGGATCGTCCCGTCGCCGGTGACGCGGTAGGAGTCCGGGGTGACCTTGCCCTCGACGACGCTGGGGCCGAGGCCCCAGGACGCCTCGATCTCGGTCGGGCCGTCGGGGCTTGAGGGCGTGAACATGACTCCGGAGACCTCGGCGTCCAGATGGCGCTGGACGATGACGGCCATCGCGAGATCATGATGGCCCCGGTAGCCGACGGCTCGGGAGGTGAAGAGCGAGGCCCAGCAGGCGCGTACGGCATCGGCGACCTCGACGGCTCCGCGCACGGCCAGGAAGCTCTCGTGCTGGCCGGCCGCCGAGGACTGGCCGGTGTCCTCGTTCGCGGCCGAGGATCGCACCGCGACGGGTGGATCGCCGAGCCCGGCGAGCGCGTGCCTGAGCTCGGCGGTGTCGAGCGGGTGGGCCTTGAGCGCCTGCCGTACCGCGTCCAGAGCGTACGGCCCGCCGAGGTCCAGGTCGCGGGCGGCGGTGAGGTAGGTGGCGAACGGGACGACGAAGCCGTCGGGGACCGGTAGTCCCGCGCGGAGCAGGGCGCCGAGCGCCCCGGCCTTGCCACCGCAAGTGCTGGAGACGGCCTCCGCCAAGGCTATGGTCACCCGTTCCGCCTTTCAATGTTTTGTTGACAACTTTTTGTTGATTGTGCACGATGGGTCCATGCCGCGCAAGCAGGACATCGCCCACACGGCTCAAGCCGACAGCGCCCAGGCGGACCGTGAGAAGGAGGCGCGTGAGCGCCTGCTCGACCGGGGCGCGGACGCGCTCGACCCTCGCCCGTGGCGGCCGCCGCCCGTCCCGCCTTCGGCGATCGACCTCGTCCAGTTCGCCGTCTGGCGGCAGGCCGAGCTGAGCCCGGAGGACACCCTGAGCGCGCTCGCCCTTCTTCCCGCCGCGCGGGCTGAGGTCGACGGGCTCGAATCCGCCCTGCTGTTCATCGCCCGCAGCGCGGGACTGACCTGGGCGCAGATGGCGCAGGCCATGGGGTTCAACTCCCCGCAGGCCTGCCAGCAGTACTACAACCGCCTCACGGCACGACAGGACGCCGACACATGACGCACGATTCCGCCCCTGACCTGCTGGTGCTGCATGCCGTACGCATCACCGGGTTCGCCGACACGCCGGTGATCGCCCGGCGGTACGGGCTCGATGCGGCCGAGACGAAGGAGATGCTGTACGACGCGGAGGCGCGCGGCTGGGTCCAGCACTCCGCGTTCGCCGGCACCGGGGGCTGGTCGCTGACCGAGCGAGGGCGCACCGAGAACGAGCGCCTGCTCGCGGCCGAACTCGCCGGCGCCGGGGGCGGTGGCGAGGTCCGTGACGTCTACCGCGAGTTCCTGCCGCTCAACGCGTTGCTGCAGCGAGCCTGCACCGACTGGCAGATCCGGCCCACCGACGGTGACCGGCTCGCCGGCAACGACCACTCCGACCCCTCCTGGGACGCCAGAGTTCTGGACGACCTCGCGGTGGTCGGGCGTGGGCTCTTGCCGCTCTCTGATCGGCTCGGGAGGGTTCTCGCCCGGTTCCGTGGCTACGACGCGCGGTTCGCCTCCGCCCTGGCGCGCGCTCGGGCTGGGGAGGTCGCCTGGGTCGATCGCACCGACGTGGACTCCTGCCACCGGGTCTGGTTCGAGCTCCACGAAGACCTGATCGCCACCCTCGGCATCGACCGCCACGCGGAACCGTGACGCGCATCGGGGGCCGGCCGAAGGTCGTGGTGAGGCGCAGGAACCCCCACCCGTCATCGGTACGGCCCGCGACCAGGACGAGCCGGGATCGGCCGGTCAACGGCAGCGGCGGTCGGTCCTCTTGCCTATGCGGACGGTGGTGCAGGGGCGCTTGATGGTGGTCATGCCGAAGGGGTCTCCTGGCATGCGCGACGGCCTGCCGCCGGAAGGCGGGCGGGGGCCGGACGGACCCGGGCCGCGGACGTGACGCCGCACGCGCCGGTCAGTGGCGGCGTCCGGTGAGGGTGTGGGCGACGTGGCCGGCCACCGGGGAGGCGAGCCACAGGTAGGGGACGACGCCGGCGATCCAGACGCAGGCGACGGTGGTCGCGGCCCAGTAGAGGCCGATCGTCCACCCCACCCAGGCGTCCGAGCGCAGGCGGGCCAGGTCGGTGCCGGGGCGGTGCAACCCCTGGCGGAGGACGAGGCTGACCAGCAGGGCCTGGCTCACCAGCACGGCGGTCACGTTGCCGGCGAGCAGGCCGACCGCGAGGGCGGTCCCCGCGTCCTGCCCGGTGGCTTCGTCCGCCAGCCCGAAGACCGTCGTGCCGTACGGCAGGAGCACGGCGAAGATCAGCAGCGGGACGTGCGCCGCCACCAGCGGACCGGACAGGCGCTCGATCTGGTCGAAGAGCCGGTGATGGGCCCGCCACACCTGCCACAGGACGAGGAAGGTGACCACGAAGGCGAAGAACGAGCTGACCTGCTCGGCGAGGAACCCTGCCAGGTCGGGGAGGTCGCTCGCTCCAGGGCGCGGTATCTCCAGGACGAGCAGCGTGATCGCGATCGCGAGGATCGCGTCGGTGAAGGCGGCCACCCGTTCCCTGCCGAGCCCGGACGGCACGTCCGGAGTTTCGGCGGCCACGGCGGATCTCCATGTCAGAAGGACTGGACGATCAGCGTGTCACGCGGCCGGACATCGCAGCGGCGCGCCGTCTCGATCCTTGGTCATCTTCTGACCGGCGGCTCAGAGACAGAAAACCGTCCAGGCACATAGCATTGTTACTCAATGCAACAGATCATTTACTTTGAGCTACAATGGGAGTTCGTGTGAAGGTCGCCTGCGTCGGCGGCGGGCCCGCCAGCCTGTACTTCTCGATCCTGATGAAGCGGGTGGACCCGTCCCATGACATCACCGTCTACGAGCGGAACCCGGCCGGGGCGACGGACGGCTGGGGCGTGACCTACTGGGACGACCTGCTCTACGACCTCCACCGGGCCGACGCCGAGTCCGCGGAGGCCATCATCGCCAACTCGGTCCGCTGGGACAGCTGGGTCGCCCACGTCCGCGACAGCGAGCCCGTGACGGTGGATCACTGGGACGAGGGCTTCGGCATCGGCAGGCGTGAGCTGATGGGCATCCTCTCCGACCGGGCCCGCTCCCTCGGCGTGCACATCGAGTTCGAGCGCGAGATCACCGACGAGGCCGAGCTGGCCGGCGCCGACCTCGTCGTGGCCGGCGACGGCATCAACAGCGTGCTGCGCGAACGCCACAGCGACCACTTCGGCACCGAGGTCGCGGTCGGGCGGAACATGTACATCTGGCTCGGCACGACCAGGGTGTTCGGCCCTTTCACCTTCGCCTTCACCGAGACCGCGCATGGCTGGATCTGGTGCTACGGCTACGGGTACGGCAAGGCCAACAGCACCTGTGTCATCGAGTGCTCACCCGAGACGTGGAAGGGGCTCGGGTTCGACGAGGCGAGCGAGGCCGACTGCCTGACCATGCTGGAGAAGCTCTTCGCCGACGTCCTGGACGGCCACCCGCTGATCGGCCGGGCGCACTCCGGCGGCAGCGCGCGCTGGCTGAACTTCCGCACCCTGACCAACCGGACGTGGTCCCGCGGCAACCTCGTGCTGGTGGGCGACGCCGCGCACACCACGCACTTCTCCATCGGCGCGGGCACCGCCCTCGCGCTCGGGGACGCCGCGATCCTGACCGCCGCGCTGCACGAGAAGCCGGATCTCGAGACAGCCCTCGCCCGCTACGAGCGGGTACGCAAGTCCGCGATCCGGCCCACCCAGAGATCGGCCCGCTACAGCGCCCAGTGGTACGAGAACCTTCCGCGCTATGTCGGCCTTCCGCCCGCGCACATGTTCACGCTGCTCAGCCAGCGCCACTCCCGGCTGCTCCCGCACGTCCCGCCACGGCTGTACTACCGGATCGACAAGGCGGTTGAACGGCTCATCCTGGGGGTGAGCCGGGCGGCGGACCGGATGCGCGGCCATGACGACGAGAGCCCACCGACGAACTGAGCCGGCGCCGGGCGCCGGCGCCCCTGGCGGTTCGCCACCTGAAGGCCCGGCTGGATCGTGCGTCCTTCACGGCCTGGCCTCCCCCAGGGCGGGGATGCCTAGAGCGCGGACAGGACCCGCTCGAGGCCCCAGCGGAACTGTTCGGTGGAGACGTACGCGGCGATGACGTCCGCCGCCGCGTGCGTACGCGGGAAGGCCTCGGGGTCGACGACGAAGGCGGACCTGCGGGCGGCGATCCGCTGGGCCTCCGGTGCGACGGCGTCGGGGCCCGCTTCCTCGATCTCGGCGGCTTCCAGCGCGATCGCGCCCAGCACGTAGACCATGACGGTGTAGGCGGCGCGCGGATCCGGCAGCGCCCCGAGCAGGCTTTCGCCGACCCGCAGCGCGACGGGGCCGGTGAACGCGGCGCCGAGGATCGAGGGCACCGCCCTGGGATGGCGCATCAGCACCTCGCGCAGGTTCAGCGCGAACGTGACGATTCGCTCGTCCCTCGTCCTGGTCGTGTCCTCCAGCAGGCCGAGGTCGGCGGCGCCGAGCAGCCGGTCGGTCAGCGCCGTCACGATCGCCGCACGGTCGGGGAAGTAGGTGTAGAGCGCGCCGGGTGTCAGGTTCACCTGGGCGGCCAGCGCCCGCATCGTCAGCCGGCCGGCGTCGATCAACTCCAGGGCGGCGTCCAGCAGAGCCTCGGGGTTCGCCGAACGTTGCGGTCCTCTCTTCACAAGCTAACTCTAAACGGTGTTTAATACTGAACATCGTTCAGAGTTAGGAGTGGCGCCATGAGATGGTTCCTCACCGCGGGTGTGCTCGCGGCCAACACCGCCTTCGTCGGTCTGGGAGTCGCGTTCGGCTATCCGGACGTCCTGGCCGAACCGCCGGCGGAGATCCTCGCCAGGTTCGCCGCCGACCAGGCGACGATCTCCGCCTGGTTCCTGCTGCTGGCGCTGGGGGCGGGCGCGCTCATCCCCGCGGCGGTCCTGCTCGGCAGGAGGCTGCCGCCCAGCGCGGCCGCCACCCTGTCGGTGCACGCGGGCGTGCTGGCCGGGCTGGTCCAGGTACTCGGCCTGCTCCGCTGGCCGTTCGCCGTACCAGGGCTGGCCCATGCGGAGCAGCCACAGGTGGCGGAGACCGTTTTCTCCGCGCTCCACGGCTACCTCGGCACCGGGATCGGCGAGACTCTCGGCTACCTGTTCACGGCAGCGTGGACCGTCCTCCTGCTGGTCGCGCTGCCGGGGTCGCCGCGCTGGTTCGGTGTCCTGGGGATGGGCTCGGCCTTGGCCATCGCGGCGGGGGTGTTCGTGCCGCTGGGTCTTCCCGGCGCCGACCTGGCCAACTTCGCGGGCTATGTCGCCTGGAGCGGATGGGCGCTGTGCCTGGCCTTCCTTCCGGCGCGGACCACCGGCCTGAGCGCCGGTGTCCCCTCCCTGGCCTGATCGGAACCTTCCCGTGGAGGAGCCTGGGCCTCTCCAGGGCGGATCCTCCACGCCCCCTCGCTCCCGGCCCCGCGCCCGCCGATGTCCTCACAGCCTGTCCGACCGCGTGGGTGAACGCGTCCACCTCCGTGCCCGCCCACGCAGGCCCGGTACGGCCGGCACCGACGATCGCCCGACCGGTTCGCCAGACGACCGGCCGAGCACGCGCTGATCGATGAGACCTGAGGAGAGCCACCCGATCCGCGCGCTCGCTCAGACCGCGGGGGACCTCGGCCCGCTCGTGGCCAGACGCATGCCCACGTAGGCCCCGATCCCGGTGATCATCGCGTGATGCGTCCTGACCCGCCTGAACTCGGCGAAGCCCAACTTCTCGTACAGGCGCAGGGCCGGGCGGTTGTTGTCGGCGACGGGGTCGAGCACGTACTCGTCGTACTGCGGCAGGGTGAGCAGGTGACGGATGACGGCCGTCGCCACGCCCTGGCCGCGGAAGTTCAGGCCGGTCGCGACGAACTCCAGCGAGGCCATCCCCTCCCTGGCGTACGGCAGGGCCTTCTCGAATTCCCGCTTGAACGAGATGTCGGCGATCGTCCCCTTCAACCAACCTAAATGCCTGCGCAGCTCCCGCCGGTCGTGCCGGACCGCCCGCTGCCGCCCGTCGGTGCACGCGACGATGCCCGCCGGCTCCCCGTCGACCAGCCCGACGTAGAACAGGTCGAGCACCAGCATGTGCGCCAGGGCGTCGGTGAGCTTCTCCGGATCCTTGGAGAAATACGACAGATCTGGACCGAAGCCGTCAACGAAGATCCTCGTGATCGCCTTGCGGTAACTCTCGCCCAGGTCCGCGGCCCGCTTGACCTCGATCATGGTTCAGCCTTCCTTCCGCCGGGTGATGAGCGCCTCGACGCCGTCGAGGAGCAGGGTGAGGCCGAAGACGAAGTCGGCGTCCTCGACCCACTCAGGCGCGGCGCCGAACGCGCCGGACTCCAGCGCCGCCGCCAGCCCCGGATACCCGTCGGCGTCGACCAGCTGGGAGAGCATCGCGGCGTAGCCGGCCGGGCCCTCGGGTCCCGCCTCGTCGACCGTCCCGCTCATGGCGACGGCGAGCGTGGCGGCGCTGACGGCGTAGGCCGACAGGGTGGTGGTGATGTTGACGGCCTCCGCCGCCGCCAGCCCGGCACCGGTCAGCACCGTCAGCGACCGGTCCAGCCAGCGCAGGGCGCGCGGGCCGACGGGCGGGGTGAGCGGCGCGACCCCCAGCAGCCACGGGTGGCTCGCCAGGAAGTCACGGTGGGCGCGGGTCCACGCGGCCAGGTACGCGCGCCAGGAGAGGTCGCCCGGCTCGGGCGGATCCGGGGCCGCCGTGTCCACCATCGCGGCGAGCAGGTCGTCCTTGCTCTCGACGTAGCCGTACAGCGCCATCGTGGACACGCCCAGCCGGGCGGCCACGCTGCTCATCCGCACGCCGGCCAGGCCTTCCGCGTCCGCGATCACGATCGCGGCGTCGGCGATCCGGCCGAGCGTCAGGCCGGGGCGGGGACCGCGGCGCGACGCCGGTTCCCGCCCCCACATCCGCGCGACCACCGTGGGCAACTCCCGCTCTGCTTCCATCGCTCACCTCTCCAATACCGTACGAGATACATTGTATCGCGTACGGAGAAGTGTGGCCTTCCTAACAGCAGGTCCTGCACGCGCCTGCCCGCCACGAGACCCACGAGACCGCGGCGTTCCGCTCCACCAACGACCACATCGCTGTCGCGTGCGAGGCACTCCCCGCACCTACACGGTCTTCGCCTTGAGGCGAGTGGCCCCCTGGCGTCCGGCCGTGGAGCTTCCGCGAAACCCGCTTACGGACCAGGGCGACCACTGTCAGCTCTCCGGAGGCCGTGCAATCCTCAGCTGACCCGCGTCCTCAGCCACCTCGCCCCTGGTGCGTCGATCCCTAACGGCACCCCAAGTTCCGCGCCGTTGCCGACCTGCCGGCTCGCCTGGGCAAGGAGGAGGCGGTGTCCCTGGGAGTACCGCTCGTTCGGGGTACTGGCCTTACCTTCTTCACCGTCGTCACCCTGCCTACCCTGGGGTTATGGGCCAGATCGACCACCGCGCCGAGGTCCGCGAGTTTCTCAGCTCACGCCGGGCGCGCATCACTCCGGAGCAGGCGGGGCTGCCCGCCTACGGCGGCAACCGTCGCGTCCAGGGGCTGCGGCGGGAGGAGGTCGCGATGCTCGCGGGCGTCTCCATCGACTACTACGTCCGCATGGAGCGCGGGAACCTCTCCGGCGCCTCCGACAGCGTGCTGGACGCTCTGGCCCGCGCCCTGCAGCTGGACGAGGCCGAGCGTGAGCACCTGTTCTCCCTCGCCCGGACCGCCGGCCCAGGCTCTCGCCGCCGCCGTACGCCCCCGGCCACGGTGCGGCCGGTGATCCAGCAGGTGCTGGATGCCATCACCGACGCCCCGGCCTGGGTGCGCAACGGCCGCCACGACATCGTCGCCACGAACCGCCTGGCCCGCGCCCTCTACGCCCCCGTCCTGGCCGACCCGCGCCGCCCGGCGAACACCACCCGGTTCGTCTATCTCGATCCGGCCGCGCGGGAGTTCTTCGTCGACTGGGACCGGATCGCCAACGACGCCGCCGCCATGCTCCGGCTGGAGGTGGGCCGCAACCCGTACGACCGGGCGCTGATCGAGCTCGTCGGTGAGCTGTCGACGCGAAGCGAGGTCTTCCGGCAGCGCTGGGCCGCCCACGACGTGCGGTTCCACCGCAGCGGCCAGAAGCGGCTGCGCCACCCGGTGGTCGGGCAGCTCGACCTGAACTTCGAATCGATGGAGCTGCCGTCCGAGCCCGGACTGACCCTCAACGTCTACACCGCCGCCCCGGGCAGCCCCGCCGCCGACGGCCTGAAGATGCTCGCCAGCTGGGCGGCCACCCAGGACCTCGCCGAGGCACAGCCGGCGGCCCCGGACCAGAGCTGACCACACCACCGGCATTCTGACTCCACATCCCCCGAGCGCGCGATCCGCTGCGCGAAACCATCCCCGCACCGCGCAGTGGGCCCGTCACCCCTGGCTGGGGGGTTCTGCCATTACCTGTAACAGCAGGCCCTGCCGCATGTCATGGCGGGCCTGTTTGATGGAGCTGACCAGGGAAGCCCGAAGCCATGCCGGCTGCACGTCGGCCGGATCGGCCACGAGTTCCCCTGGCTGCCGGTCCGATCGGTGCCGATGCGTCCCGGTGCGCAGCCCGGTCTGAAGGTGGCGCCGCCCGTGCAGGCGGACGACACCCGCGACTTCCGCCGCCCGATCTCTGCGGCGGCACGGATTCACCTGTAACGGACCTGGCCTGGGGCGGCCGGACGACCGGCCCCGGGCAGGCCCGACGACGAAGACAAGAGACGGAAACCCCGATGCGAGCTACCTTCCTGTACGGTGCCGGTGACGTGCGCGTGGAGACCGCGCCCGATCCGGCGATCCAGCAGCCCACCGACGCGCTCGTGCGCATCGTGCGCTCATGCGTCTGCGGCAGCGACCTGCACCCGTACCACAACCTGCCGGCCTCTGAGCAGGGCACCCCGATGGGGCACGAGTTCCTCGGCGTGGTCGAGGATCTCGGCGCCGAAGTGTCCGGGCTCAGGCGTGGTGATCTGGTGGTGGCGCCGTTCGCCTACTCCGACAACACGTGCGCCTTCTGCCGCGAGGGCCTGCACACCTCCTGCCCCAACGGCGGCTTCTGGGCTTCCGGCGGCGTCGGTGGCGGCCAGGCCGAGGCGATCCGCGTCCCGCAGGCGCAGGGCACCCTGGTCAAGCTGCCCGTCGGCGAGGACAGCGAGCTGCTGCCGTCGCTGCTGACGCTGGCGGATGTGTACGGCACCGGCTACCACGCCGCCAAGCGGGCCCACGTCACCCCGCGCACCACGGTGGCGGTCATCGGGGACGGCGCGGTCGGGCTGATGGCGGTGCTGTCGGCCCGGCGGCGCGGCGCCGAGCGGATCATCCTGATGGGCCGCCACGGCGAGCGCACCAAGCTCGGCATCGACTTCGGCGCCACCGACGTCGTGCCCGAGCGCGGCGCCGAAGGCGTCGAGAAGGTGCGCGAGCTGACCGGCGGCCAGGGCGTCCACGCGGTGCTGGAGGCGGTCGGCTACATGAACGCCTACGAGACGGCATTCGGCATCGTCCGTCCCGGCGGTGTCATCAGCCGCGTCGGCGTGCCGCAGTACGAGGACGCGCCGATCGGGTTCGGCAGCCTGTTCGGCCCCAACATCACGCTGACCGGCGGCCCCGCCCCGGTGCGCGCCTACATCGAGGACCTGCTGCCCGACGTGCTGAGCGGCGCGGTCGAGCCGGGCCGGGTGTTCGACCGGACCATCGGCCTGGAGCAGGTGCCCGACGGCTACCGCGCGATGAACGACCGCACCGCGCTGAAGGTCCTCATCCAGCCCTGACCGAAGGAGCACGATGGCCGCCGCGAGTGCCGCCCTACGGCGCCGACATCATCGGCGGCGGCGTCGACCCCACGTCGCGAGCCGCGACGATCGAACTCGTCCCGAGAGGCGATCATGAAACACACCACGCTGAGAGACCTGGACGTCTCCCGCATCGGCCTGGGCACGATGGGCATGTCCTTCGGCTACACCGGCGCCGGCAGCGACGACGCCGAGTCGATCCGCACCATCCACCGCGCGCTGGAGCTGGGCGTCACCTTCCTCGACACCGCCGAGGTCTACGGCCCGTACGTCAACGAGGACCTCGTCGGCAAGGCCCTGAAAGGCCGTCGCGACCAGGTCGCCGTGGCGACCAAGTTCGGCATGATCTCGCACACCGGCCGCGGCCCCGGCCGCCTCGACAGCAGCCCTGCGAGCATCCGCACCGCCGTCGACGGCTCGCTCAAGCGCCTGGGCACGGACCACATCGACCTGTACTACCAGCACCGCGTCGACCCGGACACCCCGATCGAGGACACCGTCGGTGTCCTTGCCGAACTCGTACGGCAAGGCAAGATCCGCCACATCGGCCTGTCGGAGGCCGGGCCGGAGACCATCCGCCGCGCCCACGCCGTCCACCCCGTCACCGCGGTGCAGTCGGAGTACTCGCTGTGGACCCGTGACGTCGAGGAGCGGGTGCTGCCGGTGGTGCGCGAGCTGGGCATCGGCTTCGTGCCCTACTCGCCGCTCGGGCACGGTTTCCTCACCGGCGCGATCCGCTCGCCCGAGGAGTTCGACGAGGGCGACTGGCGCAGGACCAGTCCGCGCTTCATGGGCGAGAACTTCCGGCGCAACCTCGCTCTCGCCGACGAGGTGCGGGCCGTCGCGACCGCGGCCGGGGCCACTCCGGCGCAGGTCGCGCTGGCCTGGCTGCTGGCCAAGGGCGAGCACATCGCCCCGATCCCCGGCACCAAGCGGGTCTCGCGCGTGGAGGAGAACATCGCCGCCGACGGCATCGAGCTGACCGCCGAACAGCTCGCCAGGCTCGACAGCCTGCCCCCGGCCGCCGGCGCGGACCACAGCGAGGAGCAGATGCGGATGATCCAACGCTGACGACCGGCCACGCCGGGCAGCATGGCCTGCCTGGTCCACGGCACGGCGGCCGGGGGATTCGAGGGGATCCGAGAACGTCAGCGGTCTGCCACCACGGCCACCGGGTGGTCGATCTGCGGGCGGGGGAGCAGACGGCGCGGGCCCGCCCCCGGTTCCGGGGGCGGGCCCGACGGCGCGGCGGTCGCTACTTCAGGTAGGGATTGCGGCGGACGATGTCCAGGCCGCCCCACCACGTGCCGAGGCCGAGGGTGTTGCCGGCGCCGGTCATGGCCAGGCCGATCAGCACGATGGTGTAGACGATGTGGTCGTCCATGAAGGGGTTGGTGGCCAGCGGCAGTTGCGCGGCCCACATCAGCATCAGCATCAGGCCGCCGGCGGCCGCCGCGACACGGGTGCCGATCCCCAGGACGAGCGCCAGGCCGATGCCGAGCAGGCCGGCCATGAAGAGCCAGTCGACCCAGGCCTGTCCGGCGAGGCCGGCGAAGAGCCCGCCGAGCGCGTTCTCGCCCGTGCCCTTCAGGAAGCCGGTGGTGGGGCTGCCGCCGTTGATCCAGGCCTTGGCGGCGGGGGTGGCGAACCCGAAGCCGAAGGTCTTGTCCAGGAACGCCCACAGGAACACCCAGCCGAGCGCGATGCGGGCGACGGCCCACACGTAGTCCACCGGGCGTTTCTTCGGCGTCGCGGGGGCGGGGGCGGTGATGCGCTGTGCGTGGATGGCGGTCATCGCTGCACTCCTTGTTTTGGGGTGCTTCCAGCACACCGCCTGCGCGCTCCGCGGGGCAGTGCCGGAAGGACTCGCTGCGGAAGGACCTTCGGCCCGTTCGGTCCGGGACTTCCGCCGCACCCCGCTCCTCTCCAGCCGGAACGCCAGGCCCCGGCAACGCGCAGGGCCGCCCCGGGTGGGGGCGGCCCAGACGTCAGCCGGGCCAGGCGGCCAGGCTCTCGCGGCGGCGCTGATGGACCGGCGCCGGCTGCTCCAGACGCGTCAGGAGGTGACGGCTCCGGTCAGGCGCCGGCGGAAGACCCAGTACGTCCAGGCCTGATAGGCCAGCACGACAGGGGTGAAGACGGCCGCGACCCACGTCATCACCGTCAGGGTGTAGGGGCTGGAGGCGGCATTGGTCACGGTCAGGCTGTTGGCCGGGTCCAGCGCGGGCATCACGTCGGGGAACAGGTTGCCGAACAGCGTGACCACCAGGGCGACGATGGCGAGCGCGGTGCCGGTGAAGGCCCAGCCGTCCCGGCCGCGCAGGGTCGCGCCGACCGCGGTCACCAGGCCGCCCGCCGCGACCACCACGGCGATCCAGGTCAGCGGGTTGTCCACGGTGAGGACCAGGAACAGCCCCGCCAGGACGGCGGCCACCGGGCCGAGCAGCCGGGTCACCCGCGTGGCCCGCTGCCGCAGCTCGCCGGTCGTCCGCAGGGCCAGGAACGTGGCCCCGTGAAGGGCGAACAGCGCCGCCGTGGCGATACCGCCGAGCAGGGCGTAGGGGTTGAGCAGCGTGAGGAGGGTGCCGGTGTACTCGTGGTCGGCGTCCAGCGGCACGCCGCGCACGACGTTGGCCAGCGCCACGCCCCACAGCACGGCCGGGCCGAGGGAGCCCCAGAAGAACGCGCGGTCCCAGCCCTTGGTCGAGGTGGACTTGTTGCGGTACTCCAGCGCCACGCCGCGCACGATCAGCGCCAGCAGGATGAGGAACAGCGGCAGGTAGAAGCCGCTGAACAGGGTGGCGTACCACTCGGGGAAGGCGGCGAAGGTGGCGCCGCCGGCCACCAGCACCCACACCTCGTTGCCGTCCCACACCGGTCCGATGGTGGCGACCATGGTCCTGCGGTCGGCCGCGCTCCGTCCCAGCACCGGCATGAGCATGCCGACGCCGAAGTCGAAGCCTTCCAAGACGAAGTAGCCGGTCCACAGCACGGCGATGAGCAGGAACCAGACGGTGGTGAGTTCCATGGTGTTCCTCAGTAGCTCGGGGCGGGGACGGCGTCGGGGTCGGACTCGAGCGCGGGCTGCTCGTGCGGGCCGATCCTGATGAACTTGACCAGCAGCCGGATCTCGATCACCGCGAGGATCGCGTAGGCCAGGGTGAAGCCGACCAGCGTGATGGCCACCTCGGCCACGTCCACGCCGGGCGAGACGGCGGCGGCGGTGCGCATGATCCCGAAGACCGTCCACGGCTGGCGGCCCACCTCGGTGAAGATCCACCCCATCGTGTTGGCCGCGAACGGCAGCGCGATCCCGGCGAGCGCGACCCGGTAGAACCAGCGCGACTCCGGCAGCCGTCCGCGCCGCGTCAGCCACAACCCGGCCAGCGCCAGCAGCGCCGACAGCGCGCCGAAGCCGATCATCAGCCGGAAGGTCCAGTACGCGATGCCCACCACCGGCCGGTAGTCGCCGGGGCCGTACTGCCGCTCGTAGCGGGCCTGGATGTCGTTGATGCCCTCGACCTCGCCGTCGAGGGTGTCGGTGGCCAGCAGGCTCAGGCCGTACGGGATCTGGATGTTGATGTGGTTGCGGCCGTTCTCCACGTCGCCCACGGCGAACAGCGAGAAGCCGGCGGCGCGCTCGTCCTCCCACAGCGCCTCGGCGGCCGCCATCTTCATCGGCTGCTGCTCGGTCATGATCTGCGCCTGCCAGTGGCCGGAGAAGGCCACCCCGATCGAGGAGATCATGGTGACGACCATGGCGAACCTGGCGGAGGTGCGGAACAGGTCGACGTCTCGCCCGCGCATCAGGAACCAGGCGCTCACGCCGAGGACGAAGGCGCCGGCGGTGACGAACGCGCCGAAGATGACGTGCGGGAAGGTGACCAGGGTGGTGGAGTTGGTCAGCACCGCCCAGATGTCGGTCAGCTCGGCGCGGCCGTTGTTGATGCGGTAGCCGACCGGGTGCTGCATCCAGGAGTTGGCCGCCAGGATGAAGTAGGCGGAGATGTTCGTGCCGATCGCGGCCACCCAGATGGTCGCCAGGTGCAGCCGTGGCGACAGCCGGTCCCACCCGAAGATCCACAGGCCGAGGAAGGTCGATTCCAGGAAGAAGGCCATGAGCCCTTCCATGGCCAGCGGCGCGCCGAACACGTCACCGACGAAGCGGGAGTAGTCACTCCAGTTCATCCCGAACTGGAACTCCTGCACGATGCCGGTGACCACCCCCATCGCGAAGTTGATCAGGAACAGCTTGCCCCAGAACTTCGTCAGCTTGAGGTACTTCTCCTTGCCGGTGCGGTGCCAGGCGGTCTGCAACCCGGCCACGAGGATCGACAGGCCGATGGTCAGGGGGACGAACAGGAAGTGGTAGACGGTGGTGATACCGAACTGCCATCGCGACAGATCAAGGACATCCATGCCTGACAGCGTCGAGGTCGCGCCTGGTGCGGGCGTAGGGCCGGCCGACCCTGCGCGCCGGGACCTTGGTCCTTTCCGCCTGATCAGGCGCCATCTGGGCGGGGTGGCGGAGCGAGTGTGCCGGCCACCCTGTGCCGTGTCCCGGCCGCCACGGGCCGTCGCGGGTCAGACGGTCACCGGCAGCGCGGCCAGGCGCCAGGTGCCGGGGTCGGGCAGGCGCCCGCCGTGCTCGCCGGGGGCCGGCGCCAGCCGGGGGAAGCGGCGCAGCAGCGCGCCGAGCGCGACCTCGGCCTCGACGCGCGCCAGCCCGGCCCCGAGGCAGAAGTGGGGGCCGTGAGCGTAGCCGAGGTGCCCGGGCGCCGCCGGGACGCGGGTGACGTCGAGCGTGTCGGGGTCGGCGAACACGCGCGGGTCCCGGTTGGCGGATGTTCTGAACATTCAGATGATGATGCCATTCGGATGGCGGCACTATCGTGGATCTCCCAGGACGGCAACCGCCGACGAGGAGGACGATGGGCCGGCTCAGCAGGGCAGAGACGCAGGAACGCAACCGCGCCAAGGTGCTGGCCGCGGCCAGGGAGGAGTTCGCCGAGCGCGGCTTCCGCGACGCCAAGGTCGACGGCATCGCCGAGCGGGCCGAGCTGACCCGCGGCGCGGTCTACTCCAACTTCCCCGGCAAGCGCGCGCTCTACTTCGCGGTCATGGCCGAGCTGGCCGAGCGGCCACCGGACCCGCCGTACCAGGAGCCCGGCCGTACGGCAGGCGAGGCGCTGCGCGCCTTCGCGCGCGCCTGGCTCGCCCGGCTGCCCCTGGCCACCGACGACCCGCGCGGCCAGGCCAGGCTCGGCATGGACGTGCTGCCGGAGGTGCTCGCCGACGAGCGGACCAGGACCGCGTTCGCGCAGCTGATGCGGCTCGACGCGATCCTGCTCGGGCTCGCGCTCGAACGGCTGGACCTGGGGGATGGCGGGCGCCGGGTGCGCGCGGCCGAGGCCGTCCTGACCACCCTCCACGGCGCGAGCCAGCTGGCCGCCGCCGCGCCCGGCTTCGTGGAGCCCTTCAACGTCGTCACCGCCTGCGAGCGGCTGGCCGGCCTCGACCTCGACGACCGATGGCCGCCACCGCACCTGGCCTGGGCTCCAGAGGCGCGACCGGCCGGCGAGCCGTGGGCGCCTCCGCCTGCGCTCGACGCCGTGACGGGCCGGCCCGTACCGCTGGCCGACGACGGCGTGGTGGCGGTGCTCGGCCTGCACCGGCTCGAGGCCGCCGAGGAGGCGGTGCGGGCGGCGCCCCCGGGAACGCGGGTCACCGCCGTGGTGGTGACCGGTGATCCGGCGGAGCTCCTGCCCCTGGCGAGGCTGGCCGTGGCCGAGGTGACCGGCTGCCTGCGCCAGGCGTTTCCCGCCGCGGCCCAGCCGCCGCTGGCCGTCGTCTGCGACGAGTCGGGCACGCCGGCCGCGGCGGCCGGTGTGCAGGGGGCCGGCGCGCAGGGGGCCGGCGACGGAACCGAGGTGGCCGTCCGTGTGGAGGCGGGACGCGTGGTCGCGCGCGCGGAGGGCAGGGGCGCCTGCCATGCCGTCGCCTCCACGGTCCCGTCGCGGACCACGCTGTTGTGACCAGTTTGCTAATGTGGTCATGAGTCACTGGTCATAAAGGAGGGCTCATGACCGCACCACCGGGCGCCGCCGAACGGCGGGCGCGCGCCGACCGCATCCTCGACGCCGCCAAGGACCTGCTCCTGCGCTGGGGATACCGCCGGGTGACGATCGACGAGATCGCCAAACGCGCAGGAGTCGGCAAGGGCACGGTCTACCTGCACTGGCGCTCCCGCGAGCAGGTGTTCCTGGCCGTCGGGGCGCGCGAGGCGGTGGCGATGATCACCGAAGTGGTGGCCGCGATGCGCGCCGACGCCGCCGAGATCGCGCTGCACCGGTACATGCGCAGGTTCTTCGTGACGGCGATGGAGCGGCCGGTGCTACGGGCCATCTTCACCAGGGACGCCGACACCATGGGCGCCTTCCTCGACAGCCCCGCGCGCGGGCCGCTGGAGGGTGCCAAGCTGCTGGCCTCGCGCGACTACCTCGGCGTGCTGGCCGAGCACGGGCTGCTGCGCGAGGGCGTGCGCCAGGAGGACCTGGACTACGCGCTGCCCACGATCGCCTACGGATTCTTCGCCATCGAGCCGCTGCTGCCGCCGCAGCTCACGCTCGGGCTGCAGGACAAGGCCGACCAGCTGGCCGTCACCCTGCACAGGACGTTCGGCCCGGAGCGGACGCCCACCGGAGCCGACTGCGCGCCGGCCGCGGACAAGGTGATCGGGATCTTCGAGCGGCTCGGCCGCGACTTCGAGCAAGCGGCGTACGGAGGCGACGCATGACCGTGCTGGGCCTGCACCACGTCGGCCACATCGTCAGGGACATGCGGCAGGCGGTCGAGCGGTACGGCACGCTCGGCTTCACCCTCCCGCCGGCGGCCTACCCCGTCCTGCCCCCTGCGCCCGGCGCGCCCGCCGAGCCGTTCGGCGTGGCCAACACCCACGCCTACTTCCCCGGCGACTTCGTCGAGCTGGTGACGCTCGCGGGCAGCGCGGCCACGGGCGCGATGCCGGACGACGCCCGGCCGATCCCGCTGCGTGTTCCCGACGACCGGCTGCCCGGGATCGTGGCGGCGATCCGCAACACCACCGCGAACCTCACCGCCTGCCTCGACCGGTTCGAGGGCGTGCACATCCTCATGTTCGACACCGACGACGTCGGGCGTGAGGCCGTGCGGCTGGAGGAGCAGGGCGTGGAGCACGGCGGCGTGCACGCCGTACAGCGCCCGGTCGAGACCGAGCACGGCACCAGGATGGAGCCGGTGCGCTTCCTGGAGCTCGACGGCGCCACGCCGGGGCTGGTGGCCGAGGGCAGGGTGGGGCTGGCCGAGAACGGCGGGTCGGACCACGGACCGCACCCGAACGGAGCGGTGGGCCTGGTCGAGTGCGTGCTGTGCGTGGCCGACGCCGAGCTGCCGCAGGCCGAGGAACGGTACGCGCGTTACCTCGGGCTGCCCGCGCGCGGCGAGGGCGGGGCCAGGGTGTTCGGCCTGCGCGACGCCGACATCACGCTGGTGGGCGCATCGGCTCTGGGACAGCTGCTGCCGGGGGAGCGGCCTGCCGCCCTGCCGGGGTTCGCGGCGTACACGGTGGCCACCCGCGACCTCGGCGCGACCGAGCGGCTGCTGCACGGCAGGGGAGTGCCGCTCGGCAGGACGGCCAGGGGCGAGATCTTCGTCCCGGCCGCCGCCGCGCTCGGCGTCGCCGTCGTCTTCCGCCAGGCGAGCTGACCTTCCACTCACCCGGGCCGGGCTTCGAGGAGGCTGAGCGCAGAAAACAGCGGCAGGGAGTCGATCTTCCGCCCGCTTCCGACGAACCCGGTCCGGAATGACGGACCCGGCCTATACGGTCCCGGCATGAACTCCACTTCCGCGAACATGTCGGGACCGTGGCTGGAACAGCTGACCGGCGCCTTTGAGATCCTGCTCGGCCGTCCGCTGGCGAGTTTCGACGCCGACGCCGTCTATGCGACGTTCTTCGGCGGCAACCTCATCAACGAGCTCGGCTTCGCGCGGGACGCCGTCTGGGTGAACCCGGCTGCCCTGCGCGGCGTCGAGCCGGTCGTCTGGGACTGCCCGATCTTCGACCTGGACGAGCCGCTGCTGGAGTTCGACGCGAGCCGGTCGGTCTTCGAGTTCGACAAGGCCGGGCTGCCGCCGGAGTTCGAGGCGGATCTCGCGGCGGCGTGCTTCGCGGGCCGGCTCGTCCTGGGCGGCGACCTGGCTCCCCTGCTGGCGCGGTACGACCTCGCCGCGTCCGATCTGCGCGACACCTGGACCGTCTGTTACCCGCGGCTGGCTCGGACGGCACGCTCTTCGACGCGATGCGGGTCGCCACGGCGCTCGGCACGGGCCCCGAAAGCCTCCTCCCTCTCGAGGCGGAGGCGGCCGAGGAGTGGCAGGAGGCGCTGGCCGCCCTCACGCCGCCCGAGCTGTTCGCCCACCTGAGCTTCTTCTGCACCGACGGCGAGGAGGGGCTGATGTACCTGCGGACCGAGCGGTCGGGCGGCGACCTGCTCGCCGACGAGGGCTGCACGCTGATCGCCAACTGGGAGGAGGGTCAGAGCCAGGTCGAGTTCGCGGTCGTCCAGGTCGGCGAGCTCTTGGCAGGGCCGCGCCCGTCCTGAAGCACGGTGCCGTACTCCCTCCGGCGGCGAGGCGGCGTGCGCTCCCGTCCACCAACTCAAGACGATCTACCGGTTCGGTCTAACGAGAGGCCCCAGGAAAGCGGCAGTATGGGACAAAACTCCCCAAGGTAGGGATACGCCAATGATTGAGATCGACGTTCCGATCTGGGCCGCCCGCCTGCGCGTTCTGCGCGAGGGGCAGCTCTGGAACCGCCGGGAACTCAGCCGGCGGCTTGCCGACGTGGCGGACGAGGAATCACGCGACCGGCTGCCCGCGCCGGAGGCACTCACCGAGGAACTCCGGCGCTGGGAGGCAGGAGAGCGACGGCCCGACGAGCGGTACGCGGAACTGCTCTGCCGCGCGTTCGGCGTGGACGAGGCCACGCTGTTCGTCGGGGACGCGGCCGGCACCACGCTGTGGCACTACCTCACGGGCATCCCCCTGCTGCCGGGCATGTTCGCGGCGGAGGAGGAAGAGCGCGCCGGCCGGGCGATCGAGACGCCCGATCGGGCCGACGAGGAAACCGTCCGGTACTTCAAGGCGCTGGTGGGCGCCTACACCCGCGCCGACCGCCGCCCCGCAGCCCTGGGCAACGCCCTGCGGAGCGTCTTCGCCGGCATCGAGGGGTTCCGCCGCGACGCCGGCTCATCGGCGAGACGCGCGTTCTTGCTGCTCGCCGCCGAGAACGCGGAGCTGATCAGCCGCATGGACCACGAGGCCGGCGATCCGGATGGGGCGCTGGTGTGGTCGGACGAGGCCATCAGCGACGCCCACGAGGCGGCCGACGTGCTGCTGGAGGCCTACACCCTCGCCCAGCGGGGCGGCCTCTCCGACACCACCGATCACCCCGACCAGCTGGTCGCCATCGCCGTCGCCGCCCGCGAACGCGCCGCGCTCCCTCCGCGGGTGGACGCGCTGGCGCGGCACCACGAGGCGCAGGGGCACGCGCTGGCCGGAGACCTGGACATGTGCCGGCGCCGGCTGGAGGAGTCGGCCGAGTCGCTGGCGGTGCCGGGCGACGACACGCCGTACGTGATCGACTGCTCCCAGGAGGCGCACAACACGTTGTGCGCCGGCTGCCTCGTCGATCTCGGCCAGGCCACCGGCGCGATCGAGATCCTTGAGAAGGAACCGCCGCGGACGGTGTCGACCTTCGCCACCGCCTTCGCCCTGGCTCGCATGGCCCACGCGTACGCCGAGGCCCACGAGCGGGAGCGGTCGGCCGAACTGGCCGGTCGGGCCCGCGCCCTGGCCAGGCAGACCGGCGCCCAGCGGGCCATGCGCGAGCTCGCCAAGGTCCACATCCCGCCCCAGCGGGCCGGTCACCGGCGCATCCTGGTGTGAGCGGTGCCGGGGCGCCCGGAGGACGGGCGCCCCGGCACCGCCGCTAGCCTTCCCCACGGACGCCCCGGGCGAGCTCGGCGGTGAGGGCACGGAGGGCCGCGAGCCCGGCATCCTGGTCGGGGGCCTCGAGAAGGGCCTCGACCAGCGCGGAGCCGACGATCTCGGCAGCCTGCTCGGGCGTGGACACACCGATGTCGTCGACCGGCTGCTCCGTCGTACGGGCCGTAGCGAGCCGAAGGCGCCGGGTGCGAGAGACTGGTGGGGTGACCATCGAGAACGGCCGCCCCGCTCCGCCTCCCACCAGCAGTCCCTCCATCGTGCTGCTGACGCTGGCACGGCAGATCGAGACCGAGCTCAACGCCGTCCTGGCCCCGCTCGACCTCACCGTCAGCAGGCTCGGGCTGCTGGCTCACATCGCCATGATGCCCGGCGTGTCGTTCAGCGACCTGGCGCGGATGTCGGGGACGACGGTGCAGAGCGTCCACGCCGCCGTGAAGGTGCTGGCGGGTGCCGGGCTGGTGCGCGACAACACCGCCCGCGCCGGGTCCGCGTCGGCCATCGAGGTCACGGCGGACGGCTCACGCCTGCTCCAGACGGCCCAGGAGGCGGTGACCCAGGTCGACGACCGGCTGTTCGGCCCGGGCGGGGACCCGATCCGCCGTCAGGTCGGCGATGCCGTCCGCGCGGCCTTCCAGGGCGGCGAGCCGCGTCCCGCAGGAGGAACCGGCCGCAAGAGCGCCTGAGGAAATGTCGGCGCTCCCGTCTAGGCTCTCGACCCATGACGGCTGACCGCAAGCACGGCGTCCCGGCACCGCCGACCGACTCCACCGTCCGCTCCGCCGACTGGGACAGCCGCGACCTGTCGGGCGAGCAGCACCGGCGGGTCGCCTTCGTCGACGTCGACCTGACCGAAGCCGTCAGCAGGGGAGCCGAGTTCGTCGAGTGCACCTTCCGCGGCTGCCGCTTCAACGCCTCCACCCACGAGGAGACCGGCTTCATCAACTGCACCTTCACCCGGTCGTCGTTCTTCGACGCGACGTTCACCAGGTGCAAGTTCGTGGGCAGCATGTTCGACGGCTGCACCCACGACCTGATGAAGGCCGACGGAGGCGACTGGTCGTTCGTCGGGATGCCGGGCGCCGACCTGCGCAAGGCGTCCTTCACCGGGGTGCGGATGCGTGAGGCCGACCTGACCGGTGCCCGCTTCGCGGGGGCCACGGTGCGCGGCGTCGACCTGTCGGGCGCCTGGCTGAGCAAGGCCGACTTCACCCGCTGCGACCTGCGGGGCAGTGACCTGTCCTCGCTCGACCCCTTCGGCGCCGAGATCGCTGGGGCGGTCATCGACCCGGTCCAGGCCGTCACGCTCGCCACCAACCTGGGGCTGACCGTCCGCGACCAGGGCTGAGCGGGAAAACCGCTTGCCGCAGGAGGCGGGCGGGTCGGTAGGGTCGGGGCCATGAAGTGACGACACCGGCACCCCCTGCGCCCGACGCCGTCCGAGCCGTTGCTCCGGCGTCCGTCCCGGGTGCCCTCGACCGCCGTCATCCACTTCACCCGATCGGACGCTCATGACCGACGACATGTTCCTCACCCTGGTCGCCGACCGCCTCGCTGCCCTGCCCGCCGTACGTGCCGTCTCCCTCGGCGGCTCGCGCGCTCAGGGCACCCACACCCCGGACAGCGACTGGGACCTGGCCGTCTACTACCGGGGCGGTTTCGACCCGGCCGATCTGCGCGCGGTCGGCTGGCCCGGCGAGGTCTCCGAGATCGGCGGCTGGGGCGGCGGCGTCTTCAACGGGGGAGCCTGGTTCACGATCGACGGCCGCCGGGTCGACGTCCACTACCGCGACCTCGACGTCGTCGAGCACGAGCTCGCCGAGGCCCGGCAGGGCCGCTTCCGCTGGGAGCCGCTGATGTTCCATCTCGCGGGCATCCCCAGCTATCTGGTGGTCGCCGAACTCGCCCTCAACGACGTCCTGCGCGGCACGCTGCCCCGCCCCGGCTATCCGGAGGCCCTGCGTGAGACGGCCCCGCGGGTGTGGCGCGACCGGGCGGACCTGACTGTCCAGTACGCCGCGGCCGCGTACGTCCCGCGCGGCCAGTCCACCGAGGTCGCGGGGGCGCTGGCCACCGCCGCCATGCAGACGGCGCATGCGGTGCTGGCGGCGCGCGGCGAGTGGGTCACCAACGAGAAGCGGCTCCTGCAGCGGGCCGGGCTGCGCGGCGTCGACGCGATCGTGGCAGGACTGCGGCCGGAGCCCGACGCCCTCGGGCAGGCGGTCGCGGCGGCGCGGAAGCTGTTCGCCGCCGCCGTCCAGCGGTGAGCCCGGGGTTCGATCCGGCCAGGACACGGACACCGGACACCGTGCGAGGTCAGTCGGCGGCCTGGGTGGCGGCCAGCGCGGCGGCGGGGTCGGGTTCGGGCGGGCCGGCGGGGAACCAGTCGCCGTCCGCGTCGACGAATGGGTACCAGCGGCCGTCCCTGCCGTAGCGGACCTGAGCGCCGCCGAGGGTCCACCGGTTGCGGACCGCCGCGAAGCCGGGCAGGTCACGTCGCGCGCGGGCGACGGCCTGCCGGGGCGGTGTCCACGTCGTGGCGAGCGTGTCGAGGGCGGCGGCGCCGCCGTACCGCCATGACCGGACGGCGGCCGGGCTGCCGATGTCGAGGTCGTGGGTGGCGGCCAGCCGTACCCGGTCCTGGAACTCGGTGAGCACCGCGGCGGCCCCCGACACCAGCAGCTCGCGGGCGCGCAGCGCCGCGTCGGCGGCCAGCACCCGCAGCGCAGCGGGGTCGATGCCCGGCGCGGGCTCCACCTCCAGGGGCTCCGGGGCGGGCAGCGCGTCGAGCGGCTCGGCGGTCGCGAAGGACGGCAGCGGCGGGATGCCGTGCGCGTAGGCCTCGGCGACGGGGGTGCCGGTCGGCGCGGTGGCCCGCTGGAGCGAGGCGATCAGGTCGTCCTTGTCGAGGCCGCGCATCAGCATCAGCAGGAACGGGTCGCGGTCGAGCAGCCACGAGGCCTGGTAGCACAGCGCGGCGGCGTGCTTGCACGGGTGCCCCCAGTCGGGGCAGTCGCACTCGGGCTCGAGGTCGCCGACTCCAGGAAGGAGCTCCACCAGGTCGTACGGCAGGTCGCCGTCGAGCAGCGCGGCCAGATGGCCCGCCTTGGCGGCGATCTGCTCGACGAATCCCGCCGCCACGGGTGCCACGTGCACGACCGCGGCGTACTCGCCTTCGGCCATCGCGGCGAGCCGGCCGGAGCTGACGGTGATGGGGCCGAGCTGGCCGGTCTTGGCGTAGGCGCGGCCCTTGGCGAGCAGGGTGTGGTCGAGCGAGGTGTCCTCCAGCGCCTTGAGCCAGGCCCTGCCCCACCACGAGGTGGCGAAGCGGGCGCCGGCGCGCTGCGGGGCGAAGGCGGGGAATCCCTTGGCGGCGGTCATCGCAGCTCCACGAGGTTGAGCAGGTCCGCGTCGGTCAGTTCGGTGAAGTCGTTGGACAGCACGGCCTCGGCCAGCGACCGCTTGGTCTCCAGCATGGTCGCGATCCGGTCCTCGACGGTGCCCTCGGCGATGAGCCGGTGCACCTGGACGGGCCTGGTCTGGCCGATGCGGTAGGCCCGGTCGGTGGCCTGGTCCTCGACGGCGGGGTTCCACCAGCGGTCGAAGTGGATGACGTGGTCGGCGCGGGTGAGGTTGAGCCCGGTGCCCGCGGCCTTGAGCGAGAGCAGGAAGACGGGGGCCTCGCCGTCCTGGAAGCGCCTGACCATCTCCTCCCGCCGGGCCACGGAGGTGCCGCCGTGAAGCAGCTGGGTGGCGATGCCCCTTGCGGCGAGGAAACGCTCCAGGAGCCGGGCCATGGTGACGTACTGGGTGAAGACCAGCACCGCGCCGTCCTCGGCGAGGATGGTCTCCAGCAGCTCTTCGAGGAGCTCGAGCTTGCCCGAGCGGCCGTCCAGCACGGGGTCCTTCTCGTGCAGGAACTGGGCGGGATGGTTGCAGATCTGTTTGAGGCTCGTCAGCAGCTTGACGATGAGGCCGCGCCTGGCCATGCCGTCGGCCGCCGCGATGGAGGCCATCAGCTCGCGCACCGTCGCCTCGTAGAGCCCGGCCTGCTCCCTGGTGAGCGAGACGGGCCGGTCGGTCTCGGTCTTGGGCGGCAGCTCGGGCGCGATGCCGGGATCGGACTTGCGGCGGCGCAGCAGGAAGGGCGCGACCAGGCGGCCGAGCCGTTCGGGCCGCGGCTCCCAGCGCGTACGGAAGCGCGCGAGCGGGCCGAGCAGCCCCGGCGTGGTCCAGTCGAGGATCGCCCACAGCTCCGACAGCGTGTTCTCCACCGGCGTGCCGGTCAGCGCGACGCGCGCGGCCGAGGGGATCTCGCGCAGCGCCTTGGCGGTGCCCGATCGGTGGTTCTTGACGTGCTGGGCTTCGTCGGCCACGACCAGGTCCCAGGTGTGCTCGGCGAGCACGGCGGCGTCGACGCGCATGGTGCCGTAGGTGGTGAGCACGAACCCGGTGTCGGCCAGCGTGCGCTGGGCGCCGTGGTAGCGGCGGACCGGGACGCCGGGGGCGAACCTGGCGATCTCCCGCTCCCAGTTGCCCAGCAGCGAGGCGGGGCAGACGACCAGCGTCGGCCCGCTGTTCCTGTGCAGGTGGAGCGCGATCAGCGTGATCGTCTTGCCCAGGCCCATGTCGTCGGCCAGGCAGCCGCCGAGACCCAGGGAGGTCATCTGGGCCAGCCACCGCAGGCCCGCCAGCTGGTAGTCGCGCAGCGTCGCGGCCAGCCCTTCGGGCGGGTCGACGGGATCGGCGACCAGCCTGCCGCGCAGCTCCTCCAGCACCGGACCGGGGGAGACCGCCACCTCCTCGTCCTCCACCAGCGCCGTGCCGGTGAGGGCGGCACCGAGGGCCTCGATGCCGGTGAGCGGTTTCATCTCCCGGTTCCTGGCCTTGCGGGCCAGCTCGGGGTCGATGAGCACCCACTGGTCGCGCAGCCGTACGACGGGGCGGTGGGCCTCGGCCAGCCGGTCCATCTCGGCTTCGGTCAGCTCGTCGTCGCCCAGCCGCAGCCGCCAGTCGAAGCGGAACAGCCCGCTGGACTCGCCGCCGACGACCGCTCTCGCGCTGACGCCGCGCACCAGGTCGCGTGGCCAGTGCACGTCGATGCCGGTGGCCGCGCCGGACAGCAGGCCGGACACCTCCTCGTCGGACAGCTCGAGCTCGTCGGGAACCTCGGCGTCGAGCAGCCGCTCCAGCGGCGGCCACCGCCGGGCCGCCCTGCGCAGCTCGACCACCGCGTCGACCTTGGCGCGGGGGCCGAGCCCCTGGTCGCGGCCCGCCCAGAGCTCGGCGGCGTCCACGACCAGCGCGGGGTCGGCGATGCCGTGCAGCTGTACGACCGCGCGGAAGGCGGCGTGGTCGGCGCCGGCGGTCTCCACCCGCAGCGACAGCCGTACGCCGGGGTCGGCCGCCCATGCCCTCAGCTGTGGCGTCTTGACCGGCTTGGCGGCCGAGTAGGCGGGCACGCCCACCGCGCGCACGGCGCCTGGGGAGCGGGGCATGCCGTCGGCGACGGCGTCGAGGAAGGCGCGGACCAGGCCCTCGGCGTCGGGCAGCAGGCCCGGGGCCGACGGCAGGGGGACGGCCCGCGCCGTGGCGGGCATCGCGTCGGCCAGCTCCCTGACCTTGGCCAGGTCGGCGGCGTCCAGGGGGCCGGCCCGCCACGCGGCGTGGTCGCCCGCGCTCACGCCGGGCCTGATACGACCCTTGGCGACGATCTGGAGCGCCAGTAGCGCCACGGCACCCCAGAACCGGGTGGCGGGGTCGGCACTCTGGTCGGTGCGGGCCCTGCTGAGCAGCGCGACCGCCTCGGTGACGGGAACGCGGGTGACCGGAGTTTCACGAGGCCCTTCCGGCTCCGCGATCGTGACTCTCTCGTCGCCCGCCGGGTCGAGGAAGGCCACGGTTGCTGCCCTGGGCGGGTCGCCCGGTTCGAAGACGGCCGCGTGCCGAAGGAGTTCCCGCATAGCCGTACAGCGTACCGTACGGCGTAGCTGTGGTTTACCACAGCCGCATTTCGGCAGTTGCCCTCATTCTGGGCATATTCGATCACTCATAGGCTCTGAGGCATGACTGCTGAGAACGGAATCGCCGGTTGGGCGACAGGCCTCATGGAGACCCTTGGCGCGCCCGGCGCGGGCATCGCCATCGCGCTGGAGAACCTCTTCCCCCCGCTGCCGAGCGAGGTGATCCTCCCGCTGGCCGGGTTCACCGCGGCACAGGGCGGCATGGGCCTGATCGAGGCGCTGGTGTGGACGACGGCAGGCTCGGTCGTCGGCGCGCTCGCGCTCTACCTGGTCGGCGCGCTGCTCGGCAGGGACAGGGTGGCCGCGATCGCCCGACGGCTGCCGCTGGTGAAGGTCTCCGACATCGAGAAGACCGAGGAATGGTTCGCCAAGCACGGCGTGAAAACGGTGTTCTTCGGGCGGATGATCCCCATCTTCCGCAGCATGATCTCCATCCCGGCCGGGGTCGAGCGGATGCCGCTGGGCGTCTTCCTGGCGTTCACCACGCTCGGCAGCGCGATCTGGAACACGATCTTCGTGCTGGCGGGCTACGTCCTCGGGGAGAACTGGTCGCTCGTCGAGGGCTACGTCGGCATCGGCACCAACCTTGTCATCGGCGCGGTGGTGCTCGCCGTGCTCGTCTTCGTCGGCGTACGGCTGGCCGAGCGGCGCAAGGGCCGGCATGCGAGTCGTCGCTAAGGTCACGCTGGGAGCGCTGAGCGCCGTCGCCGAGCTGATCGCGCTCCCCGTGCTCGCCCACCCCCGCATGGGCGCCGCGCTCGCCCGGGTCGCGGCGACGGAGGCGCGCAGGCTGGACGTGCGGGTGGGCGACTTCTCGCGCGGTCAGGCCCTGCGTTTCCTGGCCCTGCGGCTGCCCCTCGGAATCCTCGGCGGCATCGTCGTCGCCCTGCTCGTCATCGGCCTCGACGTGGGAATCCAGGTGCTGTGGGCCTGGGGCCACGGCGAGGCGTTCGACGGCATGCGCATGACCCCCGGCCTGCTGGCCTACTTCCTGGTCGCGGGACTGGTGCTGCTCTTCCTCGACCTGTCGGGCCTCGTGGGCGTGCAGGCCGTCGAACGGCGGCTCGCCCTGCGCACCCTCGGCCCGCACTCCACCGAGGCGCTCGAACGCAGGATCGCCGAGCTGGCCGAGACCCGCGCCGGCGTCCTGACCGCCGTGGACGCCGAGCGCCGCCGCATCGAGCGGGACCTGCACGACGGTCTGCAGCAGCGGCTCGTCGCGCTGGCCATGGTGATCGGCAGGGCCCGCCGCGGACGCCCCGAACTGCTGGCGCAGGCGCACGAGGAGGCCCAGCAGGCCCTCGCGGAGCTGCGCGAGGTGGCCTGGCGGGTCTACCCGAGCGGTCTCGACGCCCTCGGCCTGGGCGAGGCGCTGGCCGCCGTCGCCGACCGCTCGGCCGTACCGGTGAAGGTGACCTGCGAGCTCGACCGGCGGCCACCGCGCGCGGTGGAGACGGCCGCCTACTTCGTGGTGTGCGAGGCGGTCACCAACGCGGCCAAGCACGCCGAGGCGGACCTGATCACCGTCGACGTGCGCGCCGATGGGACAATCATCGCCGTGAACATCGAGGACGACGGCAAGGGCGACGCCGACCCGGCGGGCGGCGGACTGTCCGGCCTGGCGCGCAGGGTCGCCGCGCTCGACGGCTCCTTCGCCGTCTCCAGCCCCGCCGGCGGGCCCACCGTGATCCGGGCGGAGCTGCCATGCGGGTGATGCTCGCCGACGACTCCACGCTGCTGCGCGAGGGCCTGGCCAGGCTGCTGGCCGAGGAGGGACACGACGTCGTCGCCGCGGTCGGCGACGGCGCCGCCCTCGTCACGGCGGTCGAGGCCGACCGGCCCGACATCGTGGTGGTGGACGTGCGCATGCCGCCCAACCACACCGACGAGGGGCTGCGCGCCGCACTGGAGATCAGGCACCGCTGGCCGGAGGTCAAGGTGCTGGTGCTGTCGCAGTACGTGGAGAAGAAGTACGCCACCGAGCTGATGACCGGCGACGTGTCCGGCGTCGGCTACCTGCTGAAGGACAGGGTGGCCCAGGTCGCCGACTTCCTCGACGCCCTCGAGCGCGTCGGCGCCGGAGGCGCGGCCTTCGACCCCGAGGTGGTACGGCAGCTGCTGGCCCGCACGACCCAGACCGACCCGCTGACCAGGCTGACCCCGCGCGAGCGCGAGGTGCTCGAGCACATGGCGCAGGGCTACACCAACGCCTCCATCGCCGAGGCGCTGTACGTGTCGCAGAGCGCGGTCGAGAAACATGTCAACGCGGTCTTCGACAAGCTCGGCCTGTCCCACACCACCGGCTACAGCCGCCGCGTCCTGGCGGTGCTGCGCTTCCTGTCCTGAGGGCAGACAAGGTCAAGGTCTGCACGTCCGCCACCACGGCCGGTTCGCCTCCATCGAAGGCGAACCGGCCGACTGAGACCGGCTGCCCTCCTGCAGGAGTGCCGTCCTTGGCTCCGGCGATTCAGCCTCACCCGTGGCGAGGGCGCGGGCCGGTTCGTTCGCCCCGCGCGACTGTCAGGCTCTCGCCGCGAGTTCATCACGGCTTGGGTCGGTATTGCTTGGGCAGCTTGAAGCCACGCTCGGCCATGATCTGCCGCAGCCGGTCCGGGTAGTCGGTGATGATCCCGTCCACCCCGTCGTCGACGAGCTTGTTCAAGGTGGGCTCGTCGTCGACGGTCCATGGAATCACCTTGATGCCCAGACCGTGCGCCTGATCCACCATCTCCCTGGTGACGTACGGCTGGTAGCCCGGGTCCGTCACCTTTCCGTTCTGCGGGAACCCGTGCACCGGCGAAAAGGCGTCAGCGCCGAACGACTTGATCGCCTTGAGCGGGTCCCCGCCGAAATCGTCGATGTCGATGCCACCAAGCCAGGGTGAGGCCCCCGGCTTCCCGGTCTGCAGGAAGTCGCGGTTGGTCAGGGCCACGATCGGCAGCCGCGGCTCGACCTCGCGCACCCGCATCAACGCGCCCCAGTCGAAACTCTGGATGGTGACCTGCCGCATGAGCCCGGCCCGCCGGATCTCCGCCAGCGTCACCTGCACGAACTGCTCCCTCGGCGCCGTCTCATGCGGCGCGCCGGCCTCGACCTTGGTCTCGACATTGAGCATGACGCGACGCGCGCGATAGCGCTCCACCAGCTCGAACACCTCGCGCAGGGTCGCCATCCTGGCACCGGGAACCGGCCGCTGGCCTGGGAACTCCGGCAGCGTCATGGAGCCGCAGTCCATCGTCCTGACCTGCTCGAGGGTCAGCGTGTTGATGTACTTGCCGACGTAGGGGAACTCGGGATCGCCCGGCACGGCAGGCGCGGTATCCCTGCACTTCCTGTTGCTGATCCTCCGGTCGTGAGTGACGACCGCCTGGCCGTCCTCGGTGATCTGCACGTCGAGCTCCAACGTGCTGACACCCAGCTCGAGCGCGTTGGCGAACGCGGGCAGAGTGGCCTCCACCACCAGCCCCAGCCCGCCTCGGTGAGCCTGCAAGTCGAAGGGGCGCCTGTCCGCGTCGGCCGCCCCGGGCAACGCCGCGAGCGCGGCACTGAAGATCGTGGCAACCGTGACCACGCGCGATCTGCTCATGGGCCACGAGTATCGACGATCACCGAGGCGGCCGGCCGTACGGGAGGTGATCGTGAGACGAAGGTTCGGTGAGGAGCCGTGCCGCTCAAAACCGGCTCATCGTGACTTTCGGCGTTCGCATGAGCGCCTGCCGGAGCCGCGGTCGTCGCTGGTACCGGCCAGCGGATCGCCATTGCGACCGCCGCCCGTTGCCGGCGAGCCCCGCAGTACTCAGGTGACGATCTCCAGGTCCTGGTGTGGGTGCGTCGCGAAGCCGGTGCCAGGGGGAAGCGTCTCGTCGTTGTGCGCGAGCAGGAACCCGAACCCGACGTCCGCCGGGTCGTCGTGCGGCCCGAACGAGAACGAGCGCCGAGACTCCAGCCAGTCATCCGTGGTCGCGAACCGGTCGCCCGCCCCCCCGCGGCCTGCTGCGCGCCGCCCACCAGGCCGGGAGCGCTGTCGGTGAAGTCTTGGGAAAGGTGAGACGCTTGGTCTCGTTCCTGGAGCGGGCGACGAAGGACGCGTGGATGTCAGTCACGCCCGGTGAGCGGTGTCATGGGCGGGGAGACCCGCTGAGTGAGCGAGGAAGGCGGCAGATGCCACGCGCGGGAGTCACCGCGGAGCGCCTGACCCGGGCGGCGGCGGACCTGGCCGACGAGATCGGCTTCCAGAACGTGACCGTCTCGGCGCTCGCCCGCGGGTTCGGCGTCCAGCCCGCAGCGCTGTACACGCACATCAAGGACGCGCAGGACCTGCGGGTACGGGTGGCCGAGCTGGCCCTGACGGAGCTCGCCGACAGGGTCGGCGCCGCGCTGGCCGGCCGCGCGGGCAAGGACGCGCTGGTGGCCTTCGCCAACGCCTACCGGGACTACGCGAAGGAACATCCGGGAAGGTACGCCGCGGCCCAGATCGAGCTCGACCCGGAGACCTCGGCCACCCGCGCGGCAGCCCGGCACGCGCAGATGACGCGGGCGATGCTGCGCGGTTACGACCTGTCGGACCCCGACCAGACGGACGCGGTACGGATGCTGCACAGCACGCTCCACGGATACGTGTCCCTGGAGACCTCGGGCCGGTTCGACCGCCACCCGCGCGCGGTGGACACCTCGTGGTCCAGAACCCTGGACGCCCTCGACGTCGCCCTCAGACACTGGCCTTCGGCCTGACACCCCACCGCCCCCTTGCCCCTTCCACGGCACCGGTGCACGGTCGGCAGGCGCGCTGGACAGGCGCAGGCGCTCGCTCCGGCGGTGACGAACGTGACCGGGGCCGGCGTCGAGGCCCTTGCGCTCACCGCTGGTCGCTCGCCTCCGTTCGCACGATCCGGAGATCCCGACAAGGCGCCAGGAAGCTCTCGACGTACCACCCCAGATCGACGAACTCGGGCACGCGCGCGAAGGTGCGGTACTCCAGCAGGGGAATCAGCGAGACCGACGCCCTGTCCTCGTGGAACATCACGTTCGCGAAGAAGCCGCCGTCGGGCAGCCTGGCGGTCACGCCTACCGTTTCTCCGGCCTCGTAGGAGGCCCGCATCTCGCGTCTCGCCTCGGCCAGGCCTTCCAGCGGCAGATCCTTCCAGTCGAAGCCGACCATGTACCAGACGGAGTCTTCGTCACGGAGGAACTCCCAGCCCGCCCGGGCGAGCCGGTCGAGGATTTCCTCGAAGTCCACGTCGCGCTCGAACTGCAGGCTGATGATGACGTCGCGGCTCATGTTTCCTCGGCCAGTTCGTGGACCGCCCATCACGATCACCGAGAGTCTTGCCGGTGGCCTGCGTCTCCCGCAACCGCCGGGCGAGGCCACACCCGGCCGGCGGTTGAGGCCACGCCCGGCACGACCCCCGGGTCCATTCTTCGACGCCGACCACATTCCCGGCCCAGACCCCGGCCGCTCCCGGTTCGCTGTCCGCGTGCCAAGGCCCGATGACGCCTCTCGGTTGCGTCGCGCGAACACCTCGGACCCGGCGGCTCACGCCACGTCCAGTCCGACCCCAGGTGGCCGGCCTGCGTCACCGAGCGCACCGCTCAAGATGTTCAGTCGAACGCAGGGCTTCGGAGGCGTCAACACTGAGGGGACCCGCTCACACAGTTGCCTGCCTTTCGCCGTGTCCTGGCCGGCCCCCCGATCGAAGCGCGGGTGTCACCGTCGGCCGGTCGCGGCTGATGGAATGTCGGTGGCTCGCCCTAGGGTGGGTGCCGTGATCAGCCAGCGGGCGCTCAACCGCGCCACCCTTGCCAGGCAGCTGCTCCTGCGCCGGCATGCGATGAACCCCATGGAGGTCATCGAGCACCTGGTCGGACTGCAGGCCCAGGCGCCCCTCCCGCCCTACTTCGGGCTCTGGTCGCGCATGGCGAGCTTCCAGCCGCAGGAGCTGTCGGAGCTGCTGGTCAGCCGGCAGGTCGTGCGCATCACGCTCATGCGCGGCACCGTCCACCTGGTCAGCGCCCGCGACTGCCTGGCCATCAGGCCGCTCATCCAGCCCATGCTCACCCGTGCCCTGGCGGCCAGGCGGGTCGACGGCGTCGACCGCGACGCCGTCGTGGCGGCCGGCCGGGCGCTGCTGACCGAGCGGCCGCTGTCGGTGAAGGCCATGACCCCGTTGCTGGCCGAGCGCTTCCCCGACGCCGCGCCCGGCGACCTGCCGGTGATCCTTCGGTCTCTGCTGCCCATGGTCCAGGTGCCGCCGCGCGGGGTGTGGGGCAGGGCGGGCGATGCCGTCCTGACCCCGGTGGAGGCATGGCTGGGCCGTGACCTCGACCCCGAGCCCGCGCTCGACCAGCTGTTACGGCGCTACCTGGCCGCGTTCGGCCCGGCCACGGTGGCCGACATGCAGGCCTGGTCGGGGCTCACCGGGTTGCGCGCGGCCGCCGCCCGGCTCGACCTGGTCGATCTGGGCGGCGGCGTGCTGGACCTGCCCGACGCGCCGCGCCCCGAGGAGGACACCCCGGCCCCCGTGCGCCTGGTCGCCCCCTTCGACAACCTCGTGCTCGGCCACGCCGACCGCACCAGGGTCATCTCCGACGAGCACCGCAAGCGCGTCATCACGATCAACGGCCAGGTCCACGGCACCGTCCTGGTCGACGGCTACGTCCACGGCATCTGGAAGCGTGACAAGGCCGCGGTCACCGTCTCGCCGTTCGGGCCGCTGACCGCTGCCCAGCGCGAGGAGATCGAGGCCGAGGCCGTCGCGCTCCTCGCCTTCGCCGAGCCGGGCAAGCCGCCCGCCGTCAGCTTCGACTGAGCGGCTGCCCACCGGTGATCCGCAAGCGAGTCAGCGGTCGCTGGCGAAACCGGCTGCCCCGCGGGTCCCGCACGCCGGCCACTGGTCGCCAGAGGGCGCCGAAGAACGCCTTGATGTCGGCGGCCGGCAGGTCAGGCTGCTCCAACGCGGCGAAGTGGCCGCCCCTCACGATCCACGCCAGCTGGCCCAGCGGCGCGTCGTGCAGGCCGTACGCGAGGGTCGGCGGTCTGGTGGCCTGGATCCGCAGGTAGCCCGCGCCGCACTCGAACACGTCGTACTCGGCCAGGCGCTGCCGGTCCGCCTGATCGGGACGCTCGGCGTGGAGTCCGAGGTGCCCGAGCCGCCGGAGCTGCCCGCCGCGCTGGCCGAGCTGGCCGGCTGCTGCGCGGCGCACCCCCGAGCGTCCCGCCGCCCCCAGGCCGCGCGGGCGTCCCGCCGGGCGTCGCGTCGCCCGTAGAGTAGGGATCATGTCGACCCGTATGGCCGTCGCCGTGCCGACGACGGTGCCTGCCGAGCGCCTGTTCCAGGTGCTCACCGACTGGCCGCGGCACCGGGAGTGGATGGCCCTCACCACCGCCCGCGCCGTCTCGGGTGACGGCCATGGCGTGGGCGCTGAGCTGGCCGCCTTCACCGGGCTCTGGCGGGTGGGCTTCCTCGACACGATGGTCGTCACCCGGTGGGAGCCGCCCACGACGGTCGCGGTCAGGCACACGGGCCGGCTGGTACGCGGCACGGGCGTCTTCAGGATCGTCGGCGGCCGGCTCGTCTGGGCCGAGGAGCTGTCGCTTCCGCTCGGTGCGCTGGTGCGCCCGGTGGCCAGGGCGTTCATGCGGTGGTCGCTGCTGCGTCTGGTCCGGCTGGCCCAGCGATCACGCCCTGTGACCGGCCCTCCCGGGCGGAACGGCACGACCTAGCCGCCGGCCGCCGCACCAAGACCCGCGCCTGACCGCGCACCTCCCGCCGGGACCGAGGGCCGGGCCCCGGTGACTCGCCCGTCGAGCAGGCCCGTGCCTGCGAACCGGCGTGCCCGGGAATCCGCGACCGAGCCCCGGAGAATGGCACCGTCGAGCAGACCCGTCCCGGCGAACCGGTGCGTCCGGGAAGAGGCGGCGGCCCCGCCGCACGACCTCGCCCTACCCGCGAACCGTCTCGCGTGCCAGGCCCCGCTCCAGCAGTTCGCGCAGAACGGCGGGCGGCTGGACGCCGGAGAAGCGCGGCGCGCCGTCGATCACCAGGGTGGGGACCCCCGTGACGCCCAGCTCGGCGGCGCGGCGCTCGTCGGCCCTGACCTCTGCGGCGTAGGCGTCGCCGGCGAGCATCTCCCGCACCTCGTCCGCGTCCAGCCCGGTCTCCACGCCCAGGTGTTCCAGCACCGTGTGGTCGGCCACGTTGCGTCCTTCGGTGTGGTAGGCGCGGAACAGCCGCTCCATCGCCTGGTCGGCCAGGCCGTGGCGGGCGGCCAGGTGGCTGAGCCGGTGGGCGTCGAAGGTGTTGACCGGGCGGGCGGCGTGCAGGTCGAGGTCCAGCCCTTCCGCGGCGCCGACGGCCCTGATCCTGGCGGCTCTGGCGGGCGCCTGCTCGCCCCACCACTCGACCAGCGCCTCGGCGGCCGACTGGCCGGGCGTCCGGCTCGCGTCGGGCGCCAGCTCGAAGCTCCGCCAGACGATCTCCAGCCGGTCGCGTTCGGCCATGTCCGCCAGCGCCGCCGCGACGCGTCTCCTGCCGATGTAGCACCAGGGGCACAGCACGTCGACGTAGATCTCGACTCGCATGACCATCCTCTCGTCAGCACCGGGATGACTCCACGGGATGGATGCGATCCTGCAACCTCAACCGCGCTTGAGATCAAGCGCGATCAGCGCACCGCCACCTTGGCACGGCTGACGGCGGTGGCGAAGGCGGTGATGACCGGGTGCGGCCGGGAGCCGTCGCCGTGCAGTTCGGGCTGGAAGAGGGTGGCCAGAAAGAACGGGTGGCCGGGGATCTCGGCCACCCTGATCGCGCCGTCGTCGGCCCGTCCGGTGAACCTCAGCCCGCCGTCGACGAGGCGCTGCTCGTAGTCGGCGTTCAGCCCGTAGGAGCAGTTGTAGCGCTCGACGGTGGTGGACGAGCCCATGATCTGCTCGACGAGGGAGCCGGGGGCCAGCCGTACCAGGCCTTCGTGGCCGGCCAGGGAGCATTCCAGCGGCAGCAGCAGGAAGTCGCGGGCGGCGGGGTCGTTCTCGGCGTGGGCCACGTCAAGGCCGAGAACGCCTCTGGCGTACTCCAGCATGGCGTGCTGGAAGCCGCCGCAGGTGCCGAGGAAGGGGATGCCGTGCACGCGCGCGGTGCGCGCGGCGTTGAGCGCGCCTTCCTCGCTGCGGTATGGGCTGCCGGGTGGAACCCAGATGCCGTCGAAGCCCTCCAGGTCGGTGGCGTCGGGCGTGGGAATCCAGTACGCGTCGAGCGCCAGCCCCTCCCGCTCGCGCAGCGACTGGAGGATCTGAGGGATGCGGGCGTGCGAGCGGACGCTGGGTGACCGGTCTCCGACCAGGGCGATTCTCATGCCCCCCATCCTGTCGAGCGAGGGTGGTTAAGCGCCAACGATGATTCCTGGTGGGCCCATAAGCATTCCTGATGTGTGCGCGTATGTGATCGTGACAGGCCTTGCTCGATCGATTCCGTGCATGGTACGAATGGGCCCAATATCGGCCCGGCCCGTAATGGCGGGCCTCGCTGTGCTCGGTTCCAGAGAGGAACACGACATGCGCCTCGCCTTGGTCGACCTCCACGATCACCGAGCCGGTCCCGGTCGCCCAGAGCCTCGACGGCCTGGCCACCGACGACCCCGGCACCCCCTCTTACAAGATCGTCGGAAGGCTGTACCGCCATGCCTTCTGAGCACCACACGAGAGGCACATCGATGAGAAGGACACGGTTCGCCGCCGCGCTGGCGACGGCCCTGGTCGTCGCCCTGTCGGGCGTGCCCGCCCCGGCCGCCGCCGCGCCGGTGGTCGAGGACCTGGGCCCCGCGTCGGAGGTCACCTCCATCAGCGCGGCCGAGTTCGTCGGGGACCGGCTCTACCTGGGCACCGGCGGCATCGCGCCGACACGGATCGGCGCCTACGACCCCGCCCGGCGCACGGTGACCTCGGTGACCGAGCTGCCGACGGGTGAGGGTACCTGGGCCGCGGCGGCCGTCGGCACCGACCTGTACGTCGGCACCTACACCCCCGGCGACATCCACAAGGTCGACACGCGCACCGGCACGGCCACGAAGGTCGCCGACGTCAAGCCTGACCCCTTCATCTGGTGCCTGGACGCCGCCCCCGACGGCAAGATCTACGCGGGCACCTACCCGCGCGGGCGGGTGGTCGAATACGACCCGGCCACCGGCCAGACCCGTGACTTCGGCCAGGTCGTGCCGGGCGAGCAGTACGTGCGCAGCATCGCCGTCGACGAGACCACCATCTACGCGGGCGTGGGCGCGAAGGCGCATCTCGTCGCCATCGACCGGGCCACCGGCGCCAAGCGCGAGATCCTGCCGGCCGAGCTGGCCGACCGCACCTTCGTCGCCACGCTGGCGCTGGAGGGCGGCCTGCTGGCCGCCGGGCTGTCGGCGACGGGCGACCTCATGCTGATGGAGACCGCCGACCCGTCCCGCCACACGCTGGTGGACGCCCCTGGCGACTCCTACGTCACCGCCATCGGCATCGACGCGCCCAACAACGACGTCTACTTCGGCACCAGGCCGTCGGGGACGCTCTACCGCTACGACCGTGACACCGCGAAGCTCGACAGGCTGGCGGTGCCGTACGACGGGGCGGCGTTCAACCGCGTCTTCGTCGGTGGCGGCAAGGTGACGGGCGTGCTCACCAGCTCGGTCGTCGAGTACGACCTGGCCACGGGCGAGCTGACCGGGGTCGACCTCACGCAGGCCGGCATGCCGCCGGCGCCGGAGCTGCCGATGGCCGTCACCGCCACCCGTGAGCAGGTGCTGGTCAGCGGCAAGGCGGGCATCCAGGTGCACGACCTGGCCGGTGGCGCGAGCACGCGCACCTTCCTGCCGGGCGAGGCCAAGGCGATGACGGTCGTCGGCAAGCAGGTCTACCTGTCGGTCTACACGCTGGCCTACCTGTTCGGGATGCGGCCCGACGGCACCGAGCTCAGGCGCCTGACCCGGGTGGGCGAGGAGCAGAACCGCCCGCTGGACGCCCACTACGACCCGCTCTCCGGGCGGCTGCTGGTCGGCACCCAGCCGGAGTACGGCCTGCACGGCGGCGCCCTGGCCCTCTACGACCCGCGCCGCGACACGATCGAGACCTTCAGGAACGTCGTCAGGAACCAGTCCGTCCGCTCGGTCACCAGCATGCTCGGCACCGCCTACGTCGCCAGTGAGATCGCCGGCGGCCTCGGCACCACCCCGGTGGAGAAGGAGGCCCAGTTGGCCGCCTTCGACCTGCGGACCAAGCGGGTCCGCTGGTCGCTGGTGCCGGTACAGGGCGCCACGTCGATCTCCGACCTCGTCGCCCACCGCGGCAAGCTGTACGGCGTCGCCGACACCGGCGTGCTGTTCGAGTTCGACCCGTGGCGCAGGGAGGTGACCCGCACCGTCCAGGTGCCGCTGAGCGCGGCGCGCAGCGGCACGCTCGTGGAGACGCACGGCCGCCTCTACGGCACCGACGGCAGGACGATCTACCGGCTGGACCCGTCGGCCATGACGATCTCCACCGTGGTCGACGGGCTGGACGCGCAGGCCTACGGCACCCAGCCGCTGCTGGCAGCCGCGCCCGACGGCCGTGCCCTGTACGCGCTGCGCACGAGGAACCTGGTGCGCGTCACACTCTAGGGATGGACCCGCACCTGCTCAGGACTCTGGTCGCCGTCGCCCGCAGGGGGTCGTTCTCGGCGGCGGCCGAGGAGCTCGGCTACACCCAGTCGGCGGTCTCCCAGCAGATCGCCACGCTGGAGGCCGATCTCGGCATGCCGTTGCTGCACCGCCGTCCGGTCGCGCCGACCGAGGCGGGCGTCCGGCTGCTGGAGCACGCGGGCCCGCTGCTGCTGCGCGTGGAGGCGGCGCGCGCGGACGTGCGCCGCGCGGCGGCCGGGCCCGCCCGCCGGCTGGCGGTGTCCGCCTCGCCGCTGGCCGTCACTGCCTCGATCGCCGTACGGCTGGCGCGTGCCCGCGCCGCCCACCCCCGCCTCGACCTCACGCTGGCCACCGTCGACCGCGACACCGTGGCGGCCGACGTCGCCGCCGGGCGCGCCGATCTGGGGATGATCGACGGCATCGCCGCGCCCAGCGACCCGTTGCGCCTGCCGGACGTCGGCCCGCTGACCGCGGTGGGCATCGCGGAGGAGGACCTGGTCGTCGCCCTCCCGTCGGACCATCCGCTCGCCGGCCGACCGGGCCTGCGGCTGGCGGACCTGGTCGACGCGGTGTGGCTGCAGACCACGCTGTGCCCGCTCGAGCGGCTGCGCGACCTGCTGGGCGACGGCTTCCGCCCCGGCCTGGCCTACACCGGCGACGACGTGCACACCGTGCGCAACCTGGTCGAGGCGGGACACGGCCTGACTTTGCTGCCCGCCTCGGCCGGCCGGGGTGTCCCCGTGCTCGCGCCCCGCCTCACCCACCGGGTCGAGCTGCTGCACGGCGCGCTGCCTCCGGGCCCGGCCGCCGACGTCGCGGCCGCTCTCCGCTGAGCGTCAGCGGCGCCGGGCGGCCGCGCCGGTCCGCTCCCGCATCGGACGGCGGCGCAGCGCCTCCAGCGCCTCGTCGACCAGGCGGGTGAGCGGGTAGGGGAGTTCGGCCTCGAGTTCGGCCACGGCGGCGTCGGTCGCCAGCCGTTCCTCGTCCATCGCGGGCAGCAGCGCCTCGGCCTTCGGGGTGAGGTGGACGATCCGCTGGCGGGCGTCGGCGCCGGGGGAGAGGCCGACCAGTTCCTCCCTGGCCAGCTGGGCGACGGTCTGGCTGGCGGCCGAGTGGGTGACGCCGATGGCGCGGGCCAGGTCGCGGATGGAGCTCGGACCCTCGAGGGCGAGTTGCCGGAGGACCGGCGCGTAGCGGGGGCGGAAGCCGTCCAGGCCGAGCTGGGGGTAGAGCGCCGTCACGCCGTCGTCGAGCAGGTCGAGCAGCAGGCGCAGGCGCGTGCCGAGCACCTCGCGTGGTTCCATGGCCCTAATATAACAGTGCTGTTGTATTTTCTGACGGAAAGGACCCGGCATGTATCCCCCCATCGAGCCCTACGACCACGGCCACCTCGACACCGGCGACGGCCACCTCGTCTACTGGGAGGTCTGCGGCAACCCCGAGGGGAAACCCGCGCTCGTCGTCCACGGCGGGCCAGGCTCGGGCTGCACGCCCGGCCATCGCCGCACCTTCGACCCGGAACGCTACAAGATCATCCTGTTCGACCAGCGCAACTGCGGCCGGAGCCTGCCGCACGCCGCCGACCCGGCCACGGACCTGACCACCAACACCACCCACCATCTCATCGCGGACATGGAGCGGCTGCGCGAGCATCTCGGCGTCGACCGATGGCTGCTGTACGGCGGTTCGTGGGGCTCGACGCTCATGCTGGCCTACGCCGAGGCGTACCCGGAGCGCGTCTCGGAGATGGTCATCGTCGCGGTGACGACGACCCGCCGCTCCGAGACCGACTGGCTCTACAAGGGCGTGGGCGCGTTCTTCCCCGAGCAGTGGCAGCGCTTCAGGGAGGGCGTACCGGAGGCCGACCGCGACGGCGACCTGCTGTCGGCCTACGCGCGGCTGATGGCCGACCCCGACCCCGACGTGCGGGCCAAGGCCACCAACGACTGGGCCACATGGGAGGACACAGTGATCTCCCTGGAGACCAACGGCAAGCCGAACGCCTACAGCGACCGGCCCCCCGCCGAGCTGGCGGCGTTCACCAGGATCTGCGCGCACTACTTCGCCAATGACGCCTGGCTGGAGGAGGGCGTCCTCCTGCGTGAGGCGCACCGGCTGGCCGGGATCCCGGGCGTGCTCATCCACGGCCGCTTCGACCTGGGGTCGCCGCTGGGGACCGCGTGGGAACTGGCCCAGGCGTGGCCCGACGCCAGGCTCGTGGTGGTCGACGACTCCGGGCACACCGGCAGCGACACCATGCGTGAGGAGATTCTCGCGGCGGTAGCCGGCTTCGCCCGCTGACGCCGGGCGTCACCGCAGGTCGCGCATAGTCACCAGGTAAAGGGGCAGGGGTCCCGTGCCAGGCTGGACAAGGCTGGAGGGGGGAACCTGAGCCATGAATCCTGACGATTGGAGAAGAGGGCTGGTCGACGCCTGGACGGCGACCGCCAGCTTCGTTCCCAAGTTCGTCGCGTTCCTGGTGATCCTGCTGGTCGGCTGGGTTATCGCCAAGCTGCTGTACAAGATCGTCGACAAGGGGCTGACGCGCATCGGGTTCGACCGCTGGGTCGAGCGCGGCGGCGTCGGCCGGATGATGGAACGCAGCCGCTACGACGCGTCGGACCTCATCGCCAAGCTCGTGTACTACGCGGTGCTGCTGATCACGTTGCAGATCTCGTTCTCGGTGTTCGGGCCGAACCCGATCAGCGCGCTCCTCGGCGGCGTGGTGGCCTGGCTGCCCAAGGCCGCGGTCGCGATCATCATCATCGTCGTGGCCACGGCGATCGCCAGGGCGGTCAAGGACGTCGTCAGCGCCGCGCTGGGCGGCCTGTCGTACGGCAGCCTGCTCGCCACGATCGCGCAGGTGTTCATCATCGCCCTCGGCGTGATCGCCGCGCTCAACCAGATCGAGATCGCCACCACGGTCACCATGCCGGTGCTGATCGCGTTCCTGGCGGCGGTGGCCGGCGTCCTGATCGTCGGCCTCGGCGGCGGCTTGGTCAAACCGATGCAGCAGCGCTGGGAGGCGTGGCTGAGCAGGGCCGAGGCGGAGACCAACGCCATCCGCACCGAGACGGCGGCCTACGACCGCGGACGCCGGGACGCCATGGCGGGGGCGGAGGCACCCGCGACCGCTCCGGCCCCGGCGCGGGCCGGAGCGCCGGGATCGGCCCAGCCGGCACAGGGCGGCGGCTACCAGTCACGTCCGGGCGAGGCCGGGGGCTACGAGTCACGCCCAGGCGAGGCCGGGGGTTACCCGCCACGGCCGGGCGAGGCCGGCGGCTACGAGTCACGCCCTGGTGAGGCCGGCGGTTACCGGCCAGGCCCCGGTGAGCCGCCGCCGAGGTGAGCCGGTGCCCGCGCCCTCCCGACGAGATGGACGGAGAAGCGTCAGGTCGCGGGGGAGAGCATCAGGCACACCGCGCTCATCCGCAGCGTGGCGAAGTCGAGAGGGTGGCCGGGCTCGGGGGCCCGCCACCCTTTCTCGTGCGCGCCGTCCCAGAAGCCGATCAGGTAGCTGAGCAGTGCCGTGTGGCCCACCTGCTCGCCGATGGAGCGGATGGCGTGCCGTACGGCGGCGACGTGCTGGTCGAGGAGCGCCCCCACGCCGGGATGTTCGGCGGGCAATGCGAGCACCCAATGCGCGAAATCCGCTCGGATCCGCTCCACCCATGCAAGATCAGACACCAGACGCCTCGAAGTCGTTTGCCGCAACGTTACCCTGCAACCATAAACGGCGACGCGCACAGAAAGTAATTTGCCGACTGCCGCACATGTCTGAAAGAAATTGACGGGTGATCCGCGTCGAGAAGTTGACCAAGATCTTCCGTCGCCCGCGCACGTTCGGCGGACCCTTCGGCGCCCTGCGCACGCTGGTGACCCGCCAGTACGACGAGCGCACCGCCGTCGACGACATCAGCTTCGACATCGCCGAGGGCGAGGTCGTCGGCTACCTGGGCCCCAACGGCGCCGGCAAGTCCACCACCGTCAAGATGCTGACCGGGATCCTCACCCCCACCAGCGGCGTCGTCGAGGTCGCCGGCCGGGTGCCGTGGCGCGACCGCCACGCCAACGCCCGCGCCGTCGGCGTGGTCTTCGGCCAGCGCAGCCAGCTGTGGTGGGACCTGCCGCTGATCGAGTCGCTGCGCCTGGTCGGCGACCTGTACGACGTGCCCGCCGCGCGCTTCACCGCGTCGATGAAGAGGATGCGCGACCTGCTCGGGCTCGACGACTTCCTGGCCACCCCCGTCCGCCAGCTCAGCCTGGGCCAGCGCATGCGCGGCGACCTGGCCGCCGCCATGCTGTACGAGCCGCCCATCCTCTACCTCGACGAGCCGACCGTCGGGCTCGACGTGCTGGCCAAGCAGGCCGTACGCGAGTTCATCCTCGACACCAACCGGGCCGGCCGCACCACCGTCCTGCTGACCACGCACGACCTGGCCGACGTCGAGGCACTGTGCAAGCGGATCATCCTCATCGACAAGGGCCGGGTGCTCTACGACGGCGGCATCGAGGACCTGGTCGGCGCCTACGCGCCACCCCGCAGGCTGGTGGTGCACACCGACGACGGCAGCCACACCTACGAGCTCACCGAGGGACTGAAGGTCCCCGACCTGCTGGCCAACCACGCCGTCCGCGACCTGTCGATCGAGGAGCCCGACCTGGAGAGCGTGATCAAGAGGATCTACGCCGCATGATCCGGTCCTTACGCGGCATGGCCCGCATCGGCCTGCGCTTCCAGTTCGCCTATCGCAGCGAGGTCGTCCTGACGTCGCTGACGCTGATCGCGCAGGTGTTCCTGCTGCGGATGGTGTGGACCGCGGTGTACGGCGAGCGCAGGCAGGCCGCCGATCTCACGCTGGAGCAGCTGCTGGCCTACCTCACCCTGGCCAACCTGCAGACGTTCGCCACGATGCCGGTCATCACGCGCCTCGCCCACTTCCGGATCCGCACCGGCACGGTGTTCTTCGACCTGGCCAGGCCCGTCGGCTACCTTCCGCAGATGGCCGCCTTCCAGGCCGGCCACACCGCGGGCGCGCTGCTGCTGCTCTCCCCGGTCGTGCCGGTGGTGCTGCTGGTCGGCTCGATCACCCCCACCTCGCACGCGCTGCCGTACGCGGTGACCTTGGCCCTCGGGTACGTCATCGGCCTGCTCATGGCGCTGCTGATCTGCCTGATCGGCTTCTGGACGATGGAGACCGGCGCGATCTCGCTGCTGTATCGCCTGGTCAGCCAGTTCTTCGCGGGCACGATGGTCCCGCTCTCGTTCTTCCCCGGGGCGCTGGGCGTGCTGGCGGACGCGCTGCCGTTCAAGTACCTGGGCTACGTCCCGGCCGCCATCTACGTCGGCCGGCTGTCCTCCGCCGAGATCGCCCGCGCGCTGCTGGTGGAGCTGGCGTGGATCGCGGCGCTGTGGGCGCTGCTGTGGGCGCTGTGGCGGCTCGCGCACCGCAGGGTGGTGATCAACGGTGGCTGAGCTCACCCGCACGCTGCGCCTGTACTGGCGGCTGCAGCGCGCCGCCATGCGCGGCGCCATGCAGTACCGGCTCAACACCGTCATCGGCATCCTCACCGGCGCGGTCTACCAGGGCAGCGGCTTCGCCTTCATCTGGGTGATCATGCACACCTTCCCCAGCATGGCCGGCTGGAGCCTGCCCCAGATCGCCTTCCTGTACGGCATGCGCCTGACCGCCCACGCGCTGTGCATGCTGCCGCTCAGCAGCCTCATCGGCATCGACTGGCTGGTCCGCGAGGGCGAGTTCGACAGGATCCTGCTGCGCCCGCTCAACCCGCTCGTCCAGGTGATGGCCAAGCGGATGGGGGTGGGCCAGCTCGGCGACCTGCTGGTCGGCGTCGTCCTGCTGGCCGTCGCGGGCGGTGCCGCCGGCATCGCCTGGACGCCCGGCCTGCTCGCCTTCTGCGCGGCCGCCGTCGTCGGCGGCGCGCTGGTGGAGGCGGCCTTCTTCCTCGCCCTGTCGTCGACGGCGCTGCGGATGCTCGACACCTTCGCGCTGCGGGTCTTCGTCGACGACGTCTTCAGCCGGTTCGGCTCCTATCCGATGAGCGTCTTCGGCGGCGTCACCCAGTGGGTGCTGACGTTCGTGCTGCCGGTCGCGTTCGTCGCGTACGTGCCGGCGACCGTCGTGCTGGGCAAGGCCGTCATGCCGCTGGCCTACGCCAGCCCCCTGCTGGGCGTCGCGCTGTTCGCGGTGGCCTACCGGATCTGGGCGGGGCAGCTGCGCCACTATCAGAGCGTCGGCGCCTGACCCAAGCCGGTCCGGGGAGGTCGGCAGGGGTGACCGGAGCGGGGCACGCGGGGACGCCGCCGTTCGTTCCGGCAAGTCAGCCGTGCCCGTCCAGGTCATGCCGGTCGGGGACAGCAGCCCGTTCCGTACGGCAGGCCGTGCCGCGGAAGGGGCTGCTGTTCAGGCCTTGATGGTGTCGGTTCGGCGCAGTCGCCATCCGGCCAGCGCGGTGAGCGAGATGCAGGACTTCTACGCCTACATGCTCGACGAGCTGGTCCCGCTGATCGACAGATGGCGGCAGCGCCATGCCGCCGGCGCCCGCTGACCGCCGACCGGGAGCGCAGGCCGTCGTCAACCGCCGCTGGTCGCCGACCGCCTGGTGTTCAGCTGGTCGAACCCGACCGCGACCAGGATGAGCACACCGATGGCGATCTGGAGGTAGAAGGCGTTGATCGCCAGCAGGTTGCCACCGTTGTTGAGCACTCCCATGATCAGTGCTCCGGTGAAGGCGCCGATGGCGCTGCCCTTCGCGCCGAACAGGCTCGCGCCGCCGATGACACAGGCGGCGATCGCGCTCAGTTCGAAGCCCGTGCCCGCGGTGGGGATGCCCGCTCCCAGCCGGGAGGCGAGCAGCACCCCGCCGAGACCGGCCAGCATGCCTGAGATCATGTAGACCGAGACCGTCACCAGGCGCACGGGCACACCCGCGAGGCGGGCCGACTCGGGATTCGAGCCGACGGCGTAGATGTAGCGGCCGAAGACCGTCCGGGTGAGCACGAACCACATCACGGCGGTGACCGCGAGGGCGATGATGAGAAGGTTGGGAATGCCCAGGACGGTGCCGTTGGCGATCGCCTGGAACGACTCCGGCACGCCCTGAATGGTCTGGGCGTCGGTGCTGAGCAACACCATTCCACGGGCGATGCCGAGCATGCCCAGGGTCGCGATGAACGGTGGCAGCAGGGCACGGGTCACCAGCAGACCGTTGACGATCCCGAGAGCGGTGCCGATCCCCACGCCGAGCAGGATCGACGGCAGGATCGGCATGCCGGCGACCAGGAGCTGCGCGGTGGTGGCGCCGGTCAGGCCCAGGACCGACCCGACCGACAGGTCGATCCCGGCGGTCAGGATGACCAGGAGCTCGCCGACCGCGATGATCCCGAAGATCGCGACCTGCCGGGCGAGGTTGGCCAGGTTGTTGGCGGTGAGGAACTCGTCGCTGGCGAGCGTGAGGGCACCGACCGCCACGAGCAGCACGACGAGGCCGCCGCTCTCTCGTCCTGCGATGTCGCCCAGCGTGACGACCCGTCGCCGGGGCTCGGCCACCTGCTCGGGCGCCTCCCTGGCCTTCGGCACCGTCGCCAGCCCGGGTTCCGCACCCCCGGGCGGCCTGTTGACGATCGTCGTGGTCTCGATCGGCTCACGCCAGATCAGCTTCGGCATTTCGGCTCACTCCTCCTGAGTCGGTGGAGTCACGCCCGGGGCCACCGTGGGCTCTCGGGTCGGCGGCGTCTCGGCGCCTGCGGTACCGCTCGCCAGGTGGAGCACGTCCTCCTCGGTGGCGGATCCGGGAAGCTCACCCGCGACCGCCCCGTCGCGCAGCACGAGGATGCGATCCGCGAGCCCCAGCAGCTCCGGAAGGTACGACGAGACCACGATGATCCCCAACCCTTTCGCGGCCAGGTCGCCGATGATCGTGTACAGCTCACCCTTGGCCCCGACGTCGATGCCCTTCGTGGGCTCGTCGAACATCAGTACTTTCGGCTTGGTGAGCAGCCATCGGGCGAGCAGCACCTTCTGCTGGTTGCCGCCGGACAGCGTCGACACCGGCTGGGCGTAGGAACCGGCCCGCAGCCGCAGGCTGTCGAGCAGCCGGTCGGCCTCCTCGACCTGCTCACGACCGGGCAGGAGACCACGCCGGGAGCCGGTGCGCAGGCTGGCGATGGTGACGTTCTCCCGGATCGACAGCTGCGGCAGCAGCCCCAGCACCTTGCGGTCCTCGGTCAGCAGTCCTACCCCGGTGCTCATCATCGTGCGCGGTCCGGACGGTTTCACGGACTTGCCCTCGACCTCCACCTCACCGGCCACGATGGGGGACGCCCCGAAGATGGACAGCAACAACCCGCTGCGCCCCGACCCCAGCAGCCCTCCGATGCCGAGGATCTCTCCTGATCCGACGTGGAGGTCGATGGCCGGCGAGTTCTCGAACCGGCGCAGTCCCCTGACCCGCAGCGCGGGCGTTCCCGCGTGCCGGTGGGTCTCCGGGTAGAGCGAGCTGATCTCCCTGCCGACCATCGCGGTGATCAGGCGGTCCTCGTCGTAGTTGCTGATCGGCCCTTCCTCGGACAGGCCCCCGTCCCGCAATACGGTCACCCAGTCGCCGATCTCGAACATCTCCTCCAGCCGGTGGGTCACGTAGAGCATCGCGATGTCGCGCTCGCGTAGCCGCCGGATGTGCTCCAGGAGTCGCTCGGACTCGGCCTCGGTCAGCGCTGTGGTCGGCTCGTCGAACACGATCACCTTGACGGAGTCGGCGGTCAGCACCTTGGCGATCTCCACGAGCTGGCGCGTGGCCGCGGGGAGCCGTTCCACGATAGTGGCGGGGCTGATGTCGGTCAGTCCGACCTCGTCGAGCGCCTTCCTGGCATGGGACCGCAACCGGGCCCTGGCGATGATCCCCTTGCGCGCGGGAAGACGTCCCATGAAGAGGTTCTCCTCGACCGACAGGTGCGGGAGCAGGCTGAGCTCCTGGTAGACGGCCTGAATGCCGGCCGTGCGCATGTGCGCGGGGGTCGGCGTGGTGACCGGTTGGCCGTCGATCTCGTAGGTGCCGCTGTCGCGGCGCAGCGCGCCCGTCAGCACCCGGATCAGGGTCGACTTCCCCGCGCCGTTCTCCCCGGCGAGGCAGTTCACCTGGCCGGGAACGAGACGGAGCGAGACGTTGCTGAGCGCCTGCACGGGCCCGAAGGCCTTGGAGACGTCACGTAGCTCGACGACGGGTTCCATCATCATTCCGCCTTCATCGTCGGCGGATTGAGCAACTGCTTCACATCCGGCTCGTTCATGTTCTCCTTGTCGGCCACGACGGCGCCGGGGTCGATGTCACGCGGCGGGATGCGACCGACCGTGGCCATTCCGGCCCCCAGAACGCCCTGGTAGCCGAAGAAGTAGGGGTTCTGCACCACCAGCGCGTCGATGGTGCCGGCGGCCAGCGCGGCGTTCTCCTGCGGGTCGGAGTCGAACGCCACGACGGGGACGGTGTCAGCCACCTTGTTGTCCTGGATCGCCCGCGCCGCGCCGACTCCCGAGGTGTTGTTGTCCGCGAACACGCCCGCCAGGTCGGGGTTGGCGGTGAGCGCGTCGTTGACCTGCGACGCCGCGGTGTTGATGTCGTTGTTGTTGAAGCGCTGCAGTACCACCTTGACCTGCGGGCAGTTGAGCGCGAGGCCCTGCTTGAAGCCGGCGTCCCTGGCGACCAGTGACTGGATGCCGGCCACGGACGATTCGATCATGACGCCGCCGCTCGTCTTGTTCAGCGCCTTGAGCAGGTCGCACATGCGCTTGCCTGCCTGCATCCCGGCCTTGACGTTGTCGGTGCCGATGAAGCCCTCCGAGGCGGTGGTCACGCGGCTGTCCACGGTGATGACCTTGAGCCCCGCCTTGCGCGCCCGGTCGATCGCCGAGTTCAGGGCGCTGGAGGAGTTGGGCGCGATCACGAGCCCGTCAACGCCTCGGGAGATGGCGTTCTCCACCAGTTGCACCTGCTCGTCGATGTTCGTCTCTGACGTGGGGCCGAAGGTGCTCACGTTGAGGCCGAAGTCTCCGCCCGCGTGTTTCGCCCCGGCGATCATGGTCTGCCAGAACGAGGAATCACTCGCCTTGATGACCACGTCGATCTTCTTGCCACTCGCCGCCCCGCCCGCGCCTCCGCCGGTCCCCTGAGCGGCCGAACTCGTCGCCCGGCCTCCCACCACTCCGATCACCAGTGCCACCAGAGCTATGGCCGCGACGAGCGACAGCGAGAAGACGATACGTGAGCGAGCCATGACGGCCTCCTGAAAGCGCTTTCAGGGATCTCGACAGGCGTCTCAGGCGGCTTTCAGGCTCGCTCGTCGGCTTGGGGGACGGACCAGCGCCCAAAGCGGTGAGGTGCGCCCATGGAGAAATTTTCAGTCAACACGTGCTCATTTGGTCGGACGCTTCCAGCAAAGCCCTGGAAGGGTCTCGGGGAAAACTCGTAAAGAGAAAAGAACTCATTACTCGCAACCGTTGCCGGCACCGCGCGCTGGGCGGCGGCCGGCGAGGTCGGGGGGTCTCGGCGGTCCGCCGCCGGGCGAGGCCGGCCCTGCGGTCGCGAGGGCGGGCGCCGGGTCAGGGGCGCTTGGCGGCCACCGCGCACAGGTGGTAGTCGCCCTTGACGGACGACCTGTCGGTGGTCGCGTCGGGACGCCACTCGCGGGTGTTGACGATGCCGGGCTCGAGCAGTTCGAACCCCTCGAGGAAGCTCTCGAACACGTCGCGGCGCCGGGTGGTGAACGGCGAGGAGGCGTTCCGGTAGACGGCGCTGACCTCGCCGGCCTTCTGCGGCATCGTGTCGGGCGCGACGTGTGTCAGCACCAGGTGGCTGCCGGCGGGAAGCAGGTCGCGGTACCGGCGGATGATGCCGCCCGGGTCCTCCGCGTCGGTGATGAAGTGCAGCAGGGAGACCACCAGGAGCGCGACGGGCCGCTCGAGGTCGAGCACCTGCGCCGCTCCGGCCATGACCTTCTCCGGCTCCCGCAGGTCGCCCTCCTGGACCGTGACGCCGGGGGAGTGGCCGAGCAGGGCCCTGGAGTGGGTCAGGACGACGGGATCGTTGTCGACGTAGACGACCTCCGCGCCGTCGATCACCTCGTGGACGTGGCCGGCGGTCGGCAGGCCCGAGCCGATGTCGAGGAACTGGTCGACGCCCGACTGCCTGAGGTGGCGGACCGCCCGCTGCAGGAACGCCCTGCTGTTGCGGGCATCGCCCCTGACCTCGGGGATGAGCGCCAGGACCTTCTCCGCGGCACGCCGGTCCACCTCGAAGTTGTCCTTGCCACCCAGGTAGTAGTCGTACATCCGCGCCACGTTGGGGACAACTGCGCTGATACCCGGAGGAACCCGCTCACTGCTCATGAGGCAAACCTAGACGATCTACGTCTTGTCTTGCGATGATCGTGCGCATGTTAGGTCTGGACGCGACGCCCGGCATCAGCAAGACCAACCTGTGGGCCTGCATGGGGCTCGGGTTCCTGGGCACCGCCGTCATCACCTTCCTGCCGGCCGGCCAGCCGTACATCCTCAACGAGGTCCTGCGGCTGTCCTCCGGCGACCTCGGCAGGATCACCGGCTACCTGCAGATCGCCGCGGAGGTGGCGCTGATCCTCAGCCTGACCTGGTACGGCGCGCTGGCCGACCGGATCGGCAGGCGACCCGTCGCGGTCGCCGGGCTCCTGCTGTGCGCGGCGGGCGCGGCGCTGTACCCGTTCGCCGGCAACACGGCCGTCCTCGTCGCGCTGCGCGTCCTGTTCGCCCTCGGCATCGCCGCCCTGCACGTCACGATGTCCGCGATCACGGCCGACTACGTGCGCGACCACGCGCGCGGCAAGGCGTACGGCTGGCTCGGGCTCTTCAGCGGCATCGGCGCGATGATCGCCGTGCTGGTGCTGGTCAGGCTGCCCAGCATGCTGGAGGAGGGCGGCATGGAGCCCACCGCCGCCGCCAGGACCGGCTTCCTGGTCGTCTCCGCGCTCGTCCTGCTCGGCGCCCTGGCGCTGCGCCACACGCTCTCGCCGGCCCTGGGCGCGGCCGAGACGCCCAGGGTGCCGCTGACGCGGCTGATCGCCGAGGGCGTCAGACTGGCCCGCGACCCCGGAGTGGCGCTGTCCTACGCCGCCTCCTTCGTGGCGCGGGCCGATCTGGCCCTCGTGGCGAGCTTCCTGTCGCTGTGGATCGCCGACCACGCCACGTCCGTACGAGGCATGTCGGCCACCGAGGCCCTGGCCAGGAGCGGCGCCGTCGTCGGCATCGCCTACACGGTGATCGTGGTGGGCGCGCCGCTGTTCGGCTGGCTCGGCGACCGGATGCGGCGGCAGCACGTCGTCATCCTCGCCCAGGCCGTCGCCGCCGCCGCCTACCTGTCGACCCTGCTGGTCAGCGACCCGCTCGGGCCGGGGATGATGCTGGTGGCCGCCTTCATCGGCCTCGGCGAGATCGGCGTCATCACCACGGCCGGGCCGCTGCTCGCCCAGCAGGTGCCGGCCCGCTACCGCGGCTCCTCCTTCGGCGTGCAGGTCCTCTGCGGCGCGATCGGGATCTTCGTCATCTCCGGGGTCGGTGGCTGGCTGTACGACCTGTGGCGGCCGGCCGCCCCCTTCGCGTTGTCCGGGGCGTGCGGGCTGCTCGTCGTGGCCTTCGGCCTCGCCGTACGGCGGCGCGTCGTGCCACACCCCGAAGCGGTGGCCGCCGCCTAGATTCTCCCGTTGCGGCGCAGGACATCGATGGCGTGGACGGTGGTGGCCCCACGCCACTCCAGCGCGCCCGCGGGGGAGACGGTCGCGTAGTCGACGGTCCAGCCGCCGTCCTCCTGCTGGAGCGCGGCCAGCCGGTCCAGGTCCGCCGCCACCGCCTCCTTCGCGAACAGCCGCCGCGACGGCAGTTCCGGGTAGGGCGAGAAGTCGAGCGGCCGCAGCTTCTCCTCCTCCGTGCCGCCCTCGACCCGCAGCTCGCCGTCCGGCGGGATGAACGCGGCCAGCTTGTCGAGCAGGTCGGCGTGCTCGGGCCGGGTGTCGAGGAAGCGGACGGCGAACGCCAGCACGTAGGCGTGCGGCTGCTCCTTCAGGGCCGCGATCGCCTCCAGGCAGTAGGCGGTGGCGCGGGCCAGCCACGGGTGCCCGCCCACCGCGCCGTCACGGGCGGCCGCCCGCCAGGCGGCCGCCGCCGTCACCGCGGTGATCTGCAACGACGACGTCGTGGTGTCCGCGTCCCGCCACCACGGCGCGGTGGCGGCGGGGACGGTCAATGGCAGCGCGAACGGCAACCCCCCGTCGGGCCGCGTCACCGTCTCCAGCCAGTCGCACAGCTGGGCGGCCCGCGGGCTCGGCGCCTCCTCGAACACCTCGAAGGCGTGCAGTGCCGCCCCCGGCTGGCTCTCCGGCGAGCGCAGGTCCGGCTCCAGGCCCCAGCCGTAGCCGCCGTCGGCGTTGCGGTATCCCTCCAGCGCGGCCAGCGTCGCCTCGGGCGTGCCCGTACCGGCCAGCAGCTCGAAGCGGCGGCGGTCCAGCAGCCGCGCGTGACCGGCCATGAACGCTCTCACCTTGTCGATATCCATGCCCCCATCCTTCCCGGCCGCCGGCCTGCGGTCTTGTACGGATCGGCCATGCCCCCACGTCACCTCTCCGAACGGGCGTCCGGGCATGCACGGCACCGTCCGGTCAGCGGGTCGGGCCGAGGACGTCCGCGGCGATCCGGTGGAGCTGGTCGGTGAGGCGGTCGGGCGGGAACAGCCACAGGCCGAGCGAGTCGGCGCCGGCGTCGAGCAACCCCTGGAGCCGCTCCCGTACGTGCTCGGGGTCGCCGGCGGCGGCGAACTCGTCGATCCAGGCGTCCTCGACGGCCAGCGGCTGCCCGTCGGCCAGGGCGGCGACCCGCTGCCGGATCTCGGCGCCGTAGCGCGACCGGCCGACCAGCGCGGTGTGCGCTTCGGCCTTCAGGAAGAAGCCGACGGCCTCCCGTACCGCCTCCCGCGCCTTCCGGGCGTCATCGGAGACCGAGGCGAGGACGAACGCCGTGACCGGGGGAGCCGGCCGGCCCGCCACGGCCGCCTGTTCCCTGGCCCAGGCGACGTACGAAGGGCCGGCGAGAACCGACAGCAGGACTCCGTCGGCCCTGGCGCCCGCGGCCCGCAGCGCGCGCTGGTTGACCGCCCCGATCCACAGCTCGGGGGGCTGCCGGGGCGGGAACTCCAGCCGGATGCCGTTCAGCTCGTGGGTAGCGGTCCGGCGGTCGACCCGCTCGCCGTCCAGCAGCTCCCGCACCACGTCGAAGGTCTCGACGACGGCGGTCAGCGGACGCTCGGGCAGCAACCCCATCTGCCGTAGCCAGTGGGTGTTGCCCAGGCCGACGGCGGCCCGGACGCGTCCGGGGTACATGCGAGCCAGTCCGGCCAGTTCCATCGCCAGGATCGCCGGATGCCTGGTCACCACGCTGGCCAGACCCAGACCGACGGGCACCGCCTGGGTGGCGGCGAGCAGCTGGGTGAGGCCGGACAGGCCGCCGGTGAAGAAGCAGTCCTCGGAAAACCACAGCTGCGCGAAGCCGAGCCGCTCGGCCAGCGCCGCCCCCTCGGTGAGCTCTTCGGGCGGCGTCAGGCTGCCGAAGACGACTCCGATCATGCTGGTGTCCACCATGGTCTCCTTCCGACGACTAACCGGACATTGTGTCCACTACGCCTAAGTGGATGCGGTGTCCACTTATTCCTGGAAGGGAGATCGAGGCCCTGTACCAGGACTTGTATGAGAAGTGTTGACACTTCTCTGTTCAATCCGCACCATGGTGGCCACCGGCGTGATCGTGGCCACGAAGGGAGATCGAATGTGACACGGCGACATCGGACGCTGGCCGTGCAGGTGCGCGACCGGCTCCGGACACTGGTCGTCGAGGAGGGGTTGCGCCCCGGCGACAGGCTGCCCTCCGAGAACGACCTCATCGCGCGCTTCAGCGTGAGCCGGACGAGCCTCCGCGAGGCCCTCAAGCTCCTCGAGCAGGAAGGACTCATCCAGGCCCGCCACGGCGACGGGCGCTACCTGACCTCCCAGCCCAGCCTCGATCGCCCGCTGACCCGCCTGGAAGGCGTCACCGAGATGCTCGCCAGCCGCGGCTACCAGGGGGACAACGCGGTCCTGGACGTCTCGGTCCTGGAGCCCGACAGCCACCAGCGGGAGACCCTGCGGTTGCCGGCCGGGCAGGCGATCGTACGGCTGGAGCGGCTGCGCCGGCACGAGCACGACGTCCTGCTGTATTCGATCGACTTCTTCGCCCGGTCGCTGATCTCGCGCCCGCTGGACGAGGTCGACTGGACCGGCTCGCTGTTCCAGACCCTCACCGAGCACGGCCACACCGTCGCGTACGCGGTGACGCATGTCCGTGCCGTCACCCTGACGGCCGAACAGGCGGCACGGGTCGGCATCGAGGAGTCAGGCGGGGCCTGGCTGGCGCTGCTGCAGACCCACCACGACAGCGGCGGGCAGCCGTTGCTCTACTCCGAGGACTACCACCGGGGCACCGACTTCTCCTTCCACCTGGTGAGGCGCCGTGACTGACCTGACGACCCGCCGTCCGGTGCTCTTCGACCACGACGGCGCCCTCGACGACCTGCTGTCGCTCCTTCTCCTCACCCAGTACGACACGGTCGACCTGCGCGGGATCGCCGTCACGCCGGCTGACTGCCTGCCCGTGCCGGCCATGTCGGCCACCCGCAAGATCCTCGAGCTGGCCGGGCTGCCGCAGGTGCCGACGGCCCTCGGCGAACTGACGGGGCGCAACCCCTTCCCGCTCGCCTGGCGCATCGACGCCCTCCGCGCCGACGCGTTGCCCGTGCTCAACCGGAGCGCGCCGCCGACGTCGCGGGACGGGGCGCTTCCCGCCCACGAACGTCTGGCCGCGTGGCTGCTGGAGGCCGACGCGCCCGTCACCATCCTCGCCACCGGCCCGCTGACCAACCTCGCCTGGTGCCTCGACCACCACCCGGAGGTCGCGGCCACGATCGAGGAGGTGGTCTTCATGGGCGGAGCCCTCGACGTTCCCGGCAACGTCGACGAGCCGGGGCACGACGGCTCGGCGGAGTGGAACGTCTACTGGGACCCCGAAGCCGCCAAGCGCGTCTTCGACTCGACGCTGCCCATCACGCTCTTCCCCTTGGACGTGACCGACCAGGTGCCGGTGACCACCGCCTTCACCCACGCCTTCGGCCGCCACTACGGCAAGCCGCTCAGCGATCTGGCCGGGTCGCTGCTCGCGTTGACGTTCGGCGTGCTGGAGACCACCGGCCTGCCGTACTGCTGCTGGGACAGCCTCACCACGTCATACCTGGCCGAACCCGGCATCTGCGGCTTCGAGACGGTCCACTGCGACGTCGTCACCGAGGGGGCCGGCCAGGGGCGCACCGTGCGCGACCCCGGCGGGCGGCCGGTCAAGGCCGCCGTCACCGTGGACCCCGACCGGTTCTACCGGCACTGCCTGGACGTCCTCACCCGGCGGTGAAGGAGCCGGGCTTCAGCCTGACGCCCGGGCCGGCTGCGAGGGTTCCGCCGCCCGACCGCGTCGACGGCGGCCTGCCGTCCGGAGCGTGACGATCGCCCGCTCCGGATGGCGTCGCGACGGCCGACGCTCGCTCACGGTCTCGCCCATGGCCGCCACCGTGGATCGCGCCCGATGAAGGCCGGCAGCCTGTCCTGCGAAGACGCGTCCTTCCCGATCTCCACCTCGGGGCCGAACACCTCGACGCCGGGCCCGAACGGTTCATGCCGGGTAGGCGTGGGTCTCCGTGGCCTTGACCGACGCCCAGATGCTCTGCCCTGGTGTCAGGTCGAGTTCGGCCACGGCGGCCGGGGTGATGTCGGCGAACGCGCTGATCGGCCCGTTGAGGTGGACGCGGACGCTGTCGCCGTGCCGTTCGATGCCCTCGATGCGCGCCTGCCACAGGTTGCGGGGGCTGCCGTCGGGACGCGAGCGGTAGAGGGCGACCGCGGCGGGCGGGAAGGCCACGAACGCGGGCCCGTCGAGCTGCTCGGTGGTGCTGACCACCAGCTCGCCGACCTTGACCTGGTGCCCGCCGGCCAGGCCGCGGTAGAAGTTGAGCCCGACCAGGCGGGCGACGTAGTCGGTCCGCGGCCTGCGGGCCACCTCGGCGGGCGTGCCCTCCTGGACGACCGCGCCGTCCTCGATGACCACGAGCCGGTCGGCCAGCACCATCGCGTCCAGCGGGTCGTGGGTCACCAGGACGGTGGCGCCGTCGAAGCCGGCCAGGTGATGACGCAGCTGGGAGCGGATCTCCAGCTTGGTGTGCGCGTCCAGCGCCGCGAGCGGCTCGTCGAGCAGCAGCAGCCGGGGCCGTACGGCCAGCGCCCTGGCCAGGGCGACGCGCTGGGCCTGGCCGCCGGACAGCCGGCGGGGCCTGGCCGCGGCGTGCGCGGCCAGGCCGACGCGCTCCAGCCAGTCGCGTGCCGTACGGCGCGACTCGGTTTTGGCCGCGCCGCGGCAGCGCAGCCCGAAGGCGACGTTGTCCAGCGCGGACAGGTGCGGGAAGAGCAGGTAGTCCTGGAAGACCATGCCGATCGGGCGCTGCTCGACGGCCATGTCGTGCAGCGGCTGATCGTCGAGGGTGATGTGCCCGCCGGCCGACAGCCCGGTGAGGCCGGCCAGGGCGCGCAGCGCGGTGGTCTTGCCGGCGCCGTTGGGCCCGAGCAGGGCGACGACCTCGCCGGCGGCGACCTCCAGCGAGACGTCGAGGCCGAAGGCCGGTCTGGTGACGACCAGGCGGGCGCGCAGGGTCATGGGCTGCTCACCCACCGGTCGCGCAGGCTCGCCAGGATGACCACCGAGACGGCGAGCAGGACGAGGCTGAGCACGATGGCCGCCTCCGGCTCGCTCTCCAGCGCCAGGTAGACCGCCAGCGGCATCGTCCTGGTGGTGCCGGGGAAGTTGCCGGCGAAGGTGATGGTGGCGCCGAACTCGCCGAGGGCCCTGGCCCAGCACAGCACCGCGCCGGCCACGACGCCCGGCATGATCAGCGGCAGCGTGACGCGGCGGAAGGTGGTCCAGCGGGAGGCGCCGAGCGTGGCCGCGGCCTCCTCGAAGCGCTGGTCGGTGGCGCGCAGCGCGCCCTCGACGCTGATGACCAGGAACGGCATGGCCACGAACGCCTCGGCGACCACCACGCCCGCCGTGGTGAAAGGCAGCGTGATGCCGAACGTGGCGTCGAGCCACTGCCCGATCAGGCCGCGCCGGCCGAGCACCAGCAGCAGCGCGACGCCGCCGACCACGGGCGGCAGCACCAGCGGCACGGTGACCAGGGCGCGCACCAGCCGCCGGCCGGGGAAGGACACCCTGGCCAGCAGCCAGGCCAGCGGCACGCCGAACACCAGGCAGACGGCCGTGGCGACCGTCGAGGTGACCATCGACAACCGCAACGCCTCCAGCACCTGCGGCTCGGCCAGCCGGTCCAGCAGCGTCGCCCACGGCGCCCGGACCAGCAGGCCGGCCAGCGGCAGCACCAGGAAGGCGAGACCGAGGAGGGCGGGCACCACCAGCAGCCAGGGCAGGCGGCCGGTGGTGCCTCGTCGCTCGGCGCCCTGGGCGGGTGCCGTGGGTGTGGCGGTCATCGGGGTCAGGGCGCCTCGAATCCGGCCTTGGTGAGCACGCCCTTGCCCTCAGCCGACAGCACCAGGTCGACGAACTGCTTGGCCGGGCCGGGCGCGGGCGCCTTGGACAGCGCCGCGATCGGATAGTCGTTGATCGCCTTGTCGGCCTCGGGGAAGGGGATGCCGCGCACCTTGCCGCCGGAGGCGATCACGTCGGTCTTGTAGACGAGGGCGGCGTCGACCTCGCCGAGCTCGACCTTGGTGAGCGTGGCCTTCACGTCCTGCTCGAGCGTCACCGGGGTGACCTTCAGCCCGGCCGCGTCCAGCGCCTTGACGGCCGCGGCGCCGCACGGCACCTGCTCGGCGCACAGCGCGACCTTGACCTTGGCGTCGGTCAGGTCCTTCAGGTCGTCGACCTTGGCAGGATTGTCGGCCGGGACGGCGATCTCCAGCTTGTTGCGCACGAACGTGGCAGGCGCGCCCGCCAGCCCCGCGTCGGTGACGGTCTTCATCGTGGCGGGGCTGGCGGCGGCGAACACGTCGGCGGGCGCTCCAGCGGTGATCTGCTGGGCCAGCGTGGCGCTGGAGCCGAAGTTGAACTTCACCGTCGTGCCCGGATGGGCGGCCTCGAAGGTCTTGCCGAGTTCGGTGAACGTGCCGGTCAGCGACGCGGCGGCGAACACCGTCACCGTCGCGGCCTCGCCGCCCGCCGCGGAGGCGGTGGCGGCCGGGGCGGCCGGAGCGGCCGCTTCGGTCGACCCGCAGCCGGACAGGCCCGCCAGGGCGACGACGAGGGGAAGGGCGAGGGCCCATCGGGATTGACGCCTGAGCACCAAGGACTCCTTACTGACTCACAGTGCGAGTGTGGTCGGGGATCTCCACGACGACGTTCGTGGACTTGATCACGGCGACCGCCACCACGCCCACCCGCAGGTCGAGCTCGTCGGCGGACTGGCGGCTCATCAGCGACACCACCCGGAAGGGACCCGCGGCGATCTCCACCTGGGCCATCACCGCGTCCTTGATGACCTCGGTCACGATGCCGCGGAAGCGGTTGCGCGCCGAGGAGTGGCCCGTGCCGTCCTCCGCCTCGATCTGGGTGCGGGCGAAGGCCGCCAGGTCGGCGCCGTTCACCTGGCGGTGGCCGTTCTCGTCGCGCTCGGCGGCCAGCCGGCCCGCGTCGACCCACCGGCGTACGGTGTCGGCGCTGACTCCGAGCAGGGCGGCCGCCTCGCTGATCCGGAACGTCGTCACAAGTAATCACCATACCTTCGCACATTCCAGTCTGAACACCCGGGTCGCCGCGCATCTGCGGGGCGAATCGCCGCCAGGTCATGGCAGATGCGGCGAGCCCGCGCTGCGGCGGGCGATGCGCGCTAGCGGGGGGCGCCCCACTGGCCGGGCCCGCCGGGGATCGGCGTCCCGTCCTGGTACGGCTCGCGCGTGAAGACGAAGGTGTTCAGGTCGAGGAACCCGTCGCCCACCCTGAGCACCTCACCCGCGTAGTAGCCGTCCAGGCCGAGCCAGGTGCCGTCCTGCTGGGCCACGAAGCGCGAGGCCCGGCCCGGGCCGTTCACCGGCGTCAGCGACAGCCCGCGCTCGGGCAGCAGCCTCAGCACGTACGGCGTGGGACCCCAGTGCCACAGCCCTGTCAGCGCCAGCAGGCCGGGGTCGGCGGCGACCGGCTTCCACGGCTCGGGCAGGCGCGGCTCGTGCTCGTCGAGGATGGCCAGCAGCTCGGTCGCCAGCGTACGGCTCACGCCCGAGGTGGTGTTGGCCATGAACAGCACGCCGACCTGGTCGGCCGGATCGCTCCACACGGTGGCCAGGAAGCCGGGCATCGACCCGGTGTGGCCCGCCAGGCGCCGCCCGCCGGACCTGGCCAGCTGCAGGCCCAGGCCGTACCCCGAGGTCCACGCGTCACCGTCGTCCACGGTGGCGGGTTCGCGCATCTCGGCAAGCGTCCCTGGCGCCAGCACGCCCGGCGTGGAGCCGGCCAGGAACGCCGCCCACCTGGCCAGGTCGGCGGGCGTCGACCACAGCTGTCCCGCCGGGGCCATCGCGGCCGCGTCGTGCTCCGGCTCGGGCAGCAGCACGTCGGCGAAGGGGTGCACGGCGTAGCCCGTGGCGTGCGGGGCCCGGGGCCGCGCGGTGGTGTCGTTCATCCCCAGCGGCTCCAGGACCTCCCTGCGGACCGCCTCCAGCCACGTCATGCCGCGATGGCGCGCCACCACCTCGCCCAGCAGGCCGAACCCGAGGTTGGAGTAGTGGAAGCGGCGGCCCGGCCGGTGCCGCGAGCCCTCCGGGCCGAGTCGGGCGGCCAGCTCGTCGAACGGCAGGCCGGGCGTGCGCTCCCACCACTCCGTCGGCGGCTCGGCCGTCAGCCCGCCGGTGTGCGAGAGCAGCTGGGCGATCGTGACGTGCTCGAACGGCGTGCCCTCCACGTGCTTGCCGAGCGGGTCGAGCAGGTCGACCCGGCCCTCGTCGCGCAACCTCATCACGACGGCGCCGACCATGGACTTGGTGATCGAGCCGATCCGGTACTGCGTGTCGGGGGTGGGCGCACCGTCCCCGACCTGGCCCCTGGCCCCGAACCAGGCCGGCCGGCCGTCCCGCACGATCACTGCCGCCAGCGACGGCACCCTCGACTCCGCCTGCTCCACGGCAAGCCTGCGCAGCAGCGCCCTGGCCGCCGTCTGACCCACTTCACTCATGAGCGGAAGGTTACCGAGGGTCAACCCCCGCTCTGCCCACGTCAGGATGATCAGGCGGCACCGCTCCAGAAGGTCGTCCTGACGGAAAGCTGTCAGCGCGATCGCCGCGACGCATGCGCCGTTCTACGATCCTTGCGGATTCGGCGCTCGGGGGGCTCAGCGCACGCGCAGCAGGCGCCGGTCTGGAACGCGCGCAGGTCACGCCGTAGGTTCCGAGGAAGAGGTGTTCGCACATGGCCGCCCAGTCCTGGACGCACCCCGACACCGTTCAGACATCGCTGCTCAACGGTCGTCACCACCGGGCCGCCCTCGGCCTGTTCCTGGCCGTCGTGGTGGCGCACTGGGCCGAGCACCTGGCCCAGGCGGTCCAGATCTACGTCCTGGACTGGCCGATCCCCGAAGCCCGTGGCGTCCTCGGCGTGCCGTTCCCCTGGCTGGTCAAGTCGGAGTGGATGCACTACGGCTACGCGCTGCTGATGCTCGCCGGCTTCCTCCTGCTGCGCAAGGGCTTCACCGGGCGCGCCCGCACCTGGTGGAACATCGCGCTGGCCATCCAGACCTGGCACCACCTGGAACACTTCCTCCTGCTCATGCAGGCGGTGACCGGCAACAACCTGCTGGGCAGGCCGGTGCCCACCAGCATCATCCAGCTGCTGGTCCCCCGGGTGGAGCTGCATCTGTTCTACAACGCCGTCGTCTTCGCGCCCATGGTGGTGGCGATGCTCCTGCACCGGCGCCCCCGCGAGTCCGAGCGTGCCGGGATGCGGTGCGGCTGCGCGCTCGCCTACGGGCGATGACGATGGCGGGCGGACGGCCCGGCAAGCGGTCTCCGGCCTTCGCCGTGGCGATGACCCTCGTCGCTGCTTTCCTGCTGTACCTCGCCACCCCGAACATCGGTCATGTCATCCGGGCGGCACGGGCCGACGGTCTTCCTGGCACGTTCACCGCGCAACGCCTCTACTGCGTCCAGCATCCCGGACACGAGAGCTGCAGCTGGATCGGGACCTTCCGCTCCGACGACGGCACCGTGCGCCGGGCCGAGGTGGCGATGTACGACAGCGACCGGGAGTCACACCGTGCCGGCACGGAGACCAGGGCCATCGACGTCGGGCGGCCCAACCGGGTCTACGGGCCGGACGGCTCGGGGGAGTGGATGTTCACGGCGCTGCTGCTGCTGGGCGGCCTGGCGATCCTGGCCCATCTGTACGTCCGGCCTCTGGTGCGGCGCCTGTCCCCGCGGGCCGTCCACCGCTGATCACAGTCGGCCGCCGCTGCTCTACCCTGGCCAGAAGAGCTCGGGAGAGAGGTAGGCGTGACGGCTGGATCAGGCGGTCCCCCCGCGACGACGCTGGAAGCGGTGCTCGAACGGATCACCTTCGCCAGCGAGGAGACCGGCTACACCATCGCCCGCGTCGCCACCGAGCGGTCGGGCGCCGAGTTGCTGACCGTGGTGGGGCCGTTGCTGGGCGCGCAGGTCGGCGAGTCGCTCCGGCTGACCGGCAGGTGGACCTCCCACCCGCGCTACGGCAAGCAGTTCGAGGTGTGGTCCTACACCACCGTGCTGCCCGCCACGATCCAGGGCATCCAGCGCTACCTGGGATCAGGCCTGATCAAGGGCATCGGTCCCAAGATGGCCGAGCGCATCGTCGGCCACTTCGGCACCGACACCCTCGACATCATCGAGACCGCTCCCGAGCGCCTGGTCGAGGTGCCGGGGCTGGGGCCCAAGCGGACCAAGCTGATCGCGATCGCCTGGGAGGAACAGAAGATCATCAAGGAGGTCATGATCTTCCTCCAGGGCGTCGGCGTCTCCACCTCGATCGCGGTCCGCATCTTCAAGCAGTACGGCGAGGCGTCGATCTCGGTCGTCCGGAGCCAGCCGTACAAGCTGGCCGACGACGTCTGGGGCATCGGCTTCAAGACCGCCGACACCATCGCCCAGGCCGTCGGGATCCCGCACGACAGCCCCGAACGCGTCAAGGCCGGGCTGCGCTACACGCTGTCCCAGGCCGCCGACGACGGCCACTGCTACCTGCCCGCGCCCAACCTGGTCGCCGACGCCGTCAAGATCCTCGACGTGCCGGCCGAGCTGGTCAGGACGTGCCTGGACGAGCTGGTCGCCGAGGAGGGCGTGGTCCGCGAGGACATCCCGGCGGGCGAGAACCTCGTTCCGGCCGTCTACCTCGTCCCCTTCCACCGCGCGGAGCTGTCGCTCGCCGGCAGCCTGCTCGGCCTGCTGCGCACCGGCCGCGACAGGCTGAAGGCCTTCGCCGACGTCGACTGGGTCAGGGCCGAGGACTGGCTGCGCGGCCAGAGCGGGGCCGAGCTGGCCGCCGAGCAACGCCAGGCCGTCCGGCTGGCTCTCACCGAGAAGGTCGCGGCGCTGACCGGCGGGCCCGGCTGCGGCAAGTCGTTCACCGTCCGGTCGATCGTGCAGCTGGCCCGCGCGAAGCGGGCCAAGGTCATCCTGGCCGCCCCGACGGGCCGGGCGGCCAAGCGCCTGGCCGAGCTGACCGGTCACGAGGCCACCACCGTGCACCGGCTGCTCCAGCTGCGGCCGGGCGGCGAGGCGACCTTCGACCGCGACAACCCCCTGGACGCCGACCTGGTCGTGGTCGACGAGGCGTCGATGCTCGACCTGCTGCTGGCCAACAAGCTCGTCAAGGCGATCGCCCCCGGCGCGCACCTGCTGCTGGTCGGCGACGTCGACCAGCTCCCGTCGGTCGGCGCGGGCGAGGTGCTCAAGGACCTGCTGGCCGCCGACGACATCCCCCGGGTACGGCTGACGCAGATCTTCCGCCAGGCGCAGGAGTCGGGCGTCGTGGTCAACGCCCACCGGGTCAACACCGGCCGCCATCCCGTGCTGGAGGGCATGAAGGACTTCTTCCTCTTCCCGTGCGATGAGCCCGAGGAGATCGCCTCGCTCACCGTCGACGTCGTCGCGCGCCGGATCGCCCGCAAGTTCGGCCTCAACCCGCGCCGCGACGTGCAGGTGCTGGCGCCCATGCACCGGGGCGCGGCGGGGGCGGGCGCGCTCAACGCCGCCCTGCAGGAGGCGCTGACCCCCTCGCGCGAGGGCATGCCGGAGCGCCGGTACGGCGGGCGCGTGTTCAGGGTCGGCGACAAGGTCACCCAGTTGCGCAACAACTATGACAAGGGCGCGGCGGGTGTGTTCAACGGCACGGTCGGCGTGGTCACCGACATCAGGCTGGACGATCAAAAGCTGACAGTCCTGACTGATGAGGAGGAAAGCGTCGACTATTCCTTCGACGAGCTCGACGAGCTGGCCCACGCCTACGCCGTCTCGATCCACCGGTCGCAGGGCAGCGAGTACCCGGCCGTGGTGATCCCGCTGGCCACCAGCGCGTGGATGATGTTGCAGCGCAACCTGCTCTACACCGCCATCACCAGGGCGAAGAAGCTGGTGGTCATCGTCGGGTCGCGGCGGGCGCTGGCGCAGGCCGTCAGGACCAAGGGTGCGGGAAGGAGGCACACGGGACTGACGCACAGGCTGTCAAGCGGCTGACAGCACAATGTGTCCGAATTTGAATGAACTCTCCCATAAGATGCAGCATCCAATGGATATGGCCATTAAGGTTTTTGGGTGCACTTTGCTGGTATGGGGGAGAGGGTTGTGTTGAGCGTTGCGCCAGCGTGGCGGAAGCCTGCCGCCGGGGTCGCGGTCATTGTGGCGGCGGCTCTGACCGCGTCGTGCTCGAACGGCTCGGCGGTCACCGGAGGGACCACCGCGGACGGCGGATCCGCGACCACGTCGGCGACGCCCGCGCCGCAGATCAAGATCAGCCCGGCCGAGGGCAGCGCCAAGGTGAAGCCCAACAAGAAGGTCGTGGTGACGGCCTCGGGTGGCGCGCTCGACGAGGTTGTCGTCGAGGGCGGCGGCAAGCGGGTGGAAGGCTCCTTCAACGCCGACAAGACCAAATGGGTCTCCAAGGAGCCGCTGCGGCCCACCAGCGCCTACAGCGTCTCCGCCAAGGCCGGGACGACCACCGCCGCGGCCAGCTTCAAGACCCTCAAGCCCGCGGTGGTCCTCGACGTCGCCGACCTGACGCCGAACCAGAAGGGTGAGAAGGTCGGCGTGGGGGCGCCGATCATCCTCACCTTCAACAACCCGGTGTCCGACAAGGCCGCCGTCGAGGGGGCGCTCGAGGTCGAGGCCGAGAAGCCGGTCGAGGGCGCGTGGCGGTGGATCAACGACACGACCGTCATCTACCGCACCGCCAAGTACTGGCCCGCGCACCAGACGGTGAAGGTGACCGCCCGCCTGAACGGCGTGCAGGGCGGCAAGGACATGTACGGGCTCGAGGACTACACCACCTCGATCAAGATCGGCGCCCAGCAGATCAGCAAGATCAATGCCAAGACGCACATGATGTACGTCTACCGAGACGGCAAGAGGGTGCAGACCATGCGGATCAGCGCCGGCATGGCCACCACCCGGGAGTACACCACCACGTCCGGCATCCACATGACGATGGAGAGGGGCAACCCGGTCCGGATGATCTCGCCGGGCCGCAAGAAGGGCGACCCCGGCTACTACGACGTGATGATCAACCACGCGGTGCGGATCTCCAACTCGGGCGAGTACGTCCACGCCAAGGACAACGTCTGGGCCCAGGGCAGGCGCAACGTCAGCCACGGCTGCATCAACGCCCGGCCCGACCAGGCCAAGTGGTTCTTCGACAACGCGCAGCGCGGCGACATCGTCGACATCAAGGGCACCAACCGGGCGCTGGAGTGGAACAACGGCTGGGGCTTCTGGCAGCTGTCGTTCAAGGAGTGGAAGAAGGGCAGCGCCCTGTAGCGTCGCCCGTGGCGAGGCGGTCCGCGCCTCGCCACCGACCGGTTGCGGCGCGCACCCGGTCGAACCGGACACTCCGTCCTGCGCCACAGGCCATTCTCGAGCCGCAGTCCCGCGATGATGTGAGGCATACGTGCGCATCGGCCCATACCGCATCCTCCGTCAGCTGGGACAGGGCGGGCAGGGCACGGTCTACCTGGGGCAGGACGAGCACGGCGGGCTCGCCGCCGTCAAGGTCATGACCGGCGGGATCGACCGTGCCTTCGCCCGCGAGGTCGCCGCGGCCCGCCAGGTCGCCGAGTTCTGCACGGCCCGCGTGCTGCGTGTCGACCTCGACCACCAGCCGCCCTACGTGGCCAGCGAGTACATCGACGGCCCCGCCCTCGCCGCCGTCGCGCCCGTGCGCGGCGCCGCGCTGACCAGGCTGGCCATCGGCACCGCCACCGCGCTGGCCGCCATCCACCGGGCGGGCGTCGTCCACCGCGACTTCAAGCCGGGCAACGTGCTCATCGGCCCCGACGGGCCCAGAGTGATCGACTTCGGCATCGCCAGGCTGGTCGACGTCACCGCGACCAGGGAGGGCGCGTCCGGCACGCCGCCGTACATGGCGCCCGAGCAGTTCCGCGGCCTGCCGGTGGGGCCGGCGTCCGACGTGTTCGCCTGGGGCGCGACGATGGTCCACGCCGCCAACGGGTGGCCGCCGTTCGGCAACGACACCTTCGCGGCGACCGCCTACCGCATCCTGCACAACGAGCCGGCCCTGGGCGAGCTGCGGGAACCGTTGCGCGGGATCGTCGCCAGGTGCCTGGCCAAGGATCCGGCGCTCCGGCCGTCGGCGCGTGACCTGCTGCTGGAGCTTCTCGGGGAGCGGGCGCCCGCGCAGCAGGACGCCGCCCTGCGCCACGGCGCCGAGGCGGCGCACGGCGGCGCCGTACCGACGGCCGGCGGCGTTGCAGGGGTGCCGGGCGGGGGCGGGGCGGTGCCCGGCGGCGCCGTACCGACCGATGGCGTCGGGCGCGAGCGCCCGACGGCAGAGCGCGGATCCGGTGTGGCGTCACGGCGGGCTCTCCTGGCGGGTGGGGTGGCGGCCGTGGTGGCCGCGGCGACCACCGGCGTGGTCCTGTGGCGCGGCTTCGGCACGCCGGGGGACGACATGGCCGACCAGCCGACCCCCACCGGCTCCTCGACGGCCCCGCCGACCTCCCGGGACCTCCCGCTCGCCCTGGAGAGCGCGGTCAACGTGACGCCCATGGCCGACTTCACCTTCGAGGGGTTCCTGCCCCAGGGCACCTGGGCCACCAAGGCGCAGGGGAAGCTGTCCTACGATCACGACGCGGTGTCGTCGGTCGACACCCGCATGGACATGACGGTGACGGCGGAGAATCTCGAGCTGACCCAACGCGTGGTCCTCACCGAAACCGAGTACATCGACGGGAAGGAGATGCCCGACCCGTCCCGAGCGCCGATCCTGCTGTACGCCCGGTGCCCTCACACCATGGGAGCGGTGGGCGTGATCGCCGATCTGGCCAGGACGACCGAGAACGTGAGCGCCTCGGGCCGCCGTTACGCCGGCGCGCTGGTCACCAGGAAGGCTCCGGCGCCGCTCGCGCGGCAGATCAGGGCGCTCCACGGTGACGAACGCACCGAGCGGGAAACCGGCGACACCAGCCTGTCGTGGGTGCTGGTGCTGGACGGGCGGAACAGGCCGAAGACGTTCGAGCTCTCGTGGCATTTCCCGCTCGACGAGACGACCAAGCTCACCGCCAGGTTCACCACCACCTACCGCGACTGGCGCGAGGGCGAGGTTCGAGCGCCCGGCTCGTAGGGGCGCCACCTGCCCCACTACCATGCGAGACCTACTAGTAGGTGTTACCTTCCTCTCATGGCGGACGTGACGTCCAGGCGGACACAGTGGCTGCGCGGGGTGCTCGACCTCGCCGTGCTGGCGCTGCTCGCCGAGACCGGCGAGGACTACGGCTACGCCCTGCTCCAGCGCCTGGAGAGGGCCGGGATGCCCGACATGAAAGCGGGCACGCTCTACCCGCTGCTCAACCGGTTGACCACCGACGGCCTGCTGCAGGCCGAGTGGCGGGCCGGAGAGGGCGGGCCGGGCCGGAAGTTCTTCAGGCTGACCGACGAAGGCCGGGCGGCGCTCGCGACGCAGGGGCCCGAATGGGCGGCATTCGCGAAGACCGCGATCAGCGTGATCGAGCGAGGAGTCAAGGGATGACCGCTCTCGACAGGAAGTACCGCGAGGAGCTGATGCTGGCGCTGCGCCTGCGCGACATCTCGGGGGTCCGGGTCGGCGAGGTGCTGGCGGAGGTCGAGGCGCACGTCGCGGAGACGGGCGAGGACCCCACGACGGCGTTCGGCACCCCCAAGGAGTACGCGGCGACGATCGCCGAACAGCTCGACACGCGGTCGGGTAAGCCCTCGCCCCTCCACCAGGCGATCGGGGGGCTGGCCACGGGTGCGCTGGGTTACGTCGGCCTGACCCTGCTCTGGAGGGCGTTACGGGCCGACGGGCCCGCGGCGTCCTTCACCACGGCGGACACCGTCGGGGGGATCGCCTTCCTCGCCCTGATGACGGCCGGGATCTCCCTCTCCTTCTGCGCGGCCACCGCGCTCGCCAACGGCAAGGTCTACGGCGTGCTGGGCGGCTGCGCCCTGGTGGCCTCGCTCGCCTCCTTCCCTCTGTCGGAGGTCCTGCTCGACGACCAGACCTCGCTCGTCGAGGTCTCACGCTGGGTGGCGGTGGGCCTCGGGGTGGCGGCGGTCGCCGGTTCCCTGCTTCTCGTGGTCGGCGCCATCAGGCACGGCCGCGTCGTCGACCCCCGCTGAACGCACGCCGGTCCGGACTCTCGGACCGGCGTGGCCCGCCGTGTGGGGCCGTTGATCGGCACGCGCCGCCGACGGACCGACCTTATTCGTCACTCCAGCGGCACGTGGCGCGGGCCGCGGATGCCGTCACGGTGGAGGTGTCGTGGGCGCGATGGGGCTGGTTGGCCAGGATGAGGGTCAGGCGTCCCGGCCCGGGGACCGGCCAACTGCCCAGGGTGACCCAGGTGCCGCGATGGGCTTTCTGGTCAACGGTGACCGGTCCGCCCAGGTGCGGGGCGGTGGTGTCGTCGTCGTCGAGGTAGTAGTAGGCGGTGCCGGCCGACCGGCGGTCGTCGGCGATGAAGGCCTCGACGGTGCACCTGGCGCGCGGCCGGGTGTCGAAGTACCAGTTCACCAGCTGCGTGGCATGGCCCAATTCGGACGTCACCTGCAGGAACAGCGCCGTGCCTGTGCAGCCGTCCTGCCTCCAGCCGCCGCCGGTCGGTCGCCAGCCGGGGTCGGCGTAGGACCATTCCGCCTGGCAGCCGAGGCCGTGCACCGCGCTCCAGGTGTTCGTGGCGGCAGGCGTGGCACGGCTTGGCGAGGAGCCCGCGACAGGGGCACTCACCTGGGAGGGCACGGCCTCAGGCAGGGCGGGCGACACCTTTGTCACGACGGGCCCGGGGCCGGCGGCCGTCTCCGTGCCGCCCAGCGCCGACATCCCCGCCGCGAAGAGGACGGCGGTCGCCGCCACGACCGCCGTCGTGATCACCCATCGCAGGGACTTCTTCCGCGTCAGGAGCCCGCGGCCGGCGCCGGGGTCCGTAGGGCCCACGACCGGGCCCTCGGCTGCGGCGCCCGGCTCGTCGGTGCCGGCGCCTTCGCCGGCCGCCTGCTCGACAGGGTTGTGCCGCGCCGCCGGTGCGGTTCTGCCGGCGGCGATGACCTGCGCACGGCGATCCACCCACGGCTGAGGATCGTCGACACCGAGAGCGTGAACCAGCGCTCGCAGCACGCCCTCCGACGGCAGACGATGCCCCTGCAGCGCCTGGCCGATGACCGACTTCGAGTAGGGCGCCTGGGCGCGCCGGGTCCGGTCCGCCAGCTCCCGTACCGACGGTGACCCCTGCTGCCGATGCAGCGCCCGTAACTCTCCGATGAAGACGTCCACCGGGTCCTCGCCGGACCCCGGCCGGTGTCCTCGTCCATCCTCGGCTACCGGGTCGTCACGATCTGACACTCGCCTCTGTCCTCGCTTCCTCGCTGGTCATCCGCTGTCCGGGCCCGGCGGGTGCCTGGTCGTCGCCCGCGTGCGGCGTCCACCGACGGTGGACACGGCAGCAAGTGATCTCACACCCTCGCGGCACACCGTCTCGTCCCTGACAGGAGTTCTCGGGAGATCTTTTCAGCGGATCACGGTCCTGGCCATCGCCGCCGCTCGGGGGCGCCCAGAACGGCCGCTCGTGGTCGGGTCGCGTGGCCCGGAAGGCCGGGACAGGGGGTTACCTTCAGGCCGACTGAAGGTTCATGGTAGGTTTCAGCCTGCCTGAAGGATGACCTGAGGAGGACCTGTGGAAAGTCTGCTGCTGTCGGTGCATGTGCTCGCCGCCATCGTGTTCGTCGGCGGTTCGGCCGTCGCGACGAGCCTGTTTCCCCGCTACGCGCCCGTCGCCGCCGGCGTACCGGCCGGCGCGGGCGCAGCCGACCCCTCGCCGCCACCCGACCAGGGCGACAGGAACCGGGCGGTGGCCGTCGCCCTGCACCGCATCACCCGGGGTTACAGCATCCTCGGGCTCGTCGTGCCCGCCGCCGGGATCATCCTGGCCAGTGGCCAGGGCCGTATGGGCGAGATCTGGATCACCATCTCCATGGTTCTCACCGCCATCGCCGGCGGCCTGCTGGCCACGCAGATCTACCCGCGCCAGCGTGACGCGCTCAGCCGTCCCGACGACGGCAGGCGGTTGCGCCGGCTGTCGATGTTCACCGGGATCTACAACCTGGCATGGGCGACCGTCGTGGTCCTCATGATCGTCCGACCCGGCTCGGGCACGGGAGCGTGATGTCCGTGCGCGCCCTGCGGATCGCGGCCGGTCTCGAGACCGCCTCCCTGGTGATCCTCATCGTCAACCTGCTCACCGTGCACGCCAAGACGATCACGACGTTCGTCGGCCCGGTGCACGGCATGTGCTACGTCGCCGTCATCGGAGCCGCGTCGCTGGTCCCGGGGGCCTCCTCCGGCGCCCGCCGGCTTGCCTGCGTCCCGGCGGTCGGCGGCCTGCTCGCCCTGCGCCGCCTCCACTCCGACGTACGACACCCCGCCCCCGGCGCCCAGGAAGGCTGACCCGATGGACACGTACGGCGACCTGCCCTTTCCCCGAACCGAGCCGGCGTTGAAGGCGATGCGCTTCGCCAGGGACATCGAAGAGCCGGCGATCTTCAACCACAGCATGCGCACCTACCTCTACGGGCGCTTCCTCGGCGAACAGCAGGGTCTGCGACCCGGCCATGACTACGACGACGAACTGCTGTTTTTGGGATGCGTCCTGCACGACGTGGGGCTCAGCGACGAGGGCAACGGAGACCAGCGTTTCGACGTCGACGGCGCCGACGTGGCCGCGCGCTTCCTCACCGAGCAGGGAGTCGCGCCGGACAAGGTCGAGATCGTCTGGGACGCGGTAGCCCTCCACCTGTTCTTCGACGTCGCCCACCGCAAGCGGCCCGAGATCGCGCTCGTGACGGCCGGCGCCGGATACGACCTCACCCCCGCGGCGGCGCACCCCCTCCCCGCGGGCTACGCCGATCGCATCCATGCCGTGCTGCCCCGCCTGCACGCCGCGGCCGCGCTGCGCGACGCGATCGTCGGCCAGGCGCTCGACAAGCCGCACAAGGCTCCGCCGTACAGCATGATGGGTGAGCTCGTCCGCCAGAAGACGCGGATGAGCTGGCCCACCTGGGACCAGCTCATGTCCCGGAGCCCCGGCTGGAACGACTTCGACGGCCTCGGCGGCGACTGACGCCCCTGGCCCATCGCTTCCTCGCCCCCACCGGCGGGCTGCACCGCCGGCCGCACGCCGCCGCCCCCGCCGACCCCTCCCTCACCCCGCTCGTCTCCGTCTTCCTCGGGCTCCTGCACGACGTGGGCGCTGACATCACCGCCGGCTGGGCGGCCGGGGCCGACGCGCAGGACTGACCTCCGCACCTTCGGCCGGCGACACGGACGCTGAAGGACACCGACTCTGCCGGCGCCGGGGCGTCACGGCCCTCACGAAGCCGAGCGGGCGGCCGCGGCGGGCGGGATGTTGTGCGAGCGCCCGAGGATGTTGTCCGGGTCCCAGGCCCGCTTCACCTCGGCCAGCCGCGCGTGGTCGGCGGGAGTGTAGGCGGCCGCGGTCCGGTCCGGGTCGGTGAGGAAGTTCAGGAACGACCCGCCGGTGACGTGCGGGCCCAGCCAGCCGGTCACCTCGCGCATCCGCTCGTCCACCTCGGCGGCGTCGCGGGAGCCGTCCAGGACGGCCGTCGTGATCACCGAGAACGGCACGTCGCGGTGACCGACCGGGCCGGCCCCCTCGGCGGGCCGCGCCATGGCCCCGCCCCAGTGGCGCAGCTCGATCGCGCTCACCGGCTGCTCCGCGCCCTTGACGATCGCCTCGATCGCGTCGTCCGGCACCTCGCGCAGCAGGTCGAGGTGCTGGCGCACGGCCATCGGCGGGGGAGGGGGCCCGCCGAACGCGGTCGCCGCCTCCGCGAAGCTCATCGCCGCGAACCCGCCGGCCAGCGCCGGGCCCGCCGCGTCGACCAGCGGGGCCAGGCAGCGCTCGGCCGCCTCGGCACCGCCCGCGTAGAAGGCCCGTACGGCCAGCGCCCACCCGCCCGTGTCCGGCATCCGCATGAGGATGATCGAGGTGTTCGACTCGTCGGGCTCGTCCGGCGCCCACTCCCGGTAGCGGGCCAGCGTGTCGGCCGCCCGCTCGGCGGGGAACAGGGTCATGCCCGCGTAGACGTCGGTGACCGGGTGCAGCGCGAACTCCAGCGACGTCACGACCGCGACGTTGCCGCCGCCGCCGCGCAGCGCCCAGAACAGGTCGGGATGCTCCTCGGCGCTGACCGTGAGGCGCCTGCCGCCGGCCGTCACGACCTCGGCGCCCAGCAGGTTGTCGGCGGCGTAGCCGTACCGGCGCGACAGCCAGCCGGTGCCGCCGCCCAGCGTGTAGCCGGCCACGCCGATCGCGGGCGTGCCGGACACGGGCGCCAGCCCGTACGGCGCGGCGGCGGCGATGACGTCGGACCACACCGCTCCGGCGCCGGCGCGCGCGGTGCGCCGTTCGGGATCGACCCGCACCTCGGCCATGCGAGAGGTCTTCAGCACGATGCCGCCGTCGGCCGGCACGAGGGTGCCGTGCCCGGTCGACTGCACGGCGAAGGGCACGCCGTGCTCGCGGGCGACGGCGATCGCGGCCCGGATGTCGCCCGGGCCCTCGGCTTCCACGACGGCGGCGGGCCGGGGGTCGATGGTCCGGTTCCACGCCTGCCGTTCGGTGTCGTAGCGCTCGTGGCCGGGGGTGAGGACAGCGCCTTTGACGAGGGCGCGCAGTGTGTCTTCCATGTTGTGATCGTCGCGGTGCCGGCCGCCTCCGGTCGTCGTACGAGGGAAGACTCCTTCGGCTACGACCCAGGAAGTACGGCCGTACGGCCCACGGCGGCCGGCAAAATCGGTTGTCCGCCAGGGCGGCCGTCTGTTGTACTCCCGGGCAGCGAGTCGTCGAGAAAGGGAGCGCAGCGATGCGGAGAGCGTTCATGTCCACCCAGCCGCGAACCTTCCCCGACCCCAAGGACATGACGCTTCGTGCACGCCTTGACCCCACCGACGGCGGCCTATGTAGCCGCCGGTAGACCGTCATCGGGCGGTGACACCGCCCGATGACGACACCCATCACCGGCGTCCTGCGCGAGCTGCGGCCCGGACGCCGTTCCGCCGTGGCGCTCGCCGCCGCCATCAGCGCCGCCACGCTCCTGCCGCTGTCGGCGCCCCAGCTCACCCGCCGCTTCGTCGACGACGCCGTCGCCGGAGCCGGCACCCGCCACCTGGTCCTGCTCGCCCTGGCCTTCCTCGCGGTCGCCGTGGCCGCGCAGGCCGCGCGCGTGGTCACCGCCTGGCTCGCCGGCCGGCTCGCCTGGGACGGCACGAACCGGCTCAGGGAGCGGCTGGCCCAGCACGCCCTCGGCCTCGACATGGCCTTCCACGGCCGGCACACGCCCGGCGAGATGATCGAGCGGGTGGACGGCGACGTCGTGGCCGTCGCCCGATTCGTCGTCGCGTTCCTGATGGACGTCGTGGCGAGCCTGCTGCTGCTCGGCGGCGTGCTGGTCGTCGTGTTCGCCGTCGATCCCCTCATCGGCGGCGCGCTGCTGGCCTACTGCCTGCTCGCCGGCTTCGGGATGGCCCGCGCGCAGCGGCTGGCCGTACCGACGGCCGCCCGGTCGCGGGCGGCGAGCGCCATGCTCTTCGGCCACCTCGAGGAACGGCTGGCCGGCGCGGAGGACATCCGCGCCAACGGCGCGGGCGAGCACACCGTCTACCGCTTCCACCAGGTCGCCTCCTCCTGGTACCGGGAGGAGTTGCGGGCCTCGCGGATCGGCAGCGTCCTGCTGGCTTCGACCGGCGTGGCGTTCGCGGCCGGCACCGCGATCATCCTCGCCCTCGCCGCGTGGGCGCAGCAGGCGGGCACGCTCACCGTCGGCACCGCCGTCCTGCTGTTCCAGTACACGCTGATGGTCCGCGCGCCCTTCGAGCGGCTGATCGAGCAGCTGCGGCAGTACCAGTCGGCGCTGGCCGGGTTCGCCAGGGTCGGCGACCTGCTGGCGCGGCGGCGGGCGCTGCCCGACCCCGTGAACCCGCGTCCGCTGCCTGCCGCGGGACCGCTCGGCCTGGAGCTCGACGGCGTGGGGTTCGCCTACGGCGACGACGAGCAGGTGCTGTCGGGCATCACCCTGACGCTGGCGCCGGGCGAGACGCTCGGCCTGGTCGGCCGGACCGGCAGCGGCAAGACGACCATCGCCAGGCTCCTGCTGCGCCTGTACGACCCCACCGAGGGCGCGGTCCTGGTCGGCGGGCTGGACCTGCGCGCGGCCGATCCCGCCTCGGTGCGGCGGCGGGTGTGCGCGGTCACGCAGGACGTGCAGCTGTTCGCCGCCGGCGTCCGCGACAACCTGACGCTGTTCCGGCCGCACGCGGACGATGACCGGCTGCGGGCCGTCCTGGACGAGGTGGGTCTCGGCCCGTGGCTGGCCGGGCTGCCCGACGGGCTCGACACCGAGCTGCGCGGTGTCTCGGCCGGTGAGGCGCAGCTGCTCGCCTTCGCGCGGGCGTTCCTCGCCGACCCGGGACTCGTCGTCCTCGACGAGGCCTCGAGCAGGCTCGATCCGGCCACCGAGCGGCGCGTCGAGCGGAGCATCGACCGGCTGCTGGCCGGCCGGACGGGGGTGCTCATCGCGCACCGGCTGTCGTCGCTGTCGCGGGTCGACAAGATCGCGGTCGTCGCCGAGGGCAGGATCGTCGAGTACGGCCGGCGCGCCGACCTCGCCGCCGACCCGGGCAGCCGGTTCGGGCGGCTGCTGGATGTGGCGGGGGTGCGCCGATGAGGGCCGCCCTGCTGGTCGCCGTCCGGCTGACCGGTTTCGACCTGCGCCGCTACCTGATCGGCGCGCTGCTGTGGCTGCCGGTCAGCGTCATTCCGCTGGCCGGCGGGCTGCTGCTACGGGCGCTGTTCGACCACATCAGCGGGCAGCGCGCCGCGCTGGAGGTGTCGCTGTGGCTGTGCGCGGCGTTCGTGGGGGTCGAGCTGGTTCGCGGCGCCGTCCTGGTCGTCGCCTTCACCTACGGGGTCTACTGGTGGGACGCCGCCGCGACGCTGCTGCGCGCCAACGTGCTGCGGTCGGTCATGACCGCGCGCGGGCCCGCGGCGGCCAGGCTGCCGCACGCGCCGGGTGAGTCGGTGGGCCGGCTGCGCGACGACGTGAGTGACCTCGTCGAACTCGCCGACGAGTCGGTGCCGCTCGCGGGAGCGCTCCTCTTCGGCGGCGCCGCGGTCGCGATCATGGTGTCGATCGACCCCCTGATCACCCTCGTGCTGGTCCTGCCGATGATCGGGATCGGGGTGCTGAGCCGGCTGATGAACGAGGTCGTCAGGCGGCTGCACCAACATGCCCGCACGCTCGGCGCGGCCGTGACCGCCTACGTCGGCGAGATGTTCGGCGCCGTCCTGGCGATCAAGACCACGGGGGCCGAGGAGGCGGCGCTGGAGCGCCTGCGCCTGCACAACAGCAGGCGGCGCGCGGCCGCGGTCAAGGACGGCATGGCCACCGACCTGCTCGGCGCCGCGACGGCCGCGAGCGTCGAGGTCAGCATCGGCCTGGTCCTGCTGCTGTCGGCGGCGGCGATGCGCCGTGGCGAGTTCACGGTGGGCGACCTGGCACTGTTCACCAGCTACGTCGGCTGGCTGGCGGCCTTGCCGCGCACCGTCGGCGGGATCCTCTACCGGCTGCCACAGGCCGCGGTCGCCACCGAGCGGCTCACCGGGCTGATGGCCGGCCACGAGGACGCCGCGGACCTGTCGAGGAGCAGCGGCGTGTGGTTCCACCGCGAGCCGCCGCCCGCCGGCCCGGCGCCCGATCGCGCGGACCCGCTGGAGGTGGTCGAGATCCGCGGGCTGAGCGTGCGCCACGCCGGCGGCGGCCACGGCGTGCGGGAGGTCGACCTGACGGTCAGGCGGGGGTCGTTCACGGTCGTCACCGGCGCCGTCGGGTCGGGCAAGACGACGCTGGTGCGTGCCCTGCTCGGCCTGGTGCCGCTCACCGGTGGCACCATCGCCTGGAACGGCATGCGCGTCGAGGACCCCGGCACGTTCATGGTGCCGCCGAGGGCGGCCTACGTGAGCCAGGTCCCGCGGCTGTTCTCCGCCTCGCTGCGCGAGAACCTGCTGCTCGGCCGGCCCGACGACCATCTGGCCGGCGCGCTGAGGCTGGCCGCCTTCGACGAGGACCTGGCCGGGATGCCGGACGGCGCGGCCACGGTGGTCGGGCCGCGCGGGGTGCGGCTGTCCGGCGGTCAGGTGCAGCGGGCGACGGCGGCCCGCGCGCTGGTGCGGGCCCCGGAGTTGCTGGTCGTCGACGATCTGTCGTCCGCGCTGGACGTCGAGACCGAGATGCTGCTGTGGGACCGGATCGCCGCGGCCGGAGACGGCGGCGGCCCCGCGACGCTCGTGGTGGTGTCGCACCGGAAGGCGGCGCTGGAGCGGGCCGATCAGATCATCGTCCTCGACCGCGGGCGCGTCGCCGGCCGCGGCCGGCTGTCCGAGCTGCTGGACGGCTGCGCGGAAATGCGGCGGCTGTGGAGCGAGGAACTTTTCTCCGAGGCCGAAGAGGATCCGCATTATCCCTCTGGCCGGAGAAGCCGCTGACAGGGAAAAGTCGATATCAATTCCCTCTTCTGTTATCTCGCTGATTTCGCGGAGTTTCGGCTCCCCTCGAGGGAGCCGGACTACCATGCAGAAAGGGACCGAAACCAGCAGATCCCGACAAGGATGACGGCGCCTTGACACCGGACCGTTCAGTGAATCCGCTGTCGCCGCCACGCCCGCCCGACAAGATGACGATCTTGCTATTGCCGCCTTTCCCATCTTCAGGCAGGGGAGGCGAATTCCGCTCACTTCGCCGCCGGAAGGCCCACGGGTATGGGTGTGACCGAATCCTCGATTTGGTCCCAGGGCGTAAAGAGCAGCCTATATCACCTGAATGCCGATACGAGAAGGCCCCAAGTGTACGAGCTGCCGGCTGGGCATCGGATGGCGGGCCGCGATAAGCGCCGTTGACGCCTCCCGTTAGGAGTCGATATAAGAGGTTCTGACCGCGAATGCGGCAAAACCGGGGTACGACGTACATTCTTGTACGGGATTCAATTTCCAGTGTTTTTGCAGCTCTGCCGAGGAGCGCTCGCACCATGGCGACGAAGCAATCCCCTCCTGCGCGACCGACACCCTGGCCACCCAGTCCCGTCCTCACCGTCGCACGCGACACCCGACGCGGCGGGGGAGGTGCGCAGCGATCAGCGGCCAGCTGACCGCGGCTCCGCGCGGCCCCCTCCAGGCCACCGCGCGCCGCGCCCGCACGCTGTTCTGCCTCCCCTTCGCCGGCGGAGGCGCCAGCGCCTTCTCCTCCCTGCAGCGGGCCCTCACCGGCCTCCAGGTGGTGGCGCTCCAGCTGCCCGGCAGGGAGAACCGGCTCGCCGAGCCGCCCGCCTTCACCGTCGAGGAGGTCGCCGACCAGATCGCCCCGGCCACCACCTCCCCCTACGCCCTGTACGGGCACAGCATGGGCGCGCGGCTGGCCTTCGAGGTGGTCAGGGAGCTGCGCCGCCGCGGCCTGCCCCCGCCCGTACGCCTGTACGTGGGCGCCGCCCACCCGCCCCACCTCAGGGTGCCGCTGGCGGCCACCGCCGACCTGCCCGACGAGGCGTTCATCGACCAACTCGTACGGCGCGCCGGCGCGCTGCCCGAGCTGAGGGACGAGCCCGAGCTGCGCGAGCTGATGCTGCCCCTGCTGCGATCCGACATGGCCTGGATCAAGCGCTACCGGTACACCCCCGAACCCCCGCTGGACACCCCCGTCGTGGCCGTGGCCGGTCTGCACGACGGCGAGGTGGCCCCGCCCGACATGCTGGGCTGGGCCCGGCACACCGCCGCCGGCTTCGGGCTGCGCACCGTGCGCGCCGGCCACCTGTTCGTCAAGGACGCGCCCGAGGAGCTGGCCCGCCTGATCACCGCCGACCAGGCCGAACAGGTCGACGGACCGGAGGCGGACGAGGTCCACCTCTGGCTGGCCGACCGCCCGGCCGGCGCGAAGGAGGTGCTGAGCCGCTACGGCGGCGGCACCGTGGCCGGCATCGCCGAAACGGGCGGGCTGACCCTGATCGCCGTCACCCGCGACCACCGGGCGGGCGTGGCCCTGCGGCTGACCACCGCGGCCGAGCCCGTCGAACTGTCCGAGCTCGACCCTGGCGAGCGCGAGCAGATCGAGGACGCGGCGGAGGAGGACCGGCACTGGCTCGCCCAGCGCGCCGTCACCGCCAGGCGGGCGCTCGTCGCGGGCGCGGGCCGCGGCGCGCCGGGCCCCTTCGCCGACCTCGGCGATGGCGGCCCGTGGCAGGTCGACGGCTGGCACGTGCTCCACCTGCCCCTGCACACGCCGCGCGGCCAGGCGCAGGCGGCGGTCGCCGTGCCGTACGGGCCGGCCAGACCGGCGCTGTTCACGCTGGAGGGCCGGACCGGATGACCGACGTGAAGCCGGGCCCGCTCCTGCACGAGCTGGTCACCGCCCAGGCCGACCGCACGCCCGACGCCGTCGCCGTCCGCCAGTGGGACCGGCGCCTGACCTACCGCGAGCTCACCCGCGCCGCCAACGCGCTGGCGCACCGCCTGCGCGGGCACGGGGTGGGCCCCGAGACGCGCGTCGGCGTCTGCGCCAGGCGCACCCCCGACCTGCTGGTGTCGGTGCTGGGCGTCCTGCTGTCCGGCGGCGCCTACGTGCCGCTGGACCCCTCCCATCCCCGCGAACGGCTGCTGACGATCGTCGAGGACGCCGCCATCGACCTCGTCGTCGCCGACCCCGCGGGCGACCGGACGCTGGCGGGCGCCCCCGTCGTGCTCCTGCAGCCGGATGCCGGCGCGGCGCCCGAGCCGCCCGCGCGGCGCACCCACCCGGCCGGCGCGGCCTACGTCCTGTACACCTCGGGCTCGACGGGACGGCCCAAGGGCGTCGTGGTGAGCCACGACGCGGTGGTCGCCTTCGTCACGATGGCGGGCGGGCGGTTCGAGCTGGGCGAGGGCTGCCGCTCGATCGGCTTCGCCGCGCTCGGGTTCGACGTGTCGGTGCTCGACATCTTCGCCCCGCTGGCCAGGGGCGGATCGGTCATGCTCGTGCCCGACGAGGACAGGGTCGACCCGGCCAGGCTCCAGCGCTTCCTCGAAGGCCACGAGGTCACCTGGGGCACCATCCCGCCCGCCCTGCTGCCGCTGCTGGACCCCGACCGGCTGCCCTCGCTCGCCGACCTGCTCACCGCGGGCGAGCCCGCCGGTCCCGAGCAGGTCGCGCGCTGGGCCCGGCCGGGCGGGCGGCGCTTCCACAACTGGTACGGCCCGACCGAGACCACGGTGTGCGTCGTCGGCACCGAGCTCGAGGGCGCATGGGACCGGCCGTTGCCGATCGGTCACGCCCTGCCGGGCTGCACCGCGCACGTCCTGGACGACCAGCTCGACCCCTGCCCTGCCGGTGTGCCGGGCGAGCTCTACATCGGCGGCCCGCAGCTGGCCCGCGGCTACCTCGACCGGCCCAGCCTGTCGGCCGAGCGGTTCGTCCCCGACCCCTACGGCCCGCCCGGCGCGCGCCTGTACCGGACCGGCGACAGGGTCGTGCTCGACGCCGACGGCCGGATCGGCTTCCTCGGCCGCCTGGACCGGCAGGTCAAGGTGCAGGGCCAGCGTGTCGAGATCGGCGAGATCGAGTCCGTGCTGCGCGCCCACGAGGGCGTCCGCCAGGCCGTCGTCGACCTGGACACCGGGGCCGGCGGGCTGAAGGAGCTGACCGCCTACCTGACTCCCGAGGACGCCCCCGACCTGGCCGGGCTGCGCGCCCACTGCCTGCGGACGCTGCCCGCCTACATGGTGCCCACCAGGGTGGTGCGCCTGCCGGTCCTGCCGATGACGGTCAGCGGCAAGGTGGACATGGCGGCACTGCGCGCCCACCGGCCGTCCACGGCACCGGCGCGGGGCGGGCTGCCGCGAAGCGCCGAGGAGCGCGCCGTCGCCGCGGTGTGGGCCGGGACGTTCGAGAGCGCCGAGCCCCGGCTCGACGACGACTTCTTCGCGGCCGGCGGGCACTCCCTGCTGGCCATGCGCCTGACCGCGGGCCTGCGAGCCCGGCTGCGCAGGGAGATCGCCGTCGAGGACGTGCTGTCCGGCCGTACGGTGGCGGGCATCGCCGCGCGCGTGGCCGGCGCGCCGCCGCTGCACGAGGCGCCTGGGGTCGCGCCCGCCGCGCTGTCGGCGATCCAGCGGCGGATGTGGTTCGTCGAACGGCTCGCGCAGGGAACGCCCGTCCACAACATCGCGATGGCGCAGCGCCTGTCGGGCAGGCTCGACGTCGGCGCGCTGCGCGCCGCCCTGGCCGCCGTCGCCCGCCGCCACGAGGTGCTCAGGTGGCGCGTGCCGGAGTCCGGCGGTGTCCCTGCCGTCGCCGTCGACCCGCCCGGCGAGGTGCCGCTTCCCGTGGAAGAGGTCACCGGGGAGCAGGTGCGCGAGCGGTTGCAGGCCGCGGCGGCCGAGCCGTTCGACCTGGCCGGGGGCCCGCTGTGGCGGGCGCGCCTGCTGCGCCTGGGCGGCGACGAGCACGTCCTGGCCGTCACCGCGCACCACATCGTCTTCGACGGCTGGTCGCAGTCGGTGCTCTACGACGACATCGGCCGCGCCTACCGCGGCGAAGCGCTCGCCCCGCTGCCCGCGACGTTCGGCGGCTACGTCGCCTGGCTCGGCGGCAGGGAGGCCGCGGCGGACCTCGACTGGTGGAGCGCCCACCTCGACGGCGCCCCGACCGTGCTCGACCTGCCGAGGGACCACCCGCGGCCGGCCGTGCAGACCTTCGAGGGCGCGAGCGCGAGCGCCGAGGCGGACCCGGCGGTCAGCGCCGCCGTCCGGGCGCTTGCGGCACGTCTGGGGGCCACGCCGTACGCGGTCATGCTGGCCGCCTTCGCCCAGGCGCTGCGACGGCTGACCGGACAGCGGGACCTCGTCGTTGGCACCCCCGTCGCCGACCGGCGCGACCCGGCGCTGGAGCCGATGGCCGGATGCCTGGTGCAGATGCTGCCCGTGCGGATGCGCGTGGCCGACGGCGAGGCGTTCGCCACGCACGTGACGCGCTGCCAGGCGACGCTGTCGGACGCGCTCGCCCACCTCGACGTGCGGCTCGAGCGGCTGGTCGACCGGCTGGGCCCCGGCCGCGACCTGTCGCGCAACCCGCTCATCCAGGTGCTGTTCAACATGTACGACTTCACCGAGCCCCGCCTGAGCCTGCCCGGGATCACCGCCACCCCGCTGCCTCCCGGACTGCCGGGGTCGCTGTTCGACCTCACCCTGTACGTCGGCGAGCGGCAGGGCCGCCACGTCCTGCAGGCCGTCTACAACCCGCGGCTGTTCCGGGCCGAGCGGGTCGAGGCGCTGCTGGCCGGCTATCTCAGGCTGCTCGGCGACCTGGTCGCCGCGCCCGACGAGCCGGTACGGCACGCCGCCCTGCGCCCCGCCACGATCGACCCGCCCGACGGCGCCGCTGTCCTGCCCGGCGGGACCGCGGCGCCGCCCGCTGTCCTGCCCGGTGGCGCGTCGCCGCCCGATGGCACCGCATCGCCGCCCGGCGGCGTTCCGGCGCCGCCCGGCGGCGTTCGGGCGCTGCCGGGGGGAACGGCGGCGCTGCCCGGCTGGAGCGGTTCCGGGGTCGTGGAGCGCTTCCTGCGGCAGGCGGCCGCCCATCCGCGGCGGGTGGCCGTCAGCGGCGAAGGCGGCGAGCTGACCTACGCCGCGCTGGCCGCGACGGTGACGGCGACGGCGGCACGGGTCGCGGCGGCGGTGCGGCCGGGGGAGGCGGTCGCCGTCCTGGCCGCCCGTCGAACCGAGCTGCCCGCCCTGCTGCTGGGCGTCCTGGCGGCGGGGGCGCGCTGGGCCGTCCTCGACTCCGCGCTGCCGCCCGCCAGGCTGGAGGCGCAGGCCAGGGCGGCCGGCGCGCACGCCATGATCGCCTGCGAGGGGGTGGCGGTCCCGCCCGAGCTGGACCGGCTGCCTCTCCTCACCCAGCCCGCCGCCCCCGGCGCGCGCCCCGGGGACGAGCTCCCCTTCGTGCCTCTAGAGCGGCGGGGGTATCTGTCCTTCACCTCCGGCACCACCGGAGCGCCCAAACCGGTCCGCACCGGCGAGCGGCCGCTGGCCCGCTTCCTCGCCTGGTACCCCGCCGCCTTCGAGCTCACGGCCGGCGACACCTTCGCCCTGCTGGCGGGCCTCGCGCACGACCCGCTGCTGCGCGACGCGTTCACCCCGCTCGTGCTCGGCGCCCGCCTGTGCGTGCCCCACCAGGACCACGTCCGCGACCCCGCCAGGCTGTCGGCGTGGCTGCGGGACCAGGCCGTCACCGTCGCCCACCTCACCCCGCAGCTGGCCACCCTCGTCGCAGCGGCGGGCACGCCGCTGCCGGACCTGCGGCTGGCGGTGTTCGGCGGCGACCGGCTGACCTGGGCGGAGGTGGCCAGGTTCGCGAAGGTCGCCCCGCGGGCCGGCATGGTCAACGCCTACGGCACGACCGAGACGCCGCAGATCCAGGCGATGCACCTCATCACCGGGATCACCGGGACTTCCGGGATCATCGGGCCGGGCGGCGACACCGGCGACCCGGTGCCGGTCGGCCACGGTGTCGACGGCGCCGAACTGCTGGTGCTGGACGCCGGTGGCGCGCCCGCCGCGGTAGGAGAGCTGGGCGAGGTGGTGGTCAGGAGCCGCCGCCTGGCCGACGGCTACCTCGACGAGGACCTCACCAAGGAGCGCTTCACCGTCGAGGCCGACGGCGTGACCGGCCGCTACCGCACGGGCGACCTCGGCAGGTACGACCCCGACGGCGGCGTGGTGGTGGCCGGCCGGGAGGACGGGCAGGTCAAGATCCGCGGCTACCGGGTCGAGCTGGGCGAGATCGAGCACGCGCTGCTGGCCCACCCCGGCGTGCGGGCCGCCGTCGCCGTGGCCGTCGACCAGCCGGGCGGCCAGGTCACGCGCGCCTACGCCGTACCGGCGAGCGCCGCGACGCAGGCCGGCGAACTGCAGCGGCACCTGCGCGCCTGCCTGCCCGACCACGCGGTGCCCGCCGACCTGGTCCTGCTGCCCGCGCTGCCCCTGACCCCCAACGGCAAGGTGGACAGAGCCGCGCTGCCCGCGCCGGCACCCAGGCCCGCCCCCCGGCGCGGCGAGGAGCCCGCCACCGGCACCGAACGGCTCATCGCCGGCGTCTGGCGCGAGATCCTCGGCCGGCCGAGGATCTCGGCCGGCGAGAACTTCTTCGAGATCGGCGGGCACTCGCTCGCCACCGCACAGGTCCAGGCCCGTCTCGCCGCCGCGCTCGGCAGGGACGTGCCGATCGTCGACCTCTTCCGCTTCCCGACCGTCCGCGCGCTGGCCGCCCACCTCGACGGCGAGCGCCGCACGGCCGGACCGGAGCGCGCCGCCCGACGCATCGCGGCGCGCCAGGCACGACCGTCATCTCGCAGGCCCTACCAGGCCAGACAGGAGAACAAGGAATGACCGGTCCGGCGAACCACGTACCCGAGCAGGCCGTCGAGCCCATCGCGGTCATCGGCCTGGCCTGCCGAGTGCCAGGCGCCGCGGACGTGCCCGCGTTCTGGCGCAACCTGGTCGACGGGGTGGAGTCCGTCAAGTTCTACACGCGCGAGGAGCAGGAGGCGCTCGGCGTCCCCGACTACATGCTCGACGATCCGACCTTCGTGCGGGCGGCCTCGGTGGCCGAGGACTACGGCGGGCTCGACGCGGCCTTGTTCGGGATGTCTCCCAGGGAGGCCGAGCTGCGTGACCCGCAGCAGCGGATGTTCCTCGAGCTGTCCAACACCGCTCTGGAGGACGCCGGCTACGACCCGTCCCGCTACCACGGGGAGGTAGGGGTCTACGGGACCATCGGGTCGGACGAATACCAATGGCTGTACATCCGCCCCAACCGCAAGGTGTTCGCCTCCGTCGGCAACCTCGCCGTCTTCACCGGGAACCACCCCGACTACCTGGCGACGCTCGTCTCCTACAAGCTCGACCTGCGCGGGCCCAGCGTCACGATGCACACCGCCTGCTCCTCCTCACTGGTGGCCGTCCACGTCGCCTGCGAGGCGTTGCGCGCCGGCGAGTGCGACATGGCGCTGACCGGCGGCGTCTCCCTGGAACTGCCCGCCGAGTGGGGCTACCAGTACCACCAGGACGGCATCTACGCCGGCGACGGGCACTGCCGCACCTTCGACGCCGCCGCGCAAGGCACCATCTGGGGCGGCGGCGGTGGCGTCGCCGTCCTCAAGCGCCTGTCGGACGCCATCGCCGACGGCGACCACATCCGCGCCGTCGTCGTCGGCAACGCCATCAACAACGACGGCGCCACCAAAGTCGGCTTCTCGGCCCCCAGCGCCGAGGGCCAGGCCGCCGCCGTCTCGCTGGCGCTGGGCGTCGCCCAGGTCGACCCGCGCACCGTCACCTACGTCGAGGCCCACGGCACCGGCACCGCCCTCGGCGACCCGATCGAGGTGGCCGCCCTGTCGAGCGTCTTCAGCCGGGACACCGACGAGGCCGGCTGGTGCGGCATCGGCTCGGTGAAGACCAACATCGGCCACCTCGGCCCGGCCGCGGGCATCGCCGGCTTCATCAAGGCCGTGCTGGCCGTCGAGAACGGCATGATCCCGCCGAACCTTCACTTCGAGAAGCCCAACCCGCGCATCGACTTCGGCACCAACCCCTTCTACGTCGCCTCGCAGCTGGCCAAGTGGGAGACCGACGGCTTCCCCCGCCGCGCGGGCGTCAGCTCCTTCGGCATCGGCGGCACCAACGCCCACATCGTCATGGAGCAGGCGCCGCCCGCCGCCGTGCCCACCACCCAGCCTCGCCCCGCCCACCTGCTGCAGCTGTCGGCCCGCACGCCCACCGCGCTGGAGGCCGCCGTGCGCCGGCTGGCCGACCGGCTCGACGGCGCCGAGATCGACCTGGCCGACGTGGCCTTCACCCTGCGCAAGGGCCGGCGCGAGATGACCCACCGCGCCGCCGTCGTCGCGGCCGACGCCGCCGACGCCGTCGCCGCGCTGCGTGACGCGCGCCGCCTGGTCAAGGGCAAGGCGGGCAAGCCGCGCGTGGCCTGGCTGTTCTCCGGGCAGGGCGCGCAGTACGCCGGCATGGGCGCCCAGCTGTACCGCACCGAGCCGGTCTTCGCCGCGGCCGTCGACGAGTGCGCCGAGCTCCTGCACGAGGACCTCGGCCGCGACATCAGGACCCTGATGTTCCCCGCCGACGACGAGCGCGAGCAGGCCGAGGAGCAGCTGCGCCGCACCGCGCTCACCCAGCCCGCGCTGTTCACCCTCGAATGGGCGCTGGCACAGCTGTGGCGCTCGTGGGGCGTGGAGCCGGCCGCCATGATCGGCCACAGCATCGGCGAGTACGTCGCCGCCACCTGCGCAGGCGTCTTCGACCTGCCTGACGCGCTGCGCCTGGTGGCCGCCAGGGGCAGGCTCATGCAGAGCATGCCGGAGGGCTCGATGCTCGCCGTTCGCCTGGACGAGGACGAGGTGCGCCGGCAGCTGCCCGACGGGCTGTCGATCGCCACCGTCAACGGCCCCGGCACCTGCGTCGTGGCCGGGCCGACCAGCCTCGTCGAGGAGTTCGCCGCACGCCTGGAGGAGGCCGGCGTCGGGCACACCCGGCTGCGCACCTCGCACGCCTTCCACTCCCCGATGATGGACCCCGTCCTCGGCGACTTCCACGACATCGTCGCCCAGGCCGAACGGCACGCGCCGAGCATGCCGTTCCTGTCCAACGTCACCGGCACCTGGATCACCGCGCAGGACGCCGTCGACCCCGCCTACTGGACCCGCCACCTGCGCGAGGCCGTCAGGTTCGGCGACTGCGTGGCGACCCTGGCCGCCGAAGGGGAATGGCGCCTGCTGGAATGCGGCCCCGGCCGCCAGCTCGTCGGCCTGGCCCGCACCCAGCTGCCGCGCACCGGGCCGGCGCCGCTGGCCAGCCTGCCCGGCCCCGCCGACCCCAAGCAGGACCTCGAGGTGCTCTACGCCGCGGCGGGGGAGCTGTGGACCTGCGGCGTCCCCCTCGACGCCGACGCCTTCGGCGACCCGGCCCGCCGGGTCCCGCTGCCCGCCTACCCCTACGAGCGCACCCACCACTGGGTCCAGACGCCCATCGACTCCCAGCTGATCTACCCGCTGCCGCCGCGGGCGGGCGCGCTCCCACCGGAGGAGTGGTACTCCGTCCCCACCTGGCGGCAGACCCCCCTGGCCGTCACCGCGAGCCCGGCCACCTGGACCGGCCGCCAGGTCGTGTTCGCCGGCGAGGCCGCCGCGCCGCTGGTGGCGGCGCTGCGGACGGCAGGCGCCGACGTCGTGCCGGTCGTCCCCGGCCAGGCCTACGGCGTGGCCGCCGACGGCACCGTCTCCCTCAGGCCGGGCCACCGCGAAGACTACGAGACGCTGCTGGCCGACGTCGGCGTACCGGCGCGGGTCATCCACGCCTGGGCCCTCGACGGCGCGCCGGCCACCGGCGTCCAGGACACCCTCGACGCCCAGGACGTGGGCTTCCACAGCCTGCTCGGCCTCGTTCAGGCCCTGGCCCAGGCCGAACGCGAGCACGACGTCCACCTCGACGTCGTCACCGCCGCGACCCAGGGCGTCACCGGCCCCGACCTGACCAGACCCGAGCACGCCACGGTGGCCGGCATCGCCAAGGTCGTCCCGCTCGAGGCCCGCTGGCTGTCGGTGCGCCACATCGACCTGGAGTCGCCGACCGGCGACCTGGCCGCCCTGCTGACCGAGCTGGCCGCCACGCCCGAGGAGCCGGAGGAGGGCGTGCCGCCGTCCCCCGTGGCCCTGCGGGCCGGCCGCCGCTGGGTGCGCGGCTACCAGCAGGTGCCGCTGACCGCCACGGACGAGCCGGCGAACCTGCGCGAGCAGGGCGTCTACGTCATCACCGGCGGCCTCGGCGGCATCGGCCTGACCCTGGCCGAGGACCTGGCCGCCCGCCTGCGTGCCAGGCTCGTCCTGCTCGGCAGGTCGGGACTGCCCCCGCGCGAGCAGTGGGACGCCCTCGAACCGGCCGATGACCGCACGGGCCGCGCCGTCCGTGCCGTCCGCAGGATGGAGGCAGCGGGAGCCGAGGTGCTCGTCCTGGCCGCCGACGTCACCGACCCCGACGCGCTCCGGCGGGTCAGGGCGGCCGCCGTCGACAGGTTCGGCCGCGTCGACGGCCTCATCCACGCCGCGGGCCTGCCCGGCGGCGGCATGGCCGAGGTCAAGGAGCGCGCGGCGGCCGACCTCGTCATGGCGCCCAAGCTGGCGGGCACGATCGCCCTCCGCGAGGCGTTCGGCGACCTCGACCTCGACTTCGTGCTGCTGTGCTCGTCGGTGACCGCCGTCGCCGGCGGCTTCGGCCAGGTCGACTACTGCGGCGCCAACTCCTTCATGGACGCCTACGCCCACACCTGGCCAGGCCGGGTGCTGTCGGTCAACTGGGGCGCCTGGCTGGAGGTCGGGATGGCGGCCGAGGTCGCCGCGCCCGTGGCCTTCCGCGCGCTGCAGCGCGGCGACCGGGTCTCCTCGGTCGCCCACCCCGTGCTCACCCACCGGCACGAGACCCCGGGCCGCACCCCCTGGTACAGCGGGACGGTCGCGCCCGAGACCCACTGGATCCTGGCCGACCACCGCATCGGCGCGGTGCCCGTGATACCGGGCACCGCCTACCTGGAGAGCGCCGCCGCAGCCTTCCGCGACAGCGTGCCCAGCCCCGGCCCCGGCTACCGGATGGAACTGCGCGACGTGGCCTTCGTCGCGCCGCTGCCGGTGGCCGACGGCGGCAGCGCCGAGCTGCGCGTGCTGCTGACCCCCAGCGGCGACGGCATGGAGTTCGAGGTCGTCAGCGTCGTCGGCGGCCGCTCCCACCAGCACGCCAGGGGCGCGGCGGCCTGGGTCCGCACCGACCAGGAGCACACCGACGACCTGGCCGACGTACGCGCCCGCTGCTCCCTGGCCGGCACCGACGACGTCTCCAGCATCTTCACCTCCGCCTCCGGCCTGCTGTCGTTCGGCCCGCACTGGACCAGCCTGCGCTCGATCCACCTCGGGCAGAACGAGGCGCTGGCCCGGCTGGAGGCGGGCCCGCAGGTCGCGGCCGAGACCGGGACGTTCACCATCCACCCGGCGCTGCTCGACGAGTCCACCGCCTTCCTCGACCCCTCGGACGAGCACCCATACTTGCCGCTCGGCTACGGCAGGCTCGTGGTGCACGCCCCGATCCCGCCGCGGGTGTGGAGCCACGCCGTCCGCCGCGACGGCGGCGGGGGCGAGATCGTCGCCGCCGACTACACCCTCTACGACGACGACGGCGGCAAGGTCCTGACGATCTCCGACTTCGTGCTGCGCAGGATCGACACGGCGGCCGTCACCCAGTCCGTCGACGACGGCGCCAAGGAGAGCGTCGAGGACCAGGCCGTGAACGAGGAGTCGGCCGCCGCCGGCATGGCCATGGACCTCGACGGCGCCAAGTCCGGCATCTCGCCGGCCGCCGGCGCCGACGCCTTCCGCCGGCTGCTGTCGGTCGGCCTGGGCACCCAGGTCGTGGTCAACGCCACCCCGCTGGAAGAGTTCGTCGCGGGCGTCCGCGACCTGACCCAGGACACCGTCGCCGAGGAGCTGGACGCGGCCGCGGCAGGGGAGGCCGCCACGGCCCTGGACACCGACCACGTCGCGCCGCGCAACGAGCTCGAGAGCACGCTGGCCGGACTGTGGGGCGAGGTGCTCGGCGCCAAGCAGGTCAGCGTCGAGCAGGACTTCTTCGAGTTCGGCGGCAACTCACTCGTCGCCGTCCAACTGATCGCCCTCATCAGGAAGAAGCTCGGCGTCAGGCTGCCCATGCGCAGCCTCTTCCAGGTCCCGACGGTGGCGGGCATGGCCGCGCTGGTGGAGGAAATGCGCGGCCGGCAACCGGACAAGCAGGTGGCCCTGACCAGGCTGCCCCGGCACGAAAGGGCGTGACATGCGCGACGGCCAGTACAAAGTCGTGGTCAACGACGAGGAGCAGTACTCCCTCTGGTTCGCCGACCGGCCGCTGCCGGACGGCTGGCAGGAGGCGGGCTTCGCCGGTGACAAGCAGCAGTGCCTGGACCACATCGAACAGGTCTGGACCGACATGCGCCCGCGCAGCCTGCGTGAGGCCATGGAGGGGTAGGAGGAAGGACCGGTGAGCGGCTCGTACGTCTTCCCCGCCTCCTACGCCCCAGGAACGCCTGTGGTTCCTGTCCAGATTCGACCCCGGCCTGCCCGCGCACCACGTCAACATCGTGGTCGGCCTGCCCGAGGGCACCGGCCACGACCGGCTGACCAGGGCCATGGCGGAGGTGGTCAGGCCTCACGAGACGCTGCGCACGGCACTGGCCGTCGAGGACGGCTCCCTCGTCCATGTTGTCAGGGCCGAGCTGCCGGTCGCCCTCGCCCGCACCGACCTGCTCGGCCTGCCCCCGGAGCGGGCCGAGCGCGAGTTCGACGCGCTGGCCCGCGCCGACGCCCGCCTGCCGTTCGAGCTGGATCAGGCGCCGCTGTGGCGGGCCCGCCTGGTCCGGCTGCCCGGCGGCGGCGAGCGGCTGGTGTTCGTCGTCCACCACGCCGTCTTCGACGCCACCTCCGCCGCCGTCTTCGTCGCCGAGCTGCTGGAGATCGACGCGGCCCTCGCGCAGGGCCGCCCGCCCCGGCTGCCCGAGCTGCCCGTCCAGTACGCCGGCTATGGTCCAGCTCGAACAGCAGGCGCCGGCCCTGGTGGCCGCGCACCGGCGGCCGTGGCCGGTCGGCCGGCAGGTCGAGCCGGTCGGACTGTGGACGGGAGAGAGCCTGTCGCTGATCGGCACCCAGGTGACCGTGCTGGCGATGCCCATCGTGGCCTATCTCCTGCTCGACGCCTCGGTGGCGGAGATGGGCGTGCTCGGCGCCCTGGCCAGGCTGCCGATGGTGCTCTTCTTCGTGGCCGGGGTGTGGGTCGACCGGATGCGCCGCCGTCCGGTGCTCATCTGGAGCGACGCCCTGCGCGCCGTGATGCTCGGGACCGTGCCGCTGCTGTTCGTGATGGACCTGCTGACGCTGTGGTGGCTGTACGTCGTGGTGCTCGTCATCGGCGTCTTCGGCGTGCTGTTCGAGGTCGCCTACCGCTCCTACCTGCCGGTTCTCGTCCCCGCCGAGCAGCTCGGCGAGGGCAACAGCCGCCTGCAGCTCAGCGACTCGCTGTCGAAGGCCATCGGCCCCAGCCTGGCGGGCGTGCTGGTGGCCGCCCGCTCGGCACCGCTGGTCATCCTCATCGACGTGGCCAGCTACCTCGCCTCGGCCCTGTGCCTGCTGTCGATCAGGAAGAAGGAGGAGCCGCCCGCGGCCGACGGCGGCGGCACCCTGATCGGCGCCGTCCGGGCCGGGTTCAGCTGGGTGATGGCCCAACCCCAGGTACGGCCGCTGGCCATCGCCACCGCCGTCTACTCCTTCTTCGACATCGGCATCCTGCAGACGCTGTACTTCCCCTACGTCGTCGACAGTGTCGGCGTGCCCGCCGCCTGGGTCGGCGGGGTGCTGGCGGTCGGCGGCATCGGGGCGATCATCGGCGCGTGGCTGTCGGTGCGGCTGATGAAGGGCATCGGTCCCGGGCCGACCATGCTGTGGTCCACGGTCGTCGGCAACAGCGCGCTCATCCTGGTGCCGCTGGCGGGCGGGCCGCTGTGGCTGGCGGTGGGCATGCTGGCGTTCGCGCAGCTGCTGGTGGGGTTGTGCGCTCAGGTGTTCATGGTCAACAACATCACCGTGCTGCAGACGGCGACGCCCAGGGAGCTGACCGGCAGGGTGATCGCCACGATCTGGGCCATGGGGTTGGTGCCGGCGCCGGTGGGCGCCCTGGTGGCGGGCCTGCTCGGCCAGGCGGTGGGGATGCGTCCGGTGGTGCTGGTGGCGGCGCTGATCGGGGCGCTGGTGCCGATGGCGGTGCTGGCGCTGTCGCCGATCCCGAAGATGCGCACGGTGCCCGAGGCCCCGGTGGCCGCCTGAGACGTCCTCGGACGTCCCGGCGCCGAGAGACCGCCGAGCCCGCCGGGACGGCGGCGGCACCGGCACCGCCATCGGCACCGCGCATGACGCCGGGCGATCGTCCGTGGCGGGCACGGTGAGCCCGACGTCGTCACCGCGCGCATGACGCCGGACTCAGCGCCGGGCCTCCCACAGCGCGCAACCGGTGTCCTCCTCGTCGGCCGTCAGGAAGTGAAGGCTGCCGAGCACGGTCAGGGCGTACTCCGAGGGGCTGCCGGGCTCGGCCTGCAGCGTGATCAGCCGCTGGCCCGGAGCGCTGTCGACGGTGAACGACTCACAGGCGAGGACCAGGTCGCCGACGTCGTGACGGCAGACGAGCGTCATGCCGTGCCGTATCGGGGACAGGTCCTGGCGCGCCCACAGCCGGCGGAAGTCGGGGCTGCCGCGAGACAGCTCACGGACCAGATCGCTCAGGTGCGGGTCGTCGAGGTCGGCTCCCGCGTCGGCGCGCAGCTGGGCGACCATGACGCGGGCGCCCCGGTCCCGGTCGGCGTGGAAGTCGCGCGCGGCCGGGTTCAGGAAGACCATCCGCAGGAGGTTGTCCGCGTGTTCCTGGCCCTCGAAGAGGGCGGCGGCCAGCGGGTTGGCGGCCAGCACGTCCATCCGGCGGTTGACCACCAGGGCCGGGGTGTACGGCCAGCTCCGTATCAGCCGCAGCAGCTCCGGGCCGGCCCGTCCGGTGTCGCCGGGCCTTCTGTGCCGTCGCGGCCTGGGATGGGCGAGCTCGTGCAGGTGCGTCACGGCCTCGGGCGCGAGGTCGAGCGCCGCGCTCAGGGCGTCGATCACCTGGTCGGACGGGTGGCGCTCGCGTCCCTGTTCCAAACGGACGTAGTAGTCGGTGCTGACCCCGGCCAACATGGCCACCTCCTCCCGGCGCAGTCCCGGGGTCCGGCGAGGACCTGAGTCCAGCAGTCCTACCTGGGCCGGTGTGGTCGCCTCGCGTCGGGCGCGAAGGAACTCCCCCAGAAGGTTGTGACTGTCCATCTCATCACCAGATATTCGGGTGCATACAACGGCAGAAACCAGGCGGCCGGATGCCGTATTCCGGATTTACGGTGATTTAACTTTTACCGATTCCGGCGGGAGGCCGGGCGTCGGGACACGGCGGCGATCGTCGCCGTATGCGCCGACCGCCGCGCACCCATGACGCTGCGCAAACGGTGAGCACCGCTCCCTGGGAGCGACACTCCTACCATGCTCGGCGAAACCGCCCTTAGCGTGAATTCAGACGTCGTGTCGGTGCCGTTCGCCGTACCGATTCGGCGCTTCGCCAGCCGGGCATCGCCCGGGACGCATCCGATCCGACTGGAGCTGAGCTCGATGATCAAGCTGAGGAACGTTCTGGCAGCTGGAACCGCGGCGGCGGTCGCTCTCATGGCGCCCGTGACCTTGTCGGCCGAGATCTTCGGCGCCGGCGCCGCGGCCGCGACGCACGTCAGCGCGTCCGGTATCGACGACCCCGGTATTGGCAACTCCGGCGGCACCAATCCCGGCGGCGGAGGCAGCAACAAGAACAATTAATGAAATTCCTAAAATTCGCAGAAATCCCCGGAAACTCCTGGAAAAGGAATGAAAAGGCGCCGGATATCATCTTTCCGGCGCCTTCTTTGGTCCGGTCACCGAATCGGCGGTCATGCCCACCGAGTGGTCCAAGGAGCCGCCAGTCGCCGGAATTCGTCACCCTCCGCATTCCCGATTCCCGCGACACCAGGCGGCAGGCAAGCTCAGTCGTTGAGTTCGGCCAGCCAGGCCAGTTGCTCGAGGCGGTCGTCCGTGGTGGGCACGTTGAGCCCGACGATGAGCCGGGTCGCACCCGCCTTGCGGTAGTCGGCCAGCAGCCGCCGGACCCGATCCGGCGTGCCGCACAGGGTCAGCGCGTCGATCAGGTCGTCGGGCAGTTCCTCCACGGCCTCACCCATGTCACCGTCGAGATAGGCGTCCTGCACCCGGGAGGCGGCCGCGCCGAAGCCGAGCCGGTGGGCCAGCCGGTTGTAGAAGTTGACGCCCTTGGTGCCCATGCCGCCCAGGTACAGCGCCACCATAGGCCGCACCATGTCGCGGGCGTAGTCGGGATCGTCGTCCACCATCGCCATGACCATCGGCGACACCTCGATCCCCGCGGCGTCGCGGCCGGCGCGCGCCGCCCCCGCCCGCAGGCGGTCGAGCGTCTCGGCGAGGTGCTCGGGCGGGAAGTGGATGGGCAGCCAGCCGTCGGCGATCTCCCCCGCGAGCTCGACGGCCTTGGGCCCCATGGCCGCCAGGTGGATCGGCAGCGGCTGCCGGAGCGGGCCGGTCGTCATCGTCAGCGCCTTGCCGCGGCCGCCGGGCAGCGGCAGCACGATGGCCGGGCCCTCGTGCTCGACGGGCCGCTGGTCGAGCGCGGTCCGCACGACCGTCACGTAGTCGCGTAAGTGGGCCAGCGGCCGCTCGTAGCGCTGGCCGTGCCAGCCTTCGGCCACCTGCGGCCCGGAGGCGCCCAGGCCCAGCAGGAACCGGCCGCCCGAGACCCTGTCGATCGTGGCCGCGGCCATGGCGGTGGCGACCGCCGTACGGCTGGACATCTGGATCACCCCGCTGCCCAGCGCGATGCGCTCGGTGCCGGCCGCCAGCCACGCCAGGGTGGTGGCGGGGTCGGCGCCGTAGCCCTCGGCGGCCCATGCGGAGTCGTAGCCGAGCCGTTCGGCCTCCCGTACCAGTGCGAGCTGCGTTCGCGGGTCGGCCGCCGCGGGGCCGAGGGTGCCGATGCTCAATCCGAGTCGCACAGCCGCCTCCTGTCGCCAGATGCAGTGATCACATCATGGTCGAGGAACGGCCCGCCGCACACCCCTTGTGACGGAGCGGGCCCGGCCTCGTGGCGGGACGTCGGGAACAGGGGTCGCTCATGCCGCCGGCAGGCGGGATCCGGCCTCCTGGTACGGCGAGCAGAGCATGACGGCCTGCACTAGGCTCTGCCTCCATGCCACACAGGGCGACGATCTTGCTCCTGCTGGCCTTGACGATCGCGGGATGCGGAACCGCACCACGTCATCAACATCAGGCCGCGCCGCGAACCTCCGCAACCGCGACGAACATGCCGCCGAAGGTGTCCCCGATACCTTCGGGCACGGGCAGCGAGCGCGCCGATGACGTCAACGGTGACGGACGCGCGGACCTGGCGTTCGAGTTCAACGACCACGATCGGCGATATCTCGCCATTGTCTACGGCTCGCCCCAAGGGCTTGATCCCGCGACACGGGCGGTCATCTCATCCGACACCTTCGTCCCGCTGCTGAGCGACCCGGTGCTCAGGGCCGACCTTGACGATGACGGGTTCGGCGACGTTCTGCGCCACGGCAGCCTGCCCGGCCACGAAGAGCAGGACCGTCTGCATGTCTTCTGGGGCGGACCTCACGGCATCGACGTCGGGACGCCGCCCACCCCCATCCACCCGCCCGCGATGAGACATGGGGCGGTCAATGGGGCCGTCGCCGGTGACTTCAACGGAGATGGCGCCGCTGACGTGGCGATACCTGGTCGGGATGACGGCACCGGGGAGGATGGCAGCCTGGCCGTGTTGTACGGGCCGTTCAGCCGGGACGCCGTTCCCGCACGCCGCACCATCCAGCCGTCACCGACCGGCGGCATGGGATCAGGGACCATGACTGCGGACAAGATCGCCGGGCGGCGTGCCACCGGGCTGGTCGTGCACGAGGCCGACGACGGCGAGCAGACCGCCGGCTGGCTCCTCACCGCCGGCCGGGACGGCCTGTCCGAGAAAGGCCGCAGACTCAACAAAGGCATGGCGACCGCGTTCGGCGACTTCGATGGTGACGGCGCCAGAGACGTCGTGATCGGCGACGACGGTAGCCGCAACAACGAGCCTCCCTACGAGACGGAAGCGCCCTCGGTCGACAAGGTTCTGACGGTCTATTACGGGAACGGCCGGCGCCAGGTGTTCAGGGGCACCCACGGCCCGGCGGTGTCCGGCGATGTCGATGGGGATGGCCGCGATGACCTCGCTTTCGGCGGGATGGCCCAGGATGCCTCGCCGACCTGGCTCTTCGTGGGCGGTTCCGGCGGCTTGCGGAACGCGGGAGGAGTCGTCGCGACGGGTGGTGCCCAGGCCGCGACGGCAGGTGACTACGACGGTGACGGCGACGACGAACTCGCCTTCCTCTCCGGTTATGACGCGATCACGGTCTGGGTCACAGACGGAAGGAAAGTACTCGCCCGTTTCGACACCACAGGCTTCACCTCATGACGGCCGCACGCGCCGCGCTGACGCCCGCCGGCCGCGTCACCAACCTCACGGGACAGAACATCTAGTCCCGGCGAAGGCACCATCGGCCGGTGGCCGGAAGCATGGCCATGAGCACGGCGGCAACCGCGAACAAGCCCGTCACCGGGGCGGCCACGAAGAGCGGCACGATCACGGAGACGGGCGTGTCCGTCGTCAGTTCCCCGCCCGTCAGAAAGAACTGCACGCCGGCGCTCATGCTGTGCACAGCCGCCACACCGCCGGCCGTCGCGATCATCCGGCGCCCTGCCACCCTGCGCTGGGACAGCAGCAGAGCGCCCATGACGAGCACGACCCCCTCCGCCACAGCCACCGCCAGATTCGCCGCCATCAGCAACCCGAACGGCTCGTCGGCGAAGCGCAGGAACATCTGGGCGGCCTTGAGGATCAGAACCAGAAGCCCGGGAAGGCACAGCAGTGCCAGGGTTGTCGCGGCGGTCGCGGTGCCGCCACCGGGCCCGGCCGCCGGACGGTCCGCGGGCTGCCAAGGATGAGGAGCGGGCGTCGCGCCTGAGCGGCTGTCCGCCGGCCGCACCTCAGGAGCGGGGCGTCGCGGGTCCGCCCCGACGGCGACGCGGCCCGCTCGATCGCCGGGCACCGTTCCGCCGATCCCGGTGCCTTCTGTCGGTACGGGCTCGTGCGGCGGTACGGGGTCTTGTCGCGGTACGAGCTCGTGTGGCGGTTCGGGGGCGCTGGGCCGGGTCGGGGTGCGGATCATCGTGCCGCGTTCGGTGATCATGGCGGTGACGTCCGGTGGGAGCCAGCGGGTGGCGGCGGTGGCGTCGGCCGCGGGCGCCTCCAACTGGTCGAGGATGTCGTCCAGCGTGGGCCGGTCGGCCGGAAGTTTGGCCAGGCAGGAACGCAGCAGGGCCCTGATGTCGGCGGAGACGCCGTCGAGGTCGGGCGGTTCGTGGACGATCCGGTAGACGACCAGGTCGGCCATGCCGCCGCCGAACGGTCCGGTGCCGGTGGCGGCGTAGGCGAGCACGCAGCCGAGGGAGAACACATCGCTCGCCGGGCCGATCTGGCCGGCCCTGGCTTGTTCGGGAGACATGAATCCGGGGGTGCCGATGACGCGGGTGGAGGCGTGCACGGTGTCGAGGGCCTTGGCGATGCCGAAGTCGATGACGCGCGGCCCGTCGTCGGCGAGGATCACGTTGCGGTGGGTGAGGTCGCGGTGGACCAGGCCGCTTGAGTGGATCGCGGCCAGTCCCTCGGCCAGGCCCGCCCCCAGCACGCGGACTGCCGCGGCCGGCAGCGGCCCGTGCGCCGCGACGGCCTCGGACAGGGAGGGGCCGGGTATGTAGGCGGTGGCCAGCCAGGGCGGGTCGGCCTCAGGGTCGGCGTCGACCACCTCGGCGGTGTAGAAGCCGCCGACCCGGCGGGCGGCCGTGACCTCCTCGGCGAACCGGCGCCGGAACTCCGCATCGCCGGCCAGTTCGGCGTGCACCACCTTCACCGCGACCGCCCGGCCGCCGCGGGAGCGGGCCAGGAAGACCCGGCCCATCCCGCCGCTGCCCAGATGCCCGATCAGCCGGTACGGCCCTATCTGCCGGGGGTCGCCATTCCGAACAGGATCCATCGCCCCATACTCCTGCACAAGAACATCCGCGTCCGGCTGATTGCCGCAGTCGGATCACGCATCCGCGCCCACGGTGTCCTGCGGACCGTACGGCTGGAGCCGCCCCGCGGCAGGGTGCCCGCCGGGCGCCCGGCGGGCACCTCTCAGGCGGCCGAGACCCTCCGCTCGAGCACCTGGCCGGGCCACTCGCCGACCGTGAACCGCTCGGTGGGGCGGAACCCGCAGCTCTCGTAGTAGCGCACCAGCTGCCCGTCATCGCCGGCGTAGCAGTCGACCCGCACCAGGTCCACACCCTGCTCGGCGGCCTCGGCCATCGCCTGTTCCAGGAGCGTCCGGCCCACCGCGCGGCCGTGGAAACGCTGGTCGATGACCAGGCCCTGCACGTACACCTCGGGCTCGGGCGCCGGCGCCACGTAGGTGACCGGCTCGCCGAGCGTCATGCACCCGGCCGGCAGGCCGTCGATCTCGGCGATGCGCATCCCGTCGCCGCCCGCCCAGCCGGTCACCATCTCCACGCGCTTGGCGCTGGCCGAGAACGGCTCGCTGCCCCACTGTCCCGTCCGGCCCTGCGAGACCAGCCACTCGATCGCGCTGTCGAACATCGCGACCACCGCCGCCACGTCGCCCGGCCCACCTTTACGGATATTCATCCCGGAATCCTACGAGCGGTCCGCCGGCAGGCCCACCGCCGCCCCGTCCCCTGCCGTCAGCCGCCGCGTCCCCTGTCGGCACCCGGCCGGGGGACGCGGCGCCCGGACCTCCCTCCGAGGGCGACCCCGGAGGGACACGTCACTCCCGTACGGCGCGCGCCAGCGGCGTGTCCGCCGACGGGTCCAGCGGCGCTGACAGGAAGATCGGCGTCTGCGCCATGAACCGCGGCCGGCTGCCCAGGTGCTCCTGGGCGGCGTGCACGGTCAGCGGATGCACCACGTACACCTCGCCGGGCAGCCCGGTGGCGTACGCCAGGGGCCGCTCGGCGCTGGCGGCCTCCACCAGCCGGCTGGCCGGTACATGCTCGTACGTGCCGTCGCCGAGGGCGGCGGCCGCGTCGCGCTGGGAACCCACCCTGATCCTGGTCGGCGCGTCGTCCGGCCCCACCTCGGAGAACAGGATGAGCAGCAGCAGCGTGCCGGGGCGCCCGCTGACGGCCCAGCTGCCGTCCTCATGCATGACGTTGAGGTCGATGTGCCAGCCCCTGTCATCGGCCGGCGGCAGGTTCGGGAACCGGATCGGGATGTTGCCGCAGGCGCCGCTCGGCCGCCAGCCGCCCTGCCCGCACACCTCGTCCAGCGCCTGCGCGAGCACCGGAGAGCGGATGATCTCCCCGAACGGCCCCACACCGGTCATGTCGGCGGCCCACACCACGGGCTGCGTCCAGCCCGAAGGGTCGTCGGGAGACAGGCCGATCTGCTTCCACAGCAGCTCCTGCGCGGCCAGACCCACCTGCGGCGAGGCCGCCTGCACCTTGACGAAACCCTGCTTCACGAACTGGTCAGTCCAACTCATGACGGCCACGCTACAAGCGCGGTCAACCGGTTTTCCGGCGGCGGATCGGCCCCTTACGGCGCCGGCGGGCGCCCGTCAGACCAGGGTGAGCTGGTCGGCCCTAGGCGTCCGGCGGGCGGGGGAAGGGGCGGCGCCGCACCGCATGCCGTAGGCGCGGGCCAGCTGCTCGATCTGCCCGGTGATGCGCTCCTCGTAGCCCGGCGCGGGCAGCCCCGCCGCGTCGTACAGCTCCGCGTAGCGCTCCACCAGCCCGGGATGCGCCTGCTCCAGCCATGACAGGTACCACTGCCGCGTGCCGTACGGCAGGCGCAGCACCACCGGCCGCACCCCCGAGGCCCCCGCGGCCGCGATGCGCCGCACGGTGGCGGCCAGCTGGTCGGCCGCGTCGCTCAGCAGCGGCAGCACCGGCGACATCAGCACCTGGCAGTCGACCCCCGCCTCGCACAAGGCCGCCACCAGCTCCAGGCGCCGCTGCGCGGTCGGGGCGCCCGGCTCGACCACCCGGCGGATCTTCTCGTCGACGAACGCGATCGAGACCGCCACCGGTGCCCGCGCCGCCGCCAGGAGCCCGGCGTCGCGCAGCACCAGCGGGCTCTTGGTGTAGACGGTGAACGGCACGCCCGCCTCGGCCAGCGCCGTGACCAGCGCGGGCATCAGCCGGTAGGTGGCCTCGGCCTGCTGGTAGCAGTCGCCGGCCACGCCGATCGCGAGCGGCTCGCCCGGCCAGCGGGCCAGCTCGTCGCGCAACCGCGAGCCGGCGTTGGCCTTGACCACGATCCTGGTGTCGAAGTCGCGCCCGGTGTCCCAGCCGAGCGAACGGTGGCCGCGCCTGGCCACACAGCCGCGGCAGGCGTGGGCGCACCCCCGGTAGGGGCTGACCGCCCACCGCTCGGCGACGGCCGAGGTCACGGGCACCTTCTCGATCATCGTGCGGGCCTGCGTCTCGTAGAACCCGTCGCGCACGACGGCACGCCGCTCTATCGCGGGGCGCTCGTCGACGACGTCCACGAGCGGAAGCGCGTCCCAAGCCACAGCCACCATAGAACACGCATTCGACACCGGTTTCAAGCAGAACGGCGACAGCGCCGCCACTGCGCCGCCACTGCGCCGCCACTGTGCCGCCGGGCCCTCAGGCCGGCCACGAGGGCGACACCACTGTCCCGCGCCGGGCGGGCTCGGCGGCCTTCGCCGGCTGGACGAGGCGTCCCCGGGTCGGCGATCGCCGTTCCGCAGGGGCGGCCCGTGCCGCCGAGAGCGCGCGTCCGGCGCCCCTCTATCGTGAACCCCGACATCAGCGTCTCGGACGAGGAGATCCCATATGACCGCGCCCCACGATGCAGGGAACCGCAGGCCGCCCGCCGTCCGCCAGCTGCGCCTGGTCGTCGAGGCCGAGGACTACGAGGCCGCCCTGGCCTTCTACCGGGACGTTCTGGGCCTGCCCGAGCAGGCCGCCTTCTCCAGCGGCGACGGCGCCCGCGTGGCGATCCTCGATGCGGGCCAGGCCACGCTGGAGATCGCCAATCCCGCGCAGAAGAAGATGATCGACGACGTCGAGGTGGGTCGTCAGGTGGCGCCGAAGATCCGGGTCGCCTTCGAGGTCGACGATGCCCGAGCCACCACCGACGAGCTGGTCGCGGCCGGCGCCGAGCAGGTCGCGCCGCCCACCGTCACGCCGTGGCAGTCGCTGAACTCCAGGCTCGACACGCCGGGCGGCCTGCACATCACGCTGTTCCAGGAACTGCGCACCCTGGAGGAGCGCGAGTCGCTCGACGGCTTCGGGACCGAGGACGGACGACGCGCCGACGCCTGAACCCCGGCCACCCCGGTCCGGCGGCCCCGAGACGGTCACCCTGATCGCGCTCCACCGGCGCAGGAGACCCGCGGGCGGGCCCGCGGTGTCCGGCTCACCCCGCCGTCGTCCTGCCCGCGCGGCCCGCGCGTGACGGCCAGGCCCAGGGCCAGGCAGGTCAGCGGGATGGCCGGGACCACGTAGCGAACGTCGTAGCCGACCGCGAACGGCGGTAGCAGGACCAGCGCCACGGCGGCCAGGCCGGGAAGCAGCGCCTCACCGCGCCGCCGTACGACCGCCAGGACCAGCGCGGCGGCCAGGACGAGCACGAGCAGCGGGAACGGCAGGTAGCCGAAACGCTGGTAGGCGCGCAGCCAGCCCGCGTACGGCTCGGCGATCCTGGTGGCGGCCGGGCCTTTCTCGTACGACTCGGCGACGGCCCGCACCGACTCCCGCAAGGGCCGCGCCTCGAAGGGGAACCAGTACGGGTTGGTCCGCCTGACGGACGGGTCCCGTTCGGTGGTGCGTTCCCAGCGCAACAGCCACCGCAGGTCGGCGCCGGCGGCGGCCAGGTAGTCGCCCGGCTGGGCCAGGATGGCGGCCCTGGCGAACCGGCCGGCGAGCGCGTTCCGGTCGGCGCGCACCGCCCTGATCGGCGACCACGGAGCCCACAGCCAGAACGGCGGCGCCGGCCTGGCGGCCACCGGTATGCGGGGGCACAGCGGGGCCAGGCGGGGTTCGGGGCGGATCACGGCGCAGTCGGCGAACGTGGTCGTCCTGGCCCACAGGAACTGGCCGTCGGCCCTGGTCAGGCCGAAGGTGCCGCTCGTGGCGCCCATCCAGGTCGCGTACGCCAGCAACGGCACCGCGCCCGCCAGCACGAAACGGCTCCAGACCCGCCACCTGTGGCGGTGCCACAGCAGGTGGCCGGCCGCCAGGACGAGCACCACGGCCCCGATGGTCCTGGTGAGCGTGGCCAGGGCCAGCAGGGCGCCCCCTGCCGCCGCGGCCGCCGGGGTGAGCTGCCGCCGCAGCAGCACCAGGATCCCGCCCGTGGTCAGCACCACGAACAGGGAGTCCGCCATGATCATGTGTTCCAGCAGGATCAGGAACTCGTCGTACATCAACGGCGCCACCAGCGCGGTCGCGCCCCACCCGGGCAGCCCCCGGCGCCGCAGCAGCGCGTAGGCCGCCACGGCCGTACCCAGCCCGAGCAGGTGCTGGACGGCGGTGACCAGCGTCAGGCCGGGCCCGGGGGAGAGCGCGGCGAGGAACAGCGGGTAGCCCAGCGGCCGGAACGCGCCCGGCTCGGGCGCGGCGGCCGCCTTCAGATAGGTGAAGGAGTCGGCCCAGAACCACAGCGCCGGCCGGTATCCGAGCATCGCCAGCCCCCTCAGGGCGAGCGCGGGCACCAGCGCGATCAGCAGCGGCAGGTGCCGTTTTCCTGGCAGCACGAAGACAACGGCCGGCGCCGTCATGGGGAGGCTCCTTCGGCAGGGCCGGCCGGGGCTGCTCACCCGAGCCCCCGCCGACGTGATCGTGTGGCCGTTCCCGTCGTGTCACGGGCGGAACGGGTTCCGAGTCGTGGCGCGCGGAACGGCTCGGCGTGGCGCCGGTGGGCGGTCCCGCGTCCTCATCTGTTGATTGCCGTCACGGCCGCGACAGGTTCACGCCGCCCGGCGCACCCGGCCCGGCGGCGGTAAGGACGCGCGGCCTGAGCAGCCCGGACCCGGCCGCCCTTGCCCGATGGCCGGAAAGATGCGCAAGTGGTGAACCTGACCGGCGCGCCGCCCGACTGTTCGGGGTGACGGGAGGACGTGATGACCGATGAGCTGCTGGTGGTGCGCGCGCAGCTGGGCGAGCGGGCGGCGCTGGCCGAACTGGTGGCCCGCTGGCGGATGCCGGTGTGGACCTACGTGCGGCGCATGCTGGATGCCGAACGGGCCGATGACGTGACCCAGGAGATCTGGCTGGCCGTGGTCCGGGGGCTGCCCCGGCTGCGGGAGCCGTCCCGGTTCGCGCCCTGGCTGTTCACGATCGCCCGCCGGTCGGTGACCGACCGCCTGCGCGACCAGTACGCCCGGGAACAGGAGACGCTCGCGGCCGGCGACGCGGTCGCCGAGGACCCGGTGGAGGCCGTGGTGGATCGGGCCGAGCTGGTGAGCCTGCTGTCGGGCCTGCCGGTGCCGGAGCGGGAGGTCCTCGTGCTGTTCTACCTGGAGGACCTGCCGGTGGAGGACTGCGCGCAGATCTGCCGGGTCCCGGTCGGCACCGTCAAGTCCCGGCTCAACCGCGCCCGTCGCCTGCTACGCGCCCGCCTGGAGGAGAAGGGATACCGGCCGTGACCGAGGAGCGACCGCGCCTGTCGGCACAGGAGATGATCGAACGGCTGGAGCCGTCGCTGTCACCGGGCAGGCGTCTGCGGGCGGTGACCGCGCTGGTGGCCGGGCTGGCCGGGGCGGTGTTCGTGGCCGCGCTGTGGTGGAGCGAGCCGGGCCCGCTGCCCGGCCGTACCCACCTGGCCTTCGCCCTGTTCACCGTGTTCTGCCTGGCCTGGACGGGTTACGGCGGGTGGCTGCTGACGCGCCGGGTGCCGCTGTTCGCCACCGACCGGGTGATCGCCGCCTGGATCGGCCTGGCCGCCTCGCTGGCGACCACGGCGGCGCTGGCGGCGGCCGCCGTTCAGCGTGGCGCCGGCCTGGTCCTGGCGTTGGCCGTCGGGGGACTGTTCGTCGCGGCGGCGCTGGTGCTGGCCGTGCGCGCCCATGCCCGTAGGACGGCGCTGCTGCGCCGCGTGCGGGAACTGACCGGCGGACAGGAGGAGTGAACGGCCGCCCCGGCCCTCAACGGTGACGCCTGCCCGGGCGCGCCACGACAGCGGTTCGTGGCGAGACGACAGACATCTTCGAAGGGAAGGAATACCGATGGCACACAACGCGAAACTGATCCGGCGCCGGTTCGGGACGGTGGCGCTGCTCGTGGCGGTCCTGGTCGTCACCGGGCTGCTTGTCGCCGGCCTCATCATGCTGCCGGCCTGAGGCCACCACGCTGTGGCCCCCCGCTGGCATCGCACCGTCCGGCATGGAGTGCTGGCCACACGGCGACGCCGGGCGCTGAGCTCACCGCACGTCCTGGGCCCTCCTCACCGACGTGCACCTCGGGGGCCCGCCCGGTAGCCGGCGATCGAGGTTCGGCGCCACGGCCTCACGCTCCATGGCCGGCTCCGGCTTCCTTGGCCGGCTCCGGGTCGGCGGTCAGATGGTCGAGGAGGACCTGGCTGATGTCGCCCAGGTGCCGGAGCTGCTCGGGGGTGAGCAGATCGATCAGATGCTCGCGCAGGCTGGCCACGTGCCGGGGGGCCGCGGCCCGCAGTGCCGCCAGGCCGTCGTCGGTCAGGACGGTGAGCCAGCCGCGCCGGTCGTCGGCGTAGTGCTCCCTGCGCACCCACCCCTTCGCCTCGAGCTTGTTGATCGCGTGGGAGATGCGGCTCGGCTTGGAGTTGGTCCAGTGCGCCAGTTCGCTCATGCGCATGGTCCGCTCGGGCGCCTCGGAGAGCAGGACGAGGAGCTCGTAGTAGGTGGGCGGCATGCCGGCCGCGGCATGCAGGTCGCGCTCGAGGCGGTCGGTCAGCAGGCGGGTGGCCAGCCCGAACGCCCGCCAGGCGCGCTGTTCGTCGTCGTTGAGCCATCGTGTCACAAAACCATCGTACTCAAAAGTTGCGCGCTGAAATAAGCCGATGTACCGTCCTGCTGAATCTTCCAGCACTGAACTAATCGGCTTGGAGCGAGACATGCATCCCAGCGCGTCCACCGGCACCTACACCATCGACCCCGCGCACAGCCGCTTCGGCTTCGTCGCCCGGCACGCGATGGTCACCAAGGTCCACGGCAGCATCCCCGTCAAGGAGGCGACCGCCTTCCTCGACGCCGGCGACCCCGCCGCCTCCAGCGTCCACGTGGTCCTCGACGTGGCCGGGATCCAGACCGGCAACCAGCAGCGTGACGCCCACCTGCGCACCGGCGACTTCCTGGACGCCGCCGGCCACCCTTCCATCACCTTCGAGTCCACCGGGGTCAAGCACGTCGGCGGCGACAGCTTCGAGGTCACCGGCCGGCTGACCATCCGCGGCGTGACCAGGCAGATCACCATCCCCCTCGACTACACCGGCACCGCGGTCGACGCCCAGGGCCTGACCCGGGTCGGCTTCGAAGGCAGCACCGTGATCAACCGCAAGGACTTCAGCATCACCTACAACGCCGTCCTGGAGACCGGCGGAGTGATGATCTCGGAAAAGGTCACCCTCGACTTCGACCTGTCCGCCGTCAAGACCGCCTGAGCCCAACCCCCTGAAAGCGACATCATGCGTACCGTCACGATCCCCGTCCTCGCCGGCGCCCTCACCCTGACCTGCGCGCCCGGACCGGGCGACGGGATCCGGGGGCTAGGCGTCGTGGCAGGCCACAGCTAAACTGGTACGGTCGTACCAGTTTTTGCGGGAGGGTCCCCCATGGCCTGGCTGCTGCTCTTCGGCGCGATCGCGACAGAGGTCGTGGCGACGTCCGCGCTCAAACTCAGTAACGGTTTCAGCCATCTCGGCTGGAGCCTGGTCGTCGTCGCCGGATACGTCGCCTCGTTCGTCCTGCTGGCCCAGGTGCTGAAGGCGCACATGGATGTCGGAACCGCCTATGCCGTCTGGTCCGGTGTGGGCACCGCCGCCATCGCGCTCATCGGCGCCGCGTTCCTGGGGGAGAGTCTCACCCTGGCCAAGGTCGCGGGGATCCTGCTGATCATCGGCGGGGTGGTCGTGCTCAACCTGGCCGGTGCCCATTGACGGGGCGGGCGGCCGGGCCCGCCGTACCGGCCGAGCGGCCCGAGCAGCCGGAACAGCCCGAGGAGCCCAAGCGACCCCAGCGGCCCGAGGAGCCCCAGCGGCCCGAGCGGCCGGAACGGCCTGCGCGGACCGCGCAGCGGGACATGCCTGAGGCGGCCGGCCGGCCGCAGCAGACGCGCGCCCGAAAGCGCCGGGCCGCGCTGCTGGAGGCGGCCGTCGACCTGCTCACCGAGGGCGGTTTCGCCGCGGTGACCCATCGCGCCGTCGCCCAGCGGGCCGAGCTCCCGCTGGCGGCCACCACCTACTACTTCGCCTCCCGCGACCAGCTGCTGGCCGAGGCGTTCGGCCGGCTCGTCGACGTCGAGCTGGCCGCCACCCGCCGATGGGTGGCCGACCACGGGCCGCGAGCCGTCCTCGACGAGGTCGTCGCGGCCGACCGCATGCGCCAGCTGGCGCTGTGGGAGCTGTACGTGCACGCCGGACGCGATCCCGTCCTGCAACAGATCGCCCGCCGCTGGACCGACGGCTGCGTGGCCGTCATCGCCGACGCGCTCGGCCTGCCCGCCTCCGACGCCCGCGTGCGGCTGCTCTACACCACCGTCTCGGCGCTGTGGCTGGAACACGTGGTCGAGCAGCGCCCGGCCGGCGACGCCCGCGCCCTGCTCGACCTGGCCCTGCGAGCCATCGGCTGAGCCGCCCCTCTTGAGGCGTTCACGACGATCCTTGCGGTGACCGGGAGCGTTCGACGGCGAACTCCTTCGGCACCCCTCGCACGCGGTCGGGTGCGGCCTTGCCCACCGGCTCACGCAGCGGCCCCAGCTCGCGGGCCCGGCCGGTGAAGTCGCCCACCCCGTGCGGCTCGCACCTCTCCAGGGCCGGCTTGGCGGGTGGCCGCCGAGATCCTTCTCCGGTCCGTCGTGGCGGGTGGCCGTTGAGCGTCACGCCTCGCCGGGGAGCCGGTACCCTCCCGGCGGCGCCATCAGCGAGGCGGGCCTTCCGGCCGGGGGCGCACGCCGTCCAGAACGAGGGTGAGCAGCCGGTCGGCCAGGGCCGCGCCGTCGGGTTGCTGCTCGGCGGCCAGGGAGATGGCGTGGACGAGGGTGAGCAGCTCGACGATCGAGACGTCGGACCGTACGGCGCGCGCCTGCCGGGCCCTGGCCAGCAGGCCCTGTCCGGCCTCGACGATCATCGTGTGGCAGGTGGCTCCCACGAGGGGATCGCCGTCGTCGGAGCCGCCCATCAGTGAGGCGGCCAGGCCCCGGTTGGACACGGCGTGCGCGGCCACGGCGCCGAGCCAGCGGACCAGCGCCTGTTCGGGGTCGGGGGCGCCGGCCAGGTCGGTGGCGGCGGAGCACAGGGTCTCGACCTTGTCGCGGAAGACAGCCTCCAGCAGCCGCCGGCGGGAGGGGAAGTGCCGGTGCAGGGTGGCCGAGCCGACGCCCGCGCGCCGGGCGATCTCCTCCAGCGACGCCTCGGCTCCCTGTTCGGCGACGACCGCGGCGGCGGCGGCGAGCAGGCGGTCGTAGTTACGGCGCGCGTCGGCGCGCATCGGCCGCTCGGACGGCATCGGTTCTCCTGGGGGCTTGCAGAAACGGGGTGGCCCTCCATATTCTAGCCGACCATAACCGGAGGGCCACCCCACTTAGTGGGGCGGCTCAGCATGCCCATCTTCTGGAGCCACATCGTGAACACTGTGAACACTGTGAACCCCGCGGACAACACCATCGTGGTGGTGGGGGCGACCGGCCTGCAGGGCCGTACCGTGACGGCGCACCTACTGGCCGACGGCTGGCGGGTACGCGCGGTGACCCGCGACCCGGAAGGCGCCCGCGCCAGGGCGCTCGCGGCGGCGGGCGCCGACCTCGTGAGCGCCGAGATGGACGACGTCGCCTCCCTCATCGCCGCGGCCGACGGCGCGCACGGCCTGTTCGGCGTGCAGCCCACCGTCGGCTCCCCGGGCACCCCGGCCGGTTTCTCCACCGAGGACGAGGTCCGCTGGGGCCGCAACGTCGCCGACGCGGCACAGGCCGCCGGCGTCCGGCACCTGGTGTACGCCTCGGTCGCCGGAGCGGGCCGCCACAACACCGAGAAGCTGCCCCAGAACGTGGTGAGCAAGTGGCGCGTCGAACAGCACATCGCCCGCCTCGGCCTGCCCGCCACCTTCCTGCGCCCGGTCTCGTTCATGGAGAACTACACCGGCGGCTACCACCTGCGCGACGGCAGCGTGACCGCCCCGTTCGCGGCCGACGTGCCGCAGCAGATCATGGCCGTCGACGATGTCGGCGTCTTCGCCGCCATGGCCTTCGCCCACCCGCACGACTGGATCGGCCGGGCGGTGGACCTGGCAGGGGACGAGCTGACCCCGGTACGGCTCGCCGCGGCCGTCTCCGAGGCTGTCGGGCGGCGGCTGCCGTACGTCCAGATCCCGATCGGGGTGATCGCGCAGATCGGCGAGGAGTTCGCCTACGCCTACACCTGGCTCAACGAACGCGGCTACCGCGCCGACGTCGCCTTCACCCGCGCGCTGCACCCCGGCCTGATGGACCTGCGCACCTGGCTGGCCAGGACCGGAGCGGCCCAGATCACGCGCTTCCTGGCCGGCGAGGACCCCGCGCCGCGGCACCAGTGAGCGGCCGGCGCCGGGCATCTCTCGCCGCGGGCCTGCATCAGGGCCGTGTTATCGCCGTGTCAGCGCCGCGGTAGTGCCGTGCCAGGCCGTGCTCCGAGCATCGCAAGCAGGACCACGGAGGTGATGAGATGGCAACGGTCCTGGACCGGACGACCCACACACCCGGGCGGCGGCGGCAGCGCTGGCTCCCGGTCGCGGCGCTCGCCGCCGGCACGTTCGCGATCGGAACCGACATGTTCGTCATGGCCGGCCTCCTCGCCGGGATCGCCCACGACCTCGACGTCACGATCGGCACCGCGGGGTTGACGGTGACGGTGTTCGCGCTGGCGTACGCGATCGGCGCGGTGCTGCTCAGCGCCCTGCTGGGAGGGCGGCCCCCACGGCGGGTGCTGGTCGGCTCGATGGCGCTGTTCGGGACGCTGAGCGTGCTGGCGGCGGCGGCACCGGCCTTCCCCGCGCTGCTGGCCGTCAGGGTGCCGGCCGCGCTCGCCGCGTCGGTCTACGTGCCTGCCGCCGGCGCGGCGGCCGTGGCCGCCGTCCCCGCCGCGCACCGGGGGCGCGCACTGGGGGTGATCCTGGCCGGCACGTCGGCGGCGATGGTGGCGGGCGCCCCGCTGGGTGTGACGCTGGCCGCGGCGCTGTCGTGGCGGGCAGCGTTCGGGCTGGTCGCCGTGCTCGCGGCGGTCACCGTCGGCGCTCTGCTGCTGACCCCGGCCGGGTCCGCCCCGCCGGCACGCGCGACGGTGCGCGAGCGGCTGCGCCCGCTGCGGTCGCCGGCCGTGGCCGGGGCGCTCGGCGTGACCTTCCTGGTGATGACCGCCTCCTTCGGCATGTACACCTACCTGCCGTCGCTGCTGGCGGCCGCGCCCGGACAGCTCGGGGCGGCCGTCGCGGCGTTCGGCATCGGCGGCCTGGCAGGGGTGTGGTGGGGCGGCAGCGCGGCCGACCGCAGCGGCGCCGGCCGGGTCATCGTGCCGGCGCTCACCGCCCTGGCGGTCATGTTCGCGGCGCTCGCGCACGTCGCGGCCGTACCGGCCGGGGCGCTGGCCGTCACAGCCGGGTGGGGGATCGCGGCCTGGGCTTTCGTCCCCGCCCAGCAGCACCGCCTGATCGGCCTGGGCGACGGGCCCGCGCCGTTGCCGCTGGCCCTCAACAGCTGCGCGGTCCACCTCGGGTCGGCCACCGGCGCGCTGCTCGGCGGCCTCCTCGTCGATACGGCCGGCGCCGGCCGCCTGTGGCTGCCGACCGTGGCGTGCCTGGCCGCGGCGCTGTCCCTCCACAAGATCCACACCAGAAAGGCCGGCACGTCATGATCGACTCTTCTGCGGCCGTCGTCGCCGGGCTGGGCACCGTCCTGGGGATCTGGGCGCACCCAGACGACGAGGCCTACCTGTCCGGCGGGCTGATGGCGATGGCACGCGACAACGGGTCGCGCGTGGTGTGCGTGACCGCCACCCGCGGCGAGCGCGGCACCGCCCACGTGGACTGGCCGCCGCCCCGGCTGGCCGCCGCCCGCACCGGCGAGCTGGCACGCTGCCTGCGCATCCTCGGCGTCGCCGAACATCACTGGGCTCGACCACCGCGACGGTCACTGCGCGGCGGTCCCCGAACCGGAGGCGGTCGCGCCGCTGTGCGAGCTGATCGAACAGGTAGGCCCCGACACCGTGCTGACCTTCGGCCCGAACGGCATCACCGGCCACCCCGACCATCGGGCGGTCTCGGCCTGGGCGAGCGCGGCCTTCGACCGCGCCGCCCCGCCGGGGGCGCGGCTGCTGTACGCCACCTTCTCCGAACGGCGGGCACCGCGCTGGAGCGCGCTGAACCAGAGCCTGGGCGTCTTCCCGCCGGGACAACCGATCATGACGCCCGCCCACCGGCTGGCCGTCGACCTCGTGCTGGACCCGGCGACCGCGGCCCGCAAGGTCCGCGCCCTGGCGGCGCAGGAGAGCCAGACCGCCGGGCTCATCGCCGGCCTGGGCGTCGATCTCTACACGGCGTGGGTGAGCGACGAGGCGTTCGTCGAGCGGAGTCTCATGAGCGGGTGAGGTTCCGCTCGATCGCCTGCCGCGCCACCTCCAGAACGGCGACCCGGTTGGGCACCGGCGGCGCCCCGGCCGCCCAGGCATGCGTGTCGCCGTCGCGACGGCCGCCTCCGGTGGGGCCGCCGGTGGGGACGGCGGTGGGGCCGCCGGTGGGGCCGTCCCCGGTGGGGACGGCGCCGGAAGGACGGCTTCCGGCGGGGGCGCCGGGCAGCGGTTCGGCGCCGCGACTGCCGATTCCCGCCGGAGCGTCGGGAGCCTGCTCGGCCGCGGCCTCGATCAGCGCGGCCGGCTCGTCGTCGCCGAGCCAGCGCAGCAGCCCGGCGAGGTTGCGCAGGGTGACCCACAGGTGCGTCCAGTTGCCGTTGCGGGCGAAGTAGGCGATGACCTCGCGGTAGCCGCCCAGCGCCTCGTGGACGCGGCCGGCGCCGGCGCGCACCGACAGCAGCCCGACGGTGGCGACACCGACCAGGAAAGTCGCGCCCGAGGCGCGGGCCAGCTCGATCGCGCGAAGGTAGTGCCACTCGGCCGGCTCGCTGTGGCCGGCCCTGCTCTCGATCTCCCCGGTGACGTAGGCGCCCCAGGAGGCCATCGTGGGCGATCCCGCGCCGCCGTGCCGCTGCCGCTCGCTGAGCCTGCGCGCCTGCTCCAGGTCACCCGCGTACGCTCTGGCCAGCGCCGCGATCCCGAAGCTCTCCAGCTGCCGGTCGGCCAGGACCGCCGCGGCCAGCGCGTGCTCGACGACCTCGTCGTAGGCGCCGCGGGCCAGGTCGGCCGCCGACAGCGCCACCAGGCAGTGCCACGACCCGGTGCCGCGGGCCGCCTTCTCCAGCCCGGCGCGGGCCAGCCGGTCGGCCCTGCGGTAGTCACCGCGATGGTAGGCCGCCTCGGCCGCCGTGCCGAGCACGGCCCCAGCACGCGGGTGCGCGGCCAGCGCCGGATCACCGGCCAGTTCCTCGGCCAGTTCCTCGGCCCAGTCCAGGATCTCCAGCAGATCGCGGTAGGCGATCGCGTCGAACAGCGCCACCACCATCGCCGCGGCCTCGTCCACGGACCCGCGGCTGCGGGCCAGCCGCCAGGCGGCCCGCAGGTTCGCCATCTCGCGGCGCAGGACGGCGTCGGCCTTCGGCTCCCGCTCGGTGGTCATGGCGGCGCTGATCCACGCGGTCAGCTCGACCGCCCACCGCAGCATGCGCCCGGCGGCCGCCTCCTGCTCACCGGCCGCCGCCAGCCGGTCCAGCCCGAAGGCCCGCAGCGTCTCCAGCATGCGGTACCGGGTGCCGCCGCCGAAACAGGCCTCGATCATGGAGGCGTCGACGAGGCGGGCCAGCACGCTTCCCGGATCGCTGTCCAGGCCGAGCTCGGCGGCCAGCCGTTCGGCGGTCTCGAGGTCGACGCCGTCGGCGAAGACCGACAGCTGCCGGAACAGCCGCCGCTCGTCGGGCGTGAGCAGCTGGTAGGACCATTCGATGGTCGCCCGCAGCGTCCGGTGCCGGGAGTCGGCGCTGGGCCTGCCGCCGCCCAGCAGGTCGAGCGAGCGGTCGAGGCGGTCACGCAGATCGGTGAGGGAGAAGGTGGACAGCCGGCCGGCGGCCAGCTCGATGGCCAGCGGCATCCCGTCGAGCCGGCACACGATCTCGGCGACCGTACCCAGCTCGGCCGGCGCCGGCGGCGGCCCGGGACGCACCCGGCCGGCCCGCTCCACGAACAGCGCCACCGACGCGGCCCGCGCGGGATCCTCGCCGGGGCTGGGCAGCGCGAGCGGCGCCAGCCGTTCGGCGTACTCGGCCGCCAGCCCGAGCGGTTCGCGGCTGGTGGCCAGCACCGACAGGCCCGGACAGCACGACAGGATCACGTCGGCCAGGTCCCGGACGCCGTCGAGCAGGTGCTCGCAGTTGTCGATCACCAGCAGGCCGGGACGGTCACCCAGCAGCGCCAGGCAGGCCGACAGCACATCGCCCTGGACGACCTGCAGGTTCAGGGCCGCCGCCAGCGCGTGCGGCAGCGCGGCCGGGTCGGTGAGCGGCGCCAGCGGCAGCACCGTGGCCGCGCCGTTCTGCCGGGCCACCTCGAGGGCGACCCGGGTCTTGCCGACGCCGCCGGGCCCCACCAGGGTGACCAGCCGCTCGCCGGCCAGCAGCCGGCGCAGCGCCGCCACCTGCCGTTCGCGGCCGATCAGCGCAGTGGCCGGCCCGGCCGGCGCCTCGGACCGGCCGGCCGGCGAGCAGGCGGCCTGCCCGCCGGCGATCTCCCGCTCGAGCTCGTCCAGCGCGGGCGTGGGGTCCAGACCGGTCTCCTCCACGAGCCGGTGCCGGTACTCCCGGCCGGCGCGCAGCGCCTGCGGCGCCTGCCCGGTGGCCGCCAGCGCCCGCATGAGCAGCAGAACGCCGGGCTCGCGCAGCGGGTCAGCGGCCGAGCAGGCGGCGGCCAGACCCAGCACGCCGTCGGCCTGCCCGGCGGCGACCGCGGCGGCGACCAGCGCGTCGCTCACCTCGCGCTGCAGCTGCGCGTACTCCTCGACCGCGGTGGCGATGGGCACCACCCCCGTCAGGTCGGCCAGCGGCACCCCCCGCCACAGCCCGTGCGCCCGCCGCAGCAGCTCCAGCGCCGCGTCCGCGTCCTGGCGCGCCGTCGCACGCGCCGCGGCCAGCAGCTGCCGCGCCTGCGCCACGTCCAGCTCGTCGGGCCCGAGGTCGAGCCGGTAACCGTCCTGCCGCGTCTCGAGCCGGACCGCCGCCGGGCCGAGGTGAGCCCGCAGCCGGGAGATGTGGTTGTGCAGGGCCTGACGCCCCGACTCGGGCACCTGCGCCGGCCACAGCGCGTCGACCAGGCGATCGGTCGTCACGATACGGCCCTCGGCCAGGGCCAGCAGCGCCAGCACCGCCCGCCGCTTCGGCCCGGGAACCTTCACGAGGGCGCCGTCGACCAGGAGCCGCAGCGGCCCGAGCACCTCCACCCGCACCAGCGGCGCGCACCGGACTGACATGGCACCTCCCCACGGCCGGCATACCCCCGCGACCAGGACAGATCTCAGCCTGTTAGCACGAAGATAGCCCGTGCGAACGCCGTGACAGCCCCCGCGCCGAACCTTTCCTCACAGGCCGGCACCAGCCGGCCCGCCGGGAAGGAGACCAGGGATGAACCACGACAAGGTGACGGCGTTCATGGGCCGGATCGTGTCCGACCTGGCGGCCACCGACGCCGCCGGCTCGGTCGTGATCGGCCAGCGGCTCGGCCTGTACCGCGCGCTGGCCGAGGGGCCCGCCACGCCCGAGCGGTTCGCCGAACGCACCGGCTGCCACCCGCGCTACCTCACCGAGTGGCTGCGCGGCCAGGCCGCCGGCGGATACGTCGACTACGAACCACGGACCGGACAGTTCCGCCTCAGCGAGGAGCAGGCCTACTGCCTGGCCGACCCGAACGGCCCGAACGCGCCGGCGGCCTTCCTGATCTCGCTGGGAATGCTGCGCGCCGAACCGCGCGTCACCGAGGCGTTCCGCACCGGGGCGGGCCTCGGCTGGCACGAGCACGACCAGGACGTGTTCGTCGGATGCGACGCCTTCTTCCGGCCCGGCTACGTCGCCGAGCTCATCCCGAGCTGGATCCCCGCCCTGGAGGGAGTCGAGGCCAAGCTGGCCGCCGGCGCCCGGGTGGCCGACGTCGGCTGCGGGCTCGGCTCGTCGTCGATCCTGCTGGCCGAGGCCTACCCGCGCACCACCGTCACCGGCTCCGACTACCACACCGAGTCGATCACGCTGGCCCGCGAGCGGGCCGCCGAGGCCGGCCTGGCCGGCCGGGTGGAGTTCGAGGTGGCCACCGCGCAGACCTTCAGCGGCGCCGGCTACGACCTGGTGACGACGCTGGACTGCCTGCACGACATGGGCGACCCGCTCGGCGCCGCCCGGCGGGTACGGCAGGCGCTGGCCGCCGACGGCACGTGGCTGCTGGTCGAGCCGTACGCCTGCGACAAGCTCGAGGACAACTTCACCCCCGTGGGCCGGCTGTACTACAGCGCCTCCACCTTCCTGTGCGTGCCCAACGGCCTTTCCCAGCCGGGCGGCAACGCCCTGGGCGCCCAGGCGGGGGAGAGCGCCATCCGCGAGCTGGCCGAACAGGCGGGCTTCACCCGCTTCCGCAGGGCCGCGCAGACCCCCTTCAACCTGGTGTACGAGATCAGACCGTAACGACGGCGGGGCGGCGGTCGCGCCCCCGGTACGGCCGCCGCCCTCTTGATCCGCGCCCCCGCCCGTCGCCAAGCTCGTCGGCATGACGATCACAGTCCGCGCGTTCGCCCCCGGAGACGAGCGCTCCCTGATCGAATCCTGGAACCACAGCCTCCCGGCCGACCCGACGACCGCGGCGTGGTTTCGCGACTGCGTGCTGCTCGACCCCAACTTCGACCCCGACGGCCTGCGCGTGGCCGTGTCCGGCGGGAACGTCGTGGGATGCGCCTACGCCGTACGCCGGCTCATCCCGCCGGCCCCCGGCACCGACCTGCAACCGCAGACCGGCTGGATCCCGTTCTTCTTCGTCGCCCCCGCACACCGCGGCCACGGGCTCGGCCGGCGGCTGCTCACCCAAGCACTGGACTTCCTGCGGGCCGCCGGGCGGACCCGGATCGACTTCGCCTCCTACACGCCCCACTACGTCCTGCCCGGCGCCGACCCCGACCTGTATCCCGCCGCGCTCGGCCTGCTGACCAGCCTGGGGTTCACCACCCGGTCCACCCCGGTCGCCATGGACCGCACCCTGGTCGGCTACCACACCCCGCCCGAGGTGCACCGGCTGCGCGCCGCCCGCCAGAGCCAGGGGTACCGCTTCGGCGACCCCACCGACGGCCGGCTGCCCCAGCTGATCAGGTTCGCGGCCGAGACGTTCAACCCCGACTGGGGCGAGGCGATCCGCCACCACAGGGACACCACCCGCATGGTCATCGCCACCCGGCGCGACCGGCTCGCCGGATTCGCCCTCTACGGCGCCTACCGCGGCATCCCCGAGCGGTTCGGGCCCTTCGGCGTGGACCCCGGCGAGCGCGGCACCGGCCTGGGCACGATCCTGCTCCACCTCGCCATGACCAGGATGCGCGCCGAAGGCCTGCACTCCTCCTGGTTCCTGTGGACCGGCGCCGACAGCCCGGCCGCCAACCTGTACGCCAAGGCCGGCTACCGGGTCACCCGCCGCTTCCACCTCATGAGCTGGACGGCATGAGCTGGACGGCATGAGCCACGGCCCGCCCCGGGCCCGGCACCAGCGGCCCCGGCCGTACCGGAGCGGGCCTGACCGGACCGGGGGAGGCCGGGCCCGGCGGGACCACGGGTCGCCGGTGGCTGCTCAGCCGGTGACGTCCTCGCGGGACAGCTCCGACAGCGTCCGCACGCAGCGCAGGAAGGCCTGACGGTCGGCGGCGGGCAGGCGGGCGAGCACGCGGTCCTCGTTGGCGTGAATGCCGGCCTGCACGGACCTGCGGACGCCGCGGCCGTCCTCGGTGATGGCCAGCACTCTCGCGCGGCGGTCGCGCGGGTCGGGGGTGCGGGAGATCAGCCCTGACTCCTGGAGTCTGTCGAGCGTGCTGATGATGCGGGTCCTGTCGGCGCCGATCGAGTCGGCGAGGGCGGCCTGGGTGCGCACCGCGCTGTCGTCGAGCGCGCTCAGGACGGCGTAGCCCCACATGGAGATCCCGTGCGCCTTCAGCACCGGCAGTTCGGCGGCGATCAGCGACCGCACCAGAGGCTGCAGCATGGCGGCGAGGTCGCGGCGCTCTGTCATGCGGCCGGGAAAACTCGTTGACAGATAATAAGCACATGTAGATTATATGCGGACGTCTACGAATTCGCAGCCTCTTCGCGGGCCGCCGGCCAAGCCGCGGCCACCCACCGAACCGGCCGCACCGACTTTCACCTTTGAGGAGCATGCCGTGACGACAGGCGTCCGATTGATTCGCAACGACCAGCTCGCCTCGACCGTGGAGTACGCCTACGCCGCGGTCGCCGACGCGCCCGTGCGGTCCATCTGGGTGGCCGGCGCCTGCCCCCTCGACCGCGACGGCCAGACCGTCGCGATCGGCGACTACGCGGGCCAGGCCCATCAGGTGATGCGCAATCTGGTGACCGCACTGGAAGGGGCGGGCGCCTCGCTGACCGATGTGGTCAAGACGACGGTGTACGTGGCCTCGTCCCGGCAGGAGGACCTGGGGCGGGCCTGGCAGGTGTACCGGGAGTACATGGGCGACCACGACGTGCCCAGCACCCTGCTCGGGGTCACCGTGCTCGGCTACAACGACCAACTCGTCGAGGTGGAGGCCGTCGCCGTTCTGGCCGGTGGACGCGACTGATGGCGGCCGCTCCCCGGAAGCGACCCGGGAGATATTTCGGACATGGCACAATCTCCGCCATGCCGCACCGCATCCTGGCCCTCGCCACCGCCCTCACCCTCACCGCCACCGGGTGCGGAGTCCTGCCGCTGCGCGAGGCCGCACCGCCACCACCAGACAGCGCCCCGCCCACCGCGGTCCCACCGGCGGCGACCCCGGCCACCAGCGCCCCGGCCGCCACGGCGACACCGTCAAGCCAGGACACCCGCCCGGCCCTGGCGGAGACCACCAGCACCGAGAACGCGGCCATGAAGGTCGAGGTGGTCGGGCTCAACCGCGTCAAGGGCAAACACCTGGTCGTACAGATCCGCCTGTCCAACACCGGCACCGAGGACCTGCCCTGGGCCGCCGACATGGGCGACCAGACCCGCCCGCTCGGCGAGATGAAATGGGCCTCGGGGATCGGCGTCCTCGACGCCCGATCCCGTACCTGGATCCTGCCGTACAAGCCCGCCGGCTCCCCGTGCCTGTGCAGCGACCAGGACCGCGACGACCTCGGCCATTTCATCGACCCCGGCCAGTCGATCACCGTCTACGCGGTCACCCCCGCCCCGGCGGGTGATCCCGCCACGACCACCGTCGTCACCCCCGTGGGTGCGCCGATGCCGGACGTCCCCATCAGCGACGCCCCACCGGCAGGCGACTTCCCCGACCCCGAGGCCGAACCCGTCACCCCTGTCACACGCCGCGTCATCCTGCCGTCGGAGTCGCTGGACAAGTCGGAGGAGACCGCGGACGACGGCACCGACCTCCAGGTCAACCTCTCCTCCGACGTGCTGTTCGCGGTGGACAAAGCGATCTTGACCCCGCGGGCCAAGGCCGTCCTGGCCCGCACGGCCAAGCTGATCGACTCCTCACCCACCACCGTGGTGAAGGTGGACGGCCACGCCGACTCCTCCGGCAACAACGCCATCAACGACCCCCTGTCACTGCGCCGCGCCCAGGCGGTGCAGCGCGCCCTGTCCGGCCGTCTCACCAGGAACGGCATCCGCTTCCAGGCCAAGGGATACGGCTCCCGCCGCCCGCTGTACGGCAACGACACCGACGAGGGCAAGCGCCGCAACCGCCGCGTGACGGTCACCTTCGCCAAGCCGCAGCCGAAACCCGCCGACCCCGCCGCCGAGGTCGTCTCCACCCTCGGCCCCGACGCGGACCTGACCGCCACGGGCAAGGCGGCAGGCCAGCCCATCGCCATGGAGATCACCGGCCTGCGCCGCCTGGACGGCGGCCTAGGCCTGCTGACCTACAAGGTCACCAACGAGGGCTCGGCCGAGGCGTGGTTCAACGAACTCCACCACGCCCAGGACTGGGAGTCCTACAAGTACCAGGCTGCCAGCAACGCCCGCCTGACCGACGCCACCGCCCGTCGCCAGTACCTGCCGGGCCGCCTCCAGGTCCCCACCGACAACGGCGTGGACTCCTACTGCGCCTGCACCGACGTCTCCGGCGTCCGCCTCGCCACCGAGAAGTTCGCTCCCGGCCAGACCCGCGAGTTCTGGAGCCTGTTCGCCCTCCCGGACACCAGGACCCTCAACGTCAAGATCGCTTCCTTCCGCGACCTCCAGGTCCCCGTCCGGTAGAGGCCCCACCCACGCGACCCGGCCCTCCGCTCCCGAAGGCGTCCCCAGCCCCAAAGTAGGGTCTTCGTGTCAGTGGCGCCCGTGGCCGCTGTCGCGTGGCCGGATCCAGGTTCGAATTGATGAAGCATCGAGCCCCGGTGTCCCGTTGATCGGGTTGCCGGAGCTCGTTCGTCCGGTCAGGGCGCGGACGGGCCGCACACGCAGCCGCCCTCGGCCGAGGTCCGCGCCGCGGCACCGACGGTGGCGTCGGCCGGAGCGGTGGTGCTGGTACAGCAGGCCTGCGGGGCACCGCCGGCGCTCTTGCCGAGGTTGTCGGCGTCGGCCTTGACCGTGTAGACCTCCCACGGCTCGGCGCCGGGGCCGGTGACCCACACTTTGTCCTGGAGGGCGTAGCAGCAGGAGGTGTCGTTCTCCTCGAACGTCACCAGCCCGGCCTCGGCCAGGCGGGTGGCCGCGGCGGTGACCTCGGCGGTGGTGGCGACCTCGACCCCGAGGTGGTCCAGGCGGGTCGCCTCGCCGGCCTCGCCTTCGATGAGGACGAGCTTGAGCGGCGGCTCGGTGATCGCGAAGTTGGCGTACCCGTCGCGGATCTTGGCGGGTTCGGCGCTGAACAGCTTGGAGTAGAAGGCGATCGAGTCCTCCAGGTCGGCGACGCGTAGGGCGAGCTGGACACGGGACATGACGAGTCCCTCCTCACAATGAGACTGTTTCGACGTCTGTCGATACAGCGGAGATTGCCATCCTGATTAGACATCTGTCAACATAGAGACATGTCGAATCAGAGTCGTTTGCCGGTCATCGACCAGGACGACGCGGCGTGCTGCGCGCCGATGGCGCGTGAGCCTCTCGGGGAGACCGACGCCGTCGAACTGGCCAAGATGTTCAAGGCCCTCGCCGACCCGATCCGGCTACGACTGCTGTCCCTGATCGCCTCGCACGCGGGAGGGGAGGCGTGCGTGTGCGATCTGACCGGCCCGTTCGAGGTGTCCCAGCCGACGATCTCCCACCACCTGAAGGTGCTACGTGAGGCCGGGCTCGTGGGGTCGGAACGGCGCGGCACCTGGGTGTACTACTGGGTGCTCCCGCATGCCCTGGAACGCCTGTCGGCGCTGCTCCAGACCCCCGAGGCCGTCGCGACGGTCTCGGCGTGAGCATCTCGCCGGCCCGCCGCACGGTCGCCGAGGCGCTCGGCACGGCCGTGCTGGTCGCGGTCGTCGTCGGCTCCGGCATCCAGGCCACCGCTCTGACGCACGACGTCGGCCTCCAACTCCTGGCCAACTCCCTGGCCACCATGTTCGGGCTCGGCGTCCTGATCGTGCTGCTCAGCCCGGTGTCGGGCGCGCATTTCAACCCCGCCGTCACCCTGGTCGCCTGGTGGTCCGGGCGCCGCACCGGCGACGGCCCGACCCTCCGCGAGGCCGCCGCCTACATCGCCGCGCAGACCGCCGGAGCGATCGGCGGCGCGATCCTGGCCGACGCGATGTTCGACCAGCCCCTCATCGCCTGGTCGACGCACGACCGCTCCGCCCCGCACCTGTGGCTGTCGGAGGTCGTGGCTACCGCCGGGCTGATCTGGCTGACCGGCGGCCTCGCCCGCACCCGCCGCGCCCACCTGGCGCCCGTCGCGGTCACCTCCTACATCGGCGCCGCCTACTGGTTCACCGCCTCCACCAGCTTCGCCAACCCCGCCGTCACCCTGGGGCGCGCGTTCACCGACACCTTCGCCGGAATCGCCCCCGCCGGCGTCCCGGCGTTCGTCGCCGCCCAGCTCGCCGGAGCCGTCCTCGGCGTCGGCCTCATGGTTCTCACCTTCGGACCGCTCACCCCCTCGGCACCCGCCGTGCCGCTGCCCGCCCCCGCCGAGCAAGGAAGCGTTCCCACCCCATGACCACCCCGCCAGCCGCAGCCCCTTCGGTACTGTTCGTGTGCGTCCACAACGCCGGCCGCTCCCAGATGGCCGCAGCGTTCCTCACCCACCTCGCCGGGAACGCCGTCCAGGTCCGGTCCGCCGGATCCGCCCCCGCCGACACCGTGAACCCCGCCGTCGTCCAGGCGATGCGCGAGGTGGGGATCGACATCTCCGCCGAGACTCCCAAGGTTCTGACCGCAGACGCCGTCGAGGCCTCCGACGTCGTCATCACCATGGGCTGCGGCGACGCCTGCCCGTTCTTCCCCGGCAAGCGCTACCTCGACTGGGTCCTCGACGACCCCGCCGGGCAGGGCGTCGACGCCGTCCGGCCCATCAGGGACGAGATTGAACGCCGGGTCCGCCGCCTGCTCGCCGAACTCGGCGTCCCCACGACCACATGACCAATCCCCACACGACGGCCGCCGGGGTTCGGATCGGGCCGACGCTTCCCGACTACGCCGACCAGGTGCCGGCCATCTACCAGGCCGGGATCGACACCGGTCACGCCACCTTCGAAACCCAAGCCCCTACCTGGACCGAGTTCGACGCCGCCAAGCCCCCCCCCGCCCACCGCCTGCTCGCCCTCGACCCCGACAGCCGGGTACTCGGCCGGTAGGCTCGGCAACGTGCGGCGACCTCGTCCCACGACGGGCGCCCTGGCCCGGGCGCACGCTGAAGGTTCAGCGCGTGCGACGCCGAAGACGGGGCGGGGCGGGGCCGGTCGTCGTCAGGCGACGGGCTTTCGGGCGGCGAACCGCTCGATCATGCCGAGTTTGAAACGGTCGTGCCGTTCCACCGCCAGCCCCATGGCCTGGACCAGCGGCAGCGGCCGGCGGCGGAAGTGCTCACCCTGCAACGGAACGCTCACCAGGTCGGCCGCCGCCTGCAGCACCCGGATCGGCCACGACGAGGAGGCGACGTGGTCGGCCAGCAGCAGCAGGCCGCCCGGCCGCAGCACACGCTCCATCTCGGCGAGCGCCCGCGACTCGTCGGGGATCGCACACAGCGCGAACGTGCAGACCACCGTGTCGAAAAACGCGTCGGGGAAGGGCAGCGCCTGCGCGTCGGCCTGCCGCAGATCGGCCGGCACGCCTAGCACCCCGGCACGGCGCCTGGCCACCGCGAGCATCGCCTCGCTCCACTCCACACCGGTCAGCCGCACCCCGCCCGGATAGTGCCCGAGGTTCAGGCCGGTACCGATCGCGACCTCCAGCACCTCGCCGGACGCCTGCCGGCAGAGCCACGCGCGGGTGTCGCCGAAGAACCGGCGTTCAGCGAAGGCCATCTTCCGGTCGTAGGCCGGGGCCTGGCGGTCCCAGAACGTGCGTAGCCGCACGTTGCGCGTATCGGAGTCAGCCACCACGGCACCAGCCCTTCTCCCGGTTCCTCGACCCTACCCACCGCGATCACCAGGCGCGAGGACAACGCGAGGCTGCCCCTGGCGCCGTAGAGCAGGTCGATGGAGCCGAGCCCCGCGTCGACCACGTCTGCGCGGCATAGAGGTTCTGCGACTCCGGCTGCGTCGGTGAAGGTCTCCTTCTGCGCCGACTTCGCCGATGCGCGCCGCCGGCAGCCGACGCTCTACAACCCCGCCAGGAACCGATCCACCGTCCGCGGCGCCGCCCTCACGCGCCGGACGCCGGCGACTCGCCGAGCTGATGGCTGATCCCGCTCAGCACGCTTCCGGCGCACCCGCTGGACAAGAGCGCCAGAGTCGACGCCTTGCAGTTTGTCCAGGGGCCGATCCGCCCTCGCCGACCCCAGAACGCATCTCTTCCTAAGCCCGGCCACTTTCACGCCCGGCCACGCAGCCCGGCCGCCCAGCGCGGCGCTGCGCCCTGCCTGCGCTACAGCGACCCTGCGCCACGGCGCCACGGAATCCCTCGCCGGAGCCACGGCGCCACGCTGCATGCCGGAGCCACGGCGAAACGGAATCCCTCGCTGGATCGCCGGGGGAGTGCGGCACCTGCCTGCCCGCCCCGCGCGAACCCCCACACCTGACCGTCGCAGAAGGCGCCGCAGAGCGTTCAGACGGTCCTCACCCAGCACGGCCCGCATGCGTCCAGATCACACGCCGCCTCCACCAGCCCACACTCGACAGCAGCCCAGCGCGCCTCCGCGCCGCACAGCGCAGCGATCTCCGCATGCCGCACCCTGCACCCTGCACCCCTCCCGATCCGCAGTCGCAGTCGCAGTCGCAGTCGCAGTCGCAGTCGCAGTCGCAGTCGCAGTCGCAGTCGCAGTCGCACCGACGATGCTCGACGCGCTGCCGGTGGCGCACCACCAGCTGCTCGGTCACAGGCTGACCGTAGGGCCGCAGATCTCCCGAATCATCCGATGAAGAGGCGACCCGCTACGAACAGGCGGCCCCGCTACCGCGACCGGCCGGCCCACTCCGAGCCCAACATCGCGTACACGACCTCATCGGTCCACTCGCCCTTGACCAGCTCGTTCTCCACCAGGTGCGCCTCACGCCGCATCCCCAGCTTCTCCAGCACCCGCGCCGAAGCCGTATTGCGGCCATCCAGCCGCCCCACGATCCGATGCAGCCCCAGCTCCTCGAACCCCAGCCGCAGCATCTCCCTGCTCGCCTCCGGCGCATACCCCTTGCCGTGGTAGTCAGGGTGCAGCACGTACCCGATCTCACCCTGCTCGTGCTGCCGGCTGGTCCAGATCAGCAGCGCCTGCCCGATCACCTGCCCCGACTCCCGCAACGTCACGGCAAGGTCGAGCAGATCGCCCTCCTCCCGCAACGCCACCCGCCTCACCCGCTGGTCCAGCATCTCGCGCGAACCCTCAAGATCCCGCGCCTCCCAGTACAGAAACCGCGCCACCTCGGGCAACCGCTCCCATGCATGAACAGCCGCCAGATCATCACGGGTGAAAGGACGCAACGACAGCCGATCCGTCACGATCGGAAAAGAAGGCGTGAGCACGCCCGCAGTCTAGAAACCACACCCCCCGAAAGCGACACAATTTCCACCTGCGGCAGAACCGGCGACACCAGCTCCCGGGCCGACCCCCCACAGCCGCCCTCCCCACAGGCCCGCACACCCGCGCCACCTAAGCTGACCCGCATGCACCTCGACGCCGCCCGCAAACTCTGGCAACCCACCCCCGGCTGGCTCAACACCGCCAGCTACGGCCTGCCGCCCACCCCCGCCTACGACCAGCTCCAGACCGCACTCACCCAATGGCGCCACGGCAGCACCGACTGGCAACCCTGGGACGACCAGGTCACCCACTCCCGCGCCGCCTTCGCCACCCTCATCGGCGCCCCCACCGCCGACATCACCGTCAGCTCCACCGCCTCCCAGATCATCTCCCAACTCGCCACCGCCCTCCCACCAGGCGCCCGCGTCCTCATCCCCGACATCGAATTCACCAGCAACGTCTACCCGTGGGCCATCGCCGCCCACATCGACACCGCACCACCCGACCGGCTGGCCGACGCCATCACCCCCGACACCACCGCCGTCGCCTTCAGCCTCGTCCAGTCGGCCACCGGCAAGCTCGCCCCCCTCGACGACATCATCCAGGCCGCCCGCACCCACGACACCCTCGTCATCGCCGACGCCAGCCAAGCCTGCGGCTGGCTACCCCTCACCACCGACGGCCTCGACGCCCTCGTCTGCGCCGCCTACAAATGGCTCATGTGCCCCCGCGGCGCCGCCTTCGGCTACCTGTCACCCCGCCTGCGCGAACGCATGACACCCACCGCCGCCAACTGGTACTCCGGCACCAGCATGTACGGCATGCCGCTCACCCACCACCCGGACGCCCGCGCCTTCGACCTGTCACCGGCCTGGTTCTCCTACGTCGCCGCCGCCCCCACCCTCGACCTGCTCAACCAGCTCGACATCCACGACATCCACCGGCACAACCTCGCCATGGCCAACCGCTTCCGCACCGGCCTCGGCCAACCGCCCGGCGACAGCGCCATCGTCTCCCTCGACAGCCCCCACCCCGACACCCCCCAACGCCTCGAGCGCGCAGGCGTCCGCATGGCCGTACGCGCCGGAAAACTACGCGCCAGCTTCCACCTCTACACCACCGAACTCGACGTCGACCTCGCCCTGGAGGCCCTGGCATGACCGTGCTGCACATCGCCTACGCCACCGACTGGCACCACGCCCAGCAAAGCGGCGAATACCGCATCTCCACCCGCGGCCGCACCCTCGACCAGGAAGGCTTCATCCACCTCAGCGCCGACCGCCGCCAAGCCCGAACCGTCACCGACCGCTTCTACGCCGACGTCACCGAGCCGCTCCTCCTCCTGGAGATCGACCCCACCGGCCTCGACATCCGCTACGAAACCCCACCAGGAACCGACGAGACCTTCCCCCACCTGTACGGCCCCCTGCCCACCAGCTCAGTGACCGCCGTTCACGAACACAACACCCGCTGAATCCGCCGCGACGCCACCCACAACCCGACCCCCGCCAGCACCACCAGATACAGCGCGTGCCCCGCCAGCGCCCACTCCAGCCGCCCCAACGCCAGACCCCGCACCAACTCCACCGCGTGATACAGCGGCGTCACCTCCACCACCGCCGCCAGCACCGGCGGATAACCCCCCACCGGCGCGAACGTCCCCGAGAACAGGAACAACGAGAACTGCGCCGCCGTCATCAGATCGAAGTCCTGCCACCCCCGCAAGAACGTCGACACCGCCATCCCCGCAGCCCCGAACGCCACCCCCACCAGCATCGTCGCCGGAAAAGCCGCCAGCGCCCACCACGGCTCGGCCAACCCCATCACAGCCATCACCAGCAAGAACGCCGCCGTATAGAACGCACTGCGCATCATCGCCCACGTCAGCTCACCCAGCGCCACCTCGATCGGCCGCACCGGCGTCGCCAGGATCGCCTCGAACGTCTTGGCGTACTTCATCTTGAAGAAGAAGTTGAACGTCGTCTCGGCCAGCGCACCGTTCATCGCCGACGCCGCCAGCATCGCCGGAGCCACGAACACCGCATAGGACACCACCCGCCCATCACCCAGCGGAATCCGCCCCACCAGCGCACCCACACCGATCCCGATCGACAGCAGGTACAGCAACGGCTCGAAAAACCCCGACACCAGCACCAGCCAGTACGAGGCCCCGCTCCGCAACGCCCCCACATTGCGGCCCACCACCGCACCGACCCGCCCCGCCGACACCCGCCGGGCCACCACCAAGGTCACCATGATCAGTCCTGAAGTCGCTTACGGTAGGCGACGGCCGCCCAATACAACCCCGCCACACACAACACCAGCAGATAACCCACGTGCGCCCACACCGGCCACGGGGGAGCGGCACCCAGCGTCGCCGCCCGGCACAACTCCACCGCATGCCACAACGGCGACGCATACGCCACCAACCGCACCAGCGCCGGCAACTGCTCCACCGGAAAGAACACCCCCGCGAACAACGTCGAGGGAATCATGACGAACCGAAACAGCAACGCGAAGTAACTGTCATGATCGATCGACGCCGCGAACGCCGTCACCGGCGCCGCCACCGCGACCGCCAGCAAAGCCACCACCGGCACCGTCGCCACCGACCACACCGACGCCAACGCCCCGAACGCACCCACCACGACCAGAAACACCACGGCCGCGATCAGCACCCGGAACACGATGTAGAGCATCCACCCGCGCACCATGTCCCACGCCGACACCCGCGTGGCGAACATCGCGTGCGCACCCCGCGTCCACTTGAACTCACCCATCACGCTGTAGGTGCACTCACCGACCGCCATCTGGAACGCCGTCGAGGCCAACACCCCCGGCACGATCCACTCCACGTACGGCACGCCACCCACCGTGCCGACATAACCGCCGACACCCAGCCCGATGCTCGCCAAGAACAACAGCGGCAACAGGAACGACGAGAACAACGACGCCCGCCACAACCGCCTGTACAGCGTCAGATGCCGCTCCAGCACCGCCACCGTCGGATGCGCCATCAGTCCACCAACGTCCGGCCGGTCAGGTGCAGGAACACATCCTCCAGCGACGAACGCCGCACCAGCACGCTGGAGGGCGCCAACCCCCTGCGATGCACCTCCGCCACCGCCTCGTCCCCGTCCTTGGCATACAGCAGGATCCGATCAGGCAGCACATCCACCCGATCACCCACCCCCGACAACCGCTCCGTGAACCCCCGCAGCGGCGCACCCCCGAACCGCAACTCCACCACCTCGGGCGACGAATACGTCTCGATCAGCGACCGCGGCGACCCCTCGGCCACGATCCGCCCGCCGTCCATCACCACCAGCCGATCACACAACTGCTCGGCCTCGTCCATGTAGTGCGTCGTCAACACCAACGTCACCCCACGCTGCTTCAACCGGAACAACCGCTCCCACAGCAGATGCCGCGCCTGCGGATCCAGCCCCGTCGTCGGCTCGTCCAGCAACACCAGATCAGGCTCGTTCACCAACGCCCGCGCGATCGTCAACCGCCGCTTCATCCCACCCGACAGCGGCTCCACCTTGCTCGACGCCTTCTCCGTCAACTGCGCGAACTCCAGCATCTCCGCCGCCCGCTCCCGCGCCTGCGCCCGCGACAACCCGAAGTAACGCGCATACGTCGTCAGGTTCTCCCGCACCGTCAGATCGGGATCGAGATTGTCCAGCTGCGGGCACACACCCAGCCGCGCCCTGATCGCCGGCCCCTCCCGCACCGGATCCATCCCCAGGATCCGCAACTCACCGGCCGACGGCATCGACACACACGAGATCATCCGCATCGTCGACGACTTGCCGGCCCCATTGGGCCCCAGGAACCCGAACGCCTCGCCCGGCGCCACCTCCAGATCGATGCCGTCCACCGCGGTGAAGTCACCGAACCGCTTGACCAGCCCGCGCGCGTAGATAAGAGGATGAAGAGCAGCCACGAGCCCGCACCCTAACCAACGCCACCGACAAAACCGCAACCGATTAAATCAACGCCATGGACACCCGCACCGCCGCCCAACACTTCGCCGACACCTGGCAGCAGGCCTGGACGCACCACGACATCGACGCCCTCGCCGGCCTCTACGCCGACCACGCCGTCCACACCAGCATGCCCTTCCGCCCACCCCACCACGGCAAAGCGGCCATCCTCGACTACATCCGCTGGTCCTTCGACGGCGAGACCCCCATCACCGTCACCTTCCACACCCCGCTCGTCGACGCCGACCGCGCCGCCATCGAGTTCCATGTCCACGCCCTCGACGGCGACCAGCCCACCGTCCTGGCCGGCTGCGTCTTCGCCCGCTTCGACCCCGACGGCCTCGCCGTCGAAACCCGCGACTACTGGCACACCCAACCGGAACCGCACGATCACACACCGTGACGAACCCGCGGCCCCGTCGCCAACCCCACCGCCACCACCATCGGGGGCAACGGATCGATGCACGCGGTGACCAGCCCGCCCCGGCGGCGCAGCGCGGGCGGCGGGCGGCGGGCGGCAGGCGGCGGGCGGCGGGCGGCGGGCGGCAGGCGGCAGGCGGCAGGCGGCAGGCGGCAGGCGGCAGGCGGCACAGACTACAGGTGGGCGCGGACTGCGGATGGCGCAGACTACGGGTGGGCGCGGACTGCGGATGGCGGCACAGACTACAGGTGGGCGCGGACTGCGGATGGCGGCACAGACTACAGGTGGGCGCGGACTGCGGATGGCGCAGACTACGGGTGGGCGCGGGCACCTCCCGCGGACGGCCAGGAAAGCCGACAGCCCATCCGGCCGTGCGGCGGTCCGTGGGGGATTGCATCCCCGCCGCGCTTGCCAGAGGTCGCCGCCCGCGTCCGACGCCGGCCGACCCACCGGCTCGACGACACCCAGCGCGCCCCACACTCCGGGCCTCCCATACCTCCACCCCTCAGCACCGCCGGCCCCCGCACCGTCAGCGCAGAGCCATGGCCGGCTCGCCAGCCCACCAACTCGCCGCCGTCGGACGCGTACCGCCCGCGCCGCCCGCCAGCGGGGGAGAGGCACCTCCCACCCGGGCCGGCAACACCAGCGCAGACCGGGGGAGCGGGACGATCACCCCGCCTCACGCCTCACGCCGCACCTCACGCAACCGCATGACCCCCGCGACGCACGACCCCACCATGACCCCGTGACTCAGGACCCAGGTGTCCCAGGGCCCCGTGTCCGGGCGACACCTAACCCGGTTCTCCGCTTGACCCCCGTCTCCGATGACCGGTCTGCAGGACTGCGGCAACTCGCATCGCCACGTGCTGAATCCGGCCACCATACGGCCGACCGGTCTCACGCCCAGGCCATGACCAGCCGGGTGTGACGCTTGGCGAACACGCGGCCGACAGCCGGAACCGGCACTGCGATCTCAGCGGGATAGAGCGCGAACTCCGGACCGGGATGCCCCCTCCAGTCACGATCCCACGTCCGCACATGGCCATGAAGCCGCCGCATGAGCTCTGCGGCGCCGGGCCCGTGCCCGTGCACACCGAGCTCCCACCCGCGTTCCCCGGCCTCGCCGTCCACCGGAGCCTCGCGCAGGGTGAGATAGGCGAAACTGTCCGGCGTGATCAGGGCCGGGCAGTACCAGCGCGTGGCGGGCTCCACGACCCGGCCGCCGTCGCGCTCCCAGTCCCGCCAGATCATGCCGAAAGACTCATCCATGGTCACGATCCACAGGTTCAGCGAGTCGAACGACTCGCCGCGCCGCACGGTCACCCCAGTCCACGCCTCGACCCGGCTCGACGTCAGCGCCCGGTCGAGCGCGCCGACGTCGAGTTCAGGCCCGCCCTCGATCGTCAGCCGCACACCACCATCCGCGACAACCGCCTCCTGATGCGGATGCACCCCCGCGCCCTGCATCGCGACGAACCCGCACACGGTCGGATCCAGCCCGACGAACCCGTCGCCCTCACGCACGAACGTGATCGACCTGGTGATCGTCCCGAACACCAGCGGAACCACCATCCGGCCGCCCACGGCCAGCAGGCGCCCCCACGGGCAGTCCCACGCCCCGACCGTGACCAGGATGGCGTCGAAGCCCTCGACCGGCACGTACCCGTCGGCCGCGTCCTCGGCGTCCCCCAGGACCACCGTCACCTGCGGATAGCCGGTCTCGGCCAGGAAACGGCCCGCCCGCTCGGTGACGAACGGGTCGATGTCCACGGTGACCACCAGACCCGCCGGGCCGACCACCTCGGCGATCAGCGCCGCGTTGTACCCGCCCGACCCGATCTCCAGCACCTTCGCCCCCGGAAAGAGCCGGGCGGCCTCCAGCATCTCCGCCTGCAGCCAGGGCGCGCTGATCGAACTCGTCGCCCTGCCCGCGTCATCGCGCTTGGTGACGACCACGTCCTGCACGGAGTAGGCGGCCTCGAGCGGCGCCTCCGGCGCGAACCTCTCGCGCGGCACCTTCGCGAAGGCCGTCGCGATCTCGGGGGAGCGGATCGACCCCCGCTCGGTCAGCGCCGCGACCATGTCGGCGCGCAGGCGGTCGGGCGTCTCGGATGACGGGGCGTCTGCGGTCATCGGCCAACACTACGTTCGCCCGGCGACAGTCCCGGGCCTGCGGACGAGGTACGGACAGCCCCGGCCAATGCCACCCGCAAGCGGCGACCCGGACCTTCCCCAACCGCCACGAAAGATCAGCCCCCCGCACGCCAGGGGCCTGCTCCCGCCGAACGCCAGGAAGGCCGGCGCAGGACAGGGGAAGGCAGGTGGACAGGGGCAGGCGGGTGTGCGGGCAGGGGCCGACCATGGGCGGCGTGACCATGGGCGGCGTGACCATGGGCGGCGTGACCATGGGCGGCGTGACCATGGGCGGCGGCCGCCACGACGAGGACGACGGCGATGGCCAGGACGGCCAGGACGGCGACGAGAATGCCCATCTCGGCACGAGAGCTCATCGCGGCGGGGGAGCGCGCCGAGACGATGGCGGAGAAGTGGAGCCCCCTCCGGCACCCCGCCGCCGCCCACCAGGGCAGGATCGCGGCCACCACCGACACGCTCGGCACCCCGCTGAAGCCTTGAGATCAGCCCGCCAAGACAGAAGCAACGCCTTGTCGGCCGACTCGGCCAGCCCGCCCGCCAGGTGCTCAATAGAAGACGCCTCGACGCCGTCGAGACGGCCGACGCCATCCTCACCGCCGCCACCGCGGAAGAGGCCGAAACCGAATTCATGAACGGCCTGCGCCTACCGAACCGCTCCTGACCATTATCGTGCGCGGCCCAGGCGGACCGGCCGAAGCACCCCGAACCGGGCAGCGGGGGAGAGGAGCACGCCCGAACACCGAAAGGCCCGCAGGGCCGTACCCCGCAGGCCATCACGACCGGTTGAAGAACCTAGGACGTCAACACGCGTACACCAGGAGACTGCGGCACCGCCACGGGCGCCTGCCGTACGACCTCCACCGGCTGCTGGTGAAGCTGCGGCTGCTGCCGCGCGGCGATCCGCTCGGCACACCCGCCCTCGCAGTAACCGTTGGTGACGATCAGCCGAGCACGAGTCGCCGTGTACGACTCACGCCCCGAAGCGGGCAGAACCCCCTGGCACACCTGGCACAAGACCGCGTCGTTCCCCACGTGTGCTCCCTTATCCGACGTACGGACTACCCACACTATGCGACACCTCCATCCCGGGTCAGCCTTTCCCACGAACCGTCAAAGCCTCCGTCAGGAGAGCGCGGCGAAAGCACTACTTGACATAATGTTCATTATCGAGCAAATGTTGATCGCGTACGATCGCGCCATGCCCAACATCGGAGTGCCCGAGATAGGCATCCTCGTCGCCGTCCTGGCCGTCATCGCCATCGCCGTCGTCCTCGTCGTGACGGCCGCCGCGCGCGCAGGCCGCACCTCCGTCACCCACATGAGCACCGGCGGCCCGCTGCCGCCACACGACCTGGAAAGCGCCCTGCGCACACTGATCGCCGACGGCAAGCAGATCCACGCCATCAAGCTGTTGCGCCAGCACACCGGCCTCGGACTCAAATCCGCCAAGGACGCCGTCGAGGCCATGGCCGCGGGCCGCGACCACCCCGCGCTGGCCCGCCTGCGACCGCCCGCACCCGCTCTGGCCAGGCCCGACCTGGCCACCAGGGTCCGCGAGCTCAAGGCCGCCGGCCGTACCGAGCAGGCCGTGCACCTGGTGATCGGCGAGACGGGCATGAGCCTGGGCGACGCCGAGACCTTCGTCCGGACCCTGTGATCCCTTACGATCGCATCATGACGAGCATGGGCTCCCTCGTCCTGCTGACCGTTCTCGTGACCGCCGTGATCATCTCGCTGATCGTCCTGGCCGTACGGCTGACGCGGCATCCGCGCAACCGGCTCCTGCCCAGCCTCGACATCACCGACCAGGCGCGCGAACTGAAGGCGACGGGCCAGTTCCAGGACGCGGTCTTCCTGGTGCGCGGCGAAACGGGCATGAGTCACCGCGCCGCCACCCGATTCGTACGGAAGCTATGAATCGACGCTAAACCGGACAGAAGGTGAATTCTGTTTGGTTTAGAAAACGGGGCGAACCGGACCTCCGGCCTGCCCTCGACGGCTCACGCACGCAGCCGGCTCCCGCAACCGGCTCCACAAAGCGGGCGCGGCGCCGCTCCCCCCGCCGCCTCTCCCCCGGTCGCGGATCATGCGAGCACATCGGGTCGCGTGACACCCTCTCCCCCGGCGCGGCCCGCTTTCGCTCACGCCACAAACCCATGCGAAATGCCCGCTTTATCCCTTTTCGCCCAGATTTCGGCGCCGGAAAAATCGGGAATTTGCGCTGTTCTGTCACTCGGGTTTGCTTGGGCGTGTCAGCATCACTTGCCTAGTCGAAGGTTCAGCTCTGAAGGATGCTCCAAAGTGCGGATTCTGCTTCTTGTCTCGGCGTTCAACGGCCTGACCCAGCGCGCGTGGATCGAGTTGCGCGAAGCCGGTCACGAGGTGACCGTCGAACTCGCGATCTCCGAGGAGGTCATGCTCGAGGCGGTGTCCCTGGCCAAGCCGGACCTGATCATCTGCCCCTTCCTGAAGGACCGGGTGCCCGAGCGGCTCTGGCGCGAGCACCGGGTGATCATCATTCACCCCGGCCCGCGCGGCGACCGGGGACCGTCGTCGCTGGACTGGGCGATCCTGGACGGCGAGCGGCGCTGGGGCGTGACGGCCTTGCAGGCGGCCGAGGAGATGGACGCGGGGCCGATCTGGGGGTGGCGGGAGTTCGCGCTGCCGGAGGATCCGATGCGCAAGAGCAGCCTGTACAACGGCCTGGTGACCGATGCGGCCACGGAGCTGGTGCTGGAGGTGGCGCGCAAGGCGGAGGACCCGTCGTTCGTGCCGGCGCCGCTGGACTACGGGCGGCCCGAGGTGTGGGGCCGGTTGCGGCCGGCGATGCGGCGGGCGGATCGGGAGTTCTCGTGGGCGGAGTCGTCGGATCGGGTGGTGCGTCGGATCAGGGCCGCTGACGGGGCGCCGGGGGCGGCGGCGGTGTTGTGCGGGATGGACGTGCGGGTGTTCGACGCGCGGCTGGGGCCGCAGCTTCTGGGTCAGCCGGGTTCGGTGGCGGCGCGCCGGGGTGGGGCGGTGCTGGTGCACACCGGGGACGGGACGGTGTGGGTGGGCCAGTTGCGGCGTGAGGACCGTGGTGGGGTGAAGCTGCCGGCGGTGTCGGTGCTGCGGCGGCGGCTGGGGCGGGCTCCGGCTTCTCAGCCGGGGTTCTCGGAGATCACGTATCAGCGGGCCGGCCGGGTGGGGGTGGTGAGTTTCGACTTCTACAACGGGGCGATGGCCACCAACCAGTGCCGGCGGTTGGTGGAGGCGCTGCAGTACGCGGTGGCGCAGGACACGCGGGTGCTGGTGGTGCGGGGTGGTGAGGTGTTCTCCAACGGGATCCATCTCAATGTGATCGAGTCGGCGCGTCATCCGGAGATGGAGGCGTGGATGAACATCAATGCGATCAACGGGGTGTGCCGGGAGATCATCGGGTGTACGGGGCAGTTGGTGGTGGCGTCGGTGGGTGGTAATGCGGGTGCCGGTGGGGTGATGATGGCGCTGGGGGCCGATCGGGTGTTGGTGCGGGAGGGTCGGGTGTTGAACCCGCACTATCGGACGATGGGGTTGTTCGGTTCGGAGTATTGGACGTATGTGTTGCCGGCGCGGGTGGGTGCTGAGCGGGCGCAGGAGTTGACGGGTGCGGCGTTGCCGGTGGGGGCGCAGCAGGCGGTGTCGATGGGCTTGGCCGATCGGGTGGTGAAGGGGTCGCGGGAGGAGTTCGAGCAGGAGGTTCTGGAGTACGCCGAGCGGTTGGCGGGGCGTGATGACCATGGGGATCTGGTGCGGAGGAAGCTGGCGCGGCGGGAGGAGGATGAGCGGCGCAAGCCGTTGGACGCGTATCGGATCGAGGAGTTGGCGGAGATGAGCCGGGACATGTTCGATGATCGGCGGGGGTTCGCTGCGGCGCGGCGGGATTTTGTGGGGAAGGTTAAGGCGGTGGTGACGCCTGAGCATCTTGCGTCTCATCGTGGTGTGTCTGGTCTCTGAGGTCACGCCTGTCGCTGCAAGATCTCATATGTGAGATATGTTGCCTCTTGTGGCAGATGACTATCTTGTACGGATCGGTAAGCTGATCAGGGACGCGCGCCAGCACCGCGGGTGGACGCAGCAGCAGCTCGCGGAGGCGCTGGGCACCAGCCAGAGCGCGGTCAACCGCATCGAAAAGGGCAACCAGAACATCAGTCTTGAGATGATCGCCCGTATCGGTGAGGCGCTCGACAGCGAGATCGTGTCCCTGGGCTACGCCGGTCCGATGCACCTGCGGGTGGTGGGCGGCCGGCGGCTGTCGGGCAGCATCGAGGTGAAGACCAGCAAGAACGCCTGCGTGGCGTTGCTGTGCGCGTCGCTGCTGAACTCCGGCCGGACGATCCTGCGCAAGGTGGCGCGGATCGAGGAGGTCTACCGGATCCTGGAGGTGCTTGCCTCCATCGGGGTGCGGGCGCGGTGGATCAACGGCGGCGGCGATCTGGAGATCGTGCCGCCGGCCCGGCTGGACCTGGCCTCGATGGACACCGAGGCGGCCCGCCGTACCAGGAGTGTGATCATGTTCCTGGGGCCGTTGATGCACCGCACCGACCAGTTCGAGATCCCGTACGCCGGCGGGTGCGACCTGGGGACGCGGACGGTGCAGCCGCACATGAGCGCGCTGCGGCACTTCGGGCTCGAGGTGACGGCCACGGGCGGGATGTACCACGCCAAGGTGGACGCCTCGGTCTCCCCCAGCCGGCCGATCGTGCTGACCGAGCGGGGCGACACGGTGACGGAGAACGCGCTTCTGGCCGCGGCGCGTCACGACGGGGTGTCGGTGATCCGCAACGCCTCCTCCAACTACATGGTGCAGGACCTGTGCTTCTTCCTGGAGGAGCTGGGTGTGAAGGTGGAGGGGGTCGGCACCACGACGCTGACGGTGCACGGGGTGCCGCACATCGAGGTGGATGTGGACTACTCCCCCTCCGAGGATCCGGTGGAGGCGATGAGCCTGCTGGCGGCCGCCGTGGTGACCTCCTCGGAGCTGACGATCTGCCGGGTGCCGATCGAGTTCCTGGAGATCGAGCTGGCGGTGCTGGAGGAGATGGGCCTCGACCATGACCGGGGGGCGGAGTACCGGGCGGCCAACGGCCGTACGCGGCTGGTGGATCTGACGGTGCGGCCCTCGCGGCTGGTCTCCCCCACCGACAAGATCCATCCGATGCCGTTTCCCGGGCTCAACATCGACAACGTGCCGTTCTTCGCGGCGATCGCGGCCACGGCGCAGGGCTCGACGCTCATCCACGACTGGGTCTACGACAACCGGGCGATCTACCTGACGGAGCTGACGCGGCTGGGGGCGTCGGTGAAGCTGCTGGATCCGCACCGGGTGCTGGTGGAGGGGCCGACGCGGTGGCGTTCGGCGGAGATGATGTGCCCTCCGGCGCTGCGTCCGGCGGTGGTGGTGCTGCTGGCGATGATGGCGGCCGAGGGCACTTCGGTGCTGCGCAACGTCTACGTCATCAACCGGGGGTATGAGGATCTGGCCGAGCGGTTGACGGCGCTGGGCGCGCGGATCGAGATCTTCCGCGACATCTAGGGTGCGGGTCCGGGGCCGGCGGACGAGCCGGCCGGCCCCGGACCGGCTGTGCTTTTGTCGGTGCCGCTCGATACGGTCGTGCCGCGGATCTTCTAGGCGAGGAGGGGCATGCGGCCGGCGGAGCTCAACAGGCTGACGGTGGCGCAGGCGGTCGACCGCTATGTGGAGCTGGTGCGCGCCAGGACGGTGACGGGGGCGCTGTCGGCCTCGACGGCCGAGGTGTACGCGCGTGACGCGGCGACGCTGGTGGCGTTGGCCGGTGAGGAGACCGTGCTCGACGATCTGACCGGCGAGGACGTGGATGCGATCTTGCTGGCGTTCGCGCGCAAGCCGGACGGGCGGCGCTCCGGTGCGGGCGGGGGGTTGCAGAGCGCTTCGTCGCAGGCGCGTTTCCGGCGGTCGATCTCGGCGTTGTTCAAGCACGCGACGCTGGCCGGCTGGGTGCAGATCAATCCGATGGCGGCGGCGACGGTGACGGCCAGGGAGCGCGGCGGGTTGCGGCCCGAACGGCGGGCGTTGACGCGTGAGCAGGCGCAGGGCTTGATCGGGGCGGCGCGGGAGCTGCGGCCGGCCGAGCCGGCGGCCGGGGGGCGGCGCAGGCGCGGCGACCAGCGGATGGAGCTGCGTGACGGGTTGATCGTGCTGCTGCTGTCGACGCTGGGGCCGCGGGTGTCGGAGCTGGTGCGGGCCAATGTGGAGGATTTCTACACCAACGACGGGGTGCGCTACTGGCGGATCTTCGGTAAGGGCGGCAGGACGCGGGACGTGCCGTTGCCCGCGGTGGTGGCCGAGGCGCTGGAGGCGTACCTGGCGGGCGGGCGGGCCGAGTCGGCCGACAAGGCGTTGCTGCTGTCGTGGCGGGGGCGGCGGCTGGCGCGTGGTGACGTGCAGGCGGTGATCGACAGGGTGCAGCAGGGGGTGGATCCGGCGCAGCGGCGTTCGGTGACGCCGCACGGGCTGCGGCACACGACGGCGACGCATCTGCTGGCTGACGCGGTCGACATGGACGCGGTGCGCAGGGTGCTGGGTCACAGTGACCTGTCGACGCTGGGCCGCTACCGTGACGAGCTGCCGGGTGAGCTGGAGGTGGCGATGCGCGTCCATCCGCTGCTGAAGCCGCCGCCCGACGGGCGTGGGTGATCGTCGGGTACGGCAGGCGGTGGCCGGCCGCCACCGCGGGTGCGTGGCCGGGGCGGGCGACGGGCGGCCATGATGGGGGCATGATGTCGGCTGTGCTGTCGTTCGCGGTTGTCGCGGGTTTCCTCACGATCGTCCCTGGCCTTGACACGGCGCTGGTGCTGCGTTCGGCGTTGACGCAGGGCAGGCGGCAGGCGTTCGCGACCGCCCTGGGGATCAACACCGGTGTGCTGGTGTGGGGGGCGGCGGCCGCGGCGGGCCTGTCGGCGCTGCTGGCCGCTTCGCAGGTGGCCTTCACGGTGGTGCGGTACGCGGGCGCGGCCTACATGGTGTGGTTCGGCGTGTCGTTGATCGTCAAGTCGTGGCGGGAGGGTCTGGCGGCGTCCGCGCCCGCGCCAGCCGGGAGCGGCGGTGGTGTGCTGGCGGCGTGGGCGCGGGGCGCGCTGACGAACCTGCTCAATCCGAAGATCGGCGTCTTCTACGTGGCGTTGCTGCCGCAGTTCCTGCCGCCGGAGGCGCCGCCGCTGGTGGGCGGGCTGCTGCTGGCGTTGGTGCACAACCTCGAGGGCATGGTGTGGTTCGCGGTGCTGATCGCGGGGGCGCAGGTGGCACGGTCGTGGCTGGAGCGGGCGTGGGCGCGCAGGGTCGTCGACGGGGTGACCGGGGCGGTGCTGGTGGGTTTCGGGGTGCGGCTGGCCTTGTCGCCGCAGTAGCGCCGGTGGCGGATGCGGGCACGACCATGGGCGGTGTGCGCGACCTGGGCGGTGTGCGTGGCCTGCACCCGCATGACCTGCATGGCGGGCGCGGTGGTGCGGGTGGCGGGCCTCACCGATGACGCCTGTCCCTCCGCCCCGCCGCGCTGCCTGGGCGCCTCTCCCCCGCGTCTCGTGCCTGGCGCCCGTCCCCGTGTGTCCCTGACCGGGGACGTGCGGCTGCGTCTCTGCGCCCCGGTGCCGCGTCCGGTGACACCCCGAGGAAGGCCAGCGGCCGATGAGCCGGGCGGGCGCGCTGCGCGACCAGCTCGGCCCGGGGATCAGCCCCCAGCTACGGGCTGACCAGCGCTAGATCGAGCAGGTCGATGCCAACCGGGGTGCGCTCGGTCGCGATCCGGCCCACCGACCACGGGCCGGGGAACCGGTGCAGCAGTGCGTGAACCGCGATCGCGAGCTCGTGCCTGGCCAGATGCGCGCCGAGGCAGAAGTGCACGCCGTGGCCGAAGGAAAGGTGCTCGTTGGGCGTTCGGTCGGGACGGAACTCCTCCGGCTCGGCGAACACCCGGGGGTCCCGGTTGGCCGACAGCACCATGGCGATCACCCGCTGACCGGTCTCGATGGCGTGCCCTGCGATGCCGGCCGGGCCGGTGGTGAACCGGTCGGTGCCACCGATCGGGGGCAGGAACCGCAGCACCTCCTCGACAGCATCCGGTACCAGTCCAGGGTCAGCACGCAGCTGGGCCAGTGCGTCCGGGTGAGCCGCCAGGCACAGCACGGTGTTGACCAGCAGGGTCTTGGTCGTCTCGTGGCCGTTGATGAGCAGCAGCGTGCAGAAGTTGATCAACTCATCGTCGGACAGCCGGCTGCCGTCCGGTTCGGCGGCCAGCAGAGTGTCGATCACGTCGCCTTGGGGCCGGGCGCGGTGCTCGGCGAACACCTCCATGAGGTACTCGACCAGTTCGGCTTGTGCGGTGCGGAACGCGGCCTGACGTACCGGGTCCTCGGCGAACGAGCCGGCGAAGGAGGTGATCGCCTCGGTCCAGCGCACGAAGTCCGGTTGCCGGTCGGCTTCGACTCCGAGCAGTGCGGCGATGGTGCGCACCGGCAACGGGTAACCGAGCTGGCCGATCACGTCCAGCTCACCGTCCACATCGGCCAGTTGCATCCGCACGGTGTCGGTGATCGAGGGTAGCAACGCCTGGATCGCGCGGGGCGTGAAGGCCCGGCTGACCAGTCGGCGCAGCAGGTGGTGCCGGGGCGGGTCCATCGCCGACAGACCGCCGAGAACCGGGTTGTCCCGGTGCGGCACGGGTTGCGAGCTGTAGCGCAGCTCGTCGGAGGAGAACGTCGAGTAGTCGGTGAGCACCTGGTTCACCTCGGTGTAGCCGTGCACCACCCAGGCACCGAACGGTTCGACGAAACGCACCCCGTCCCCGGCCAGACCGTCCCGTGCGGTCTCCCGGTGCCAGTCGAGGATCTCCATGACAACGTCATCAGCCATGCGTCGAGTGTGTTAGCCCCGGCTGGTCGAGGCTTGGAGAAAACGGACATCCGGCAGCAACGTGGTCGGCGGCGCCCCCACCGCGTGCCGGAATTCGGTGAGCAGGTGTGACTGGTCGTAGCAGCCGCTGCGCACGGCGATGGCCGCCCAGTTCGGGCGCTCGCCCTTGGCCACCGCGGCGTGCGCGGCGGCGAGCGCGTGGTGCAGCCGCACCACGCGCGCGTAGGACTTGGGCCGCAGCCCGACCGCCACCATGAACCGCCGCCGAAGTTGCCGCTCGGACAACCCAGCCTGGGCGGCATGCCGGTCGACCGGCGCACCTGGCGCCGCGTGCATGGCCGCCAGCACGATGCGCACCCGCTCGTCGACCCGGCATCGCCCAGCCCGCGCCCGCACCAGTGCCAGCGCCCCTGCCAGCCGCTCGATCACCGGCCCGTCCAGGCGCCCGACCTCGATGGGCGCCCCGGCCAGCGGCACCTCGTCGGCCGCGACCCCGAACAGCCCGGTCACCGTCCCCGGTCGCAGCCGCACCCCCACCAGGGACCCGCCCTCGGGCAGCGCCCCCTGCCGAGCGCGCGTCTCCGGCCCGGCCAACCAGCACGCCCCATCAGGCATGACCAGCAGGTCGACGGCGGGTTGCGGCAACCCTCTGGGCACCACGTCGCCGTCGAGCACCCAATTCCCGGACACCAGGTGGGTCAGGTCGGCGGGCACGGGCGGAGCGGTCACCCGTGCAGTCAACCCGGTGGGCCGCCGCGTTCGCCAGCGATTAAGCGAACGGTGGACGCGGAATCGAACCCCTCACTCACCCCCTGCCGCCGCGCGGCCGTCCGGCGAGCTGTCGTGTAGGCAGGCACCCACAAGGCTCCTGGCAGGCCGAGATGCGTAGACAACACCTCCGCTACCAGGAGCCCGTCCTGTCAGCCCGTGGTGGCGGCGCTCCTGACCGGCTGGCGCAGCAGGGTGCGCAGCTTGGCCGGGTCCTGCTCCTGCGGGTCCGACAGGTACACCTCGTGATGCGGCCCGTTGTGGACCAGGCCGTGCTCCTTCATGTACTCCTCCATCGCCGCCAGCGTCAGATGCTCCTCACTGAAGGGCCCCTCGTGCAGAAACTCCACACACTCGCCCTCGGTGAAGGTGACCACCTGCACCCGGTCGACCGCCGCGCCGGAGGGACGGGCGGCCTCCCTGGCCGCCTCCATCGCGCCGGGCTCGGGCGCCTGCGGCAGCGGCAGGTGCAGGTGCCAGCGCCACTCGGCGCGCGGCACGGTCAGCGGCGGGCGGCTGTCCTCCACCCACCAGCGGCCCTCCATCGGGCCGACGGCGGCGTTCATGGCGCCGGCCACGGTGTAGAGGGCGGCGACCGCCGCGCCGTACTCCGGGCCGCCCGGCTCGCCCAGACCGGTGACGGTCAGCGCGGTGACGGGCCCATAGCTGGTCTTCATGATCAATCCTCCAAAGGAATCTGCAGATGGGTGACGAGCTGGTCAGGAGGGGTCCGGGCGGGGTCGGAGACATACACCTCGCGGATCGGGCCACCTGCGGCCTGGCCCCGCTCGGCGCACCAGGCCAGCAGGGCGTGGGCGGTCAGCGTGACCTGGTCGTAGGGGCCGACGTGGGTGGCCTGGGCGAACCGGCCGCCAGGCAGCACGCGCGGCCTGGTCCCGGCGATCGGCTCGCCGGTCACCAGCGCCACCTCGACCGTGCACGGTTCGGTCAGCTCGACGGGGAACAACCCGATCAGCTGCGGCTCCCGCACGGCCGTACCGGCTGCCGCCAGGAGGCGGGCCACACAGGCGGAAGTGGCGCGGGCGATGTCCAGGTCGCCCGCGGCCTGCTCCCCCGTCACCGCCACCAGCCGTGACGGCTCCTCCACCTCGACCACCTGCGCGGCCGGCAGCCCTTCGCTCATGACCCTTTCGAGGGCGGCCAGCGTGCGCCGCCGCCTTCGAAGCTCGGCCTCCAGGTCGTCGCGGACCCGGCCGAGCGCGCCTTCGGTTCCTGACAGGACCTGGCCGATGACCGCCAGCGGGACGTCCAGCGAACGCAGCAACCCGATCGACAGCGCCTGGCGGGCCTGGGACGGGTGGTAGTAGCGGTAGCCGCTGTCGTCGTCGATGTGGGCGGGCCGCAGCAGGCCGAGCTCGGCGTAGTGGCGCAGCTGCTTGACGCTGAGCCTGCTGAGGCGGGCGAACTGCCCGATCGGCAGAAGATCCATGGCTCAAGCATGGACTCTCCCACCGAGGGAGAGTCCAGCCGACGTTGACCCTCACGTAGCGGGAGGGTCCATGCTGGGGGCATGAGTTTGTCCGTGGGGCAGGTCTCGCGCCTGGCGGGGGTGACGGTGCGGACCCTGCACCACTACGACGAGATCGGGCTGCTGTCGCCGAGCCGGCGCAGCCAGGCGGGCTACCGCCGCTACGACGACTCAGACCTCGAACGGCTGCAGCAGGTGCTGTTCTACCGGGAGCTCGGCTTCGGCCTGGAGGAGATCATCGGCATCCTCGACGAGCCCGGCAGCGACCAGATGACGCACCTGCGCCGCCAGCACGAGCTGCTCACCGCGCGCATCGACCGGCTGCGCCAGATGGTGGCGGCCGTGGAGGTCGCGATGGAGGCGCACACCATGAACATCACGCTGACGCCCGAGGAACGCCTGGAGGTCTTCGGCGACTTCCGGCCCGAAGCCTACGAGGCGGAGGCGCAGCGGCGCTGGGGCGACAGCCCCCTCTACGCCGAAAGCCGCCGCCGCGTCGCCTCCTACACCAAGGCCGACTGGGTGCGGCAGCGCGGCGAGGCCGAGGCGATCACCGCCGACCTGGTGGAGGCGTTGAAAGCCGGGCTGCCCGCCGGCAGCGGGCAGGTGATGGACCTGGCCGAGCGGCACCGCCTGCACATCAGCCGCTGGTTCTACCCGTGCTCACCCGACGTCCACCGGGGCCTGGGCGAACTGTATGTGAACGACCCGCGTTTCACCCCGACGTTCGAGGCGCAGGCGCCGGGCCTTGCCGCCTACCTGAGCGATGCCATCCGGGCCAACACCGCCCGCCTGCGGGACGCGTGAGAGCAGGCGGGCGGTACGGCCGGGCGGGCCGTCAGCGGACCGTCAAAGGCCGCCGGGCACCGGCTACGGGCCGGGGGTGCCGATGACGACGGTGGCCTCCATCTCCTCGCAGGTGACCACGCGGGCGCGCAACCCGCTGCTGGTGAACGTCTCGACGGCCTGCGGCGCCTGCCGGCGGCTGGTCTCCACCAGCAGGCTCGCGCCGGGCGCCAGCCACACCGGGGCGGCGTCCGTCACCCGGCGCATGACCTGCAGCCCGTCGGCTCCGCCGTCGAGCGCAACCCGCGGCTCGTGCACGCGGGCCTCGGCGGGCAGCAGGTCGACCTCCTGGCTGGGCACGTAGGGGACGTTGGCGATCAGGACGTCGATCCGGCCGCGCAGCCGCTCGGGCAGCGCCGCCAGCAGGTCGCCGTGGTGGACGTGACCGCCGAGCCCGTCGAGGTTGCGGCGGGCGCAGTCCACCGCGGCCGTCTCGATGTCGGCGGCGTGCAGTTCGAGCCCGGGCACGGCGGTGGCGACCGCGGCGCCCAGGGCGCCCGACCCGCAGCACAGGTCGACCACGACGGCGGGCCGGTCGGGGGCGCCGGCCCGGCGGGCCAGCTCGATGGCCTGCCGGGCGAGGATTTCGGTACGGCGGCGCGGGACGAACACCCCGGGATCGACCGCCACGCGCAGGCCGCAGAACCGCGCCCAGCCCAGGACGTGTTCCAGTGGCAGGCCGGCGGCGCGCCGTTCGACCATGGAGGTCAGCTGGTCGGGGGTGGCGGCCGTGGCGATGAGCAGTTCGGCTTCGTCCTCGGCGAAGACGCAGCCCGCCGAGCGCAGGGTGGTGACGATGAGGGACAGCGATGGAGCCGGCATGGGCGCCTTTCGGGAAAAGATCCTGTGGGCGCTCCCCCGGGTCACGCGCGGGTGGCGGCCCGGGCGGCTGTGCGGTGGGAGCACCCAGCCTGACGTGGCGAAATGGGTCTCACCTCCTTGGTCGCTGCCGTGCTGGAGATCGCCACGATACCGGAGCGTCCCCGGCGCCGTCACCCGGGGTGCCCTCCGCGGCCGGCGCGAGGAAGCCAGGGCGTCGGCCGGGGTTCCGTCGGCCGGGGTTCGGCCGCCTCCCAGGGGCCGCCGGGGGCCGGCCGCTCAGCTCGCCAGTTCCGCGGTGAAGCCGGTCAGCAGCGCGGTGACCTGCTCGGGCCGCTCCAGCGGCGGCAGATGGCCGGTCCCGGGCAGGTCGACGCGCCGCGCCCCGGCGATCCCGGCCGTCAGCAGGTCCGACACCTGCTGGATGCCCGGCACGTCACACAGCCCGTTGACGACCAGCGTCGGCACCCGCACCTCGCCCAGCCGTTCGGCGGCCGCGGGGGTCAGGAACCTCTGGACGGTCGGCGGGCCGCTCCACAGCCGCTCGAACACCTTGCGGCACATCGTCACCGCCCGCTCCCACACCTGGTCGGTCAGGTCGGCCCGCCCCCGCGAAGGGCCGGCGACCTGCCACAGCACCTGCGCCCGCGCCATCGCCAGCGCGTCGCCCGGCTCGACCTCGGCGCCGCCCTGCCGGTAGCGGGCCAGCCGCTCGGCCGGCACCGCGCTGTTCACCCGCTCGCGGGCCTGCTCCAGCATCTCCGGCGGCCAGGTGTGCCCGGCCAGCCCGGAGGCGATCAGCGCCAGGCCGCTGACCCTGGAGGGGGCGGCCAGCGCGGCCTCGACCGCGTAGGCGCCGCCCATCGAGCAGCCCACCAGGGCCGCCCGCTCGACCTCGAGTCTGTCCATCAGCGCCAGCAGGTCCTCGTGGTGGCACACCTGGCCGTCGGTGTCGCCGGAGCGGCCGTATCCGCGCCAGTCGTAACGGATCACCCGGTGGCCGGCGGCCAGCGCGGCGAACTGGTGGTCCCACATGCGGCGATCGGCGATGGCGCCATGGATCAGGATCACCGCGGGCCCGTGGCCCGCCTCTTCGTAACTCAGCATGCCGGGCAACCTAGCGGGACGGCCGCCGCCGCGGCGATCATGTTCGCCACCGGCGTGCACGGCCGCCGCCGGCTGTAGGAGGCGGGGCGGGGCGGCCGACCCGTGGCGCTGCGCGTGCTTGCCGGACTTCTCGTCGGCGAAGATCCGGATACAGCCCGCTTCGGTGAGGGCGCTGGTGGCAGGGGCTTCAGCGGGCACGCTCGACCCGAACTTCGTCCCAGACCGGTTCGCTGCTCTCGTAGACGGTTCCGTCGGCGCCGAAGATGAGGAAGCGGTCAAAGTCGGCGGCGAACCAGCGGTCATGGGTGACGGCCAACACGGTGCCGGCGAAGGACGCAAGGCCCTGTTGCAGGGCCTCGGCGCTGGCCAGATCGAGATTGTCGGTCGGTTCGTCGAGCAGCAGCAGCGTCGCACCCGACAGTTCCAGCAGCAGGATCTGCAGCCTGGCCTGCTGCCCGCCGGACAGGGTCTCGAACCGCTGATGGGCGGCGGGTGCGAGTTCGTAGCGGGCGAGCGCGGCCATGGCTTCGTTCAGCGTGAGGGCATGCCCTGCTGTGACCAGTTCGGCGGGGGTGTGGCCGTGCAGGTCGGGCCTGGCGTGAGTCTGCGCGAAGTGGCCGGGCACAACCCGGGCGCCCAGCCGTACAGAACCGCTGTGACGTACCGAGGGGACCGCGCCGTCCGCCGCTTCGGCCAGCAATCGCAGGAAATGAGATTTGCCCGAGCCGTTGGAGCCGAGGACGCCCACGCGTTCGCCGTACCAGATCTCGGCGTCGAACGGCCGCATCAGTCCGGTGAGTTCCAGGGCGTCGCAGACGACGGCGCGTTTGCCGGTCCGGCCGCCGCGCAGTCGCATCCGCACGTTCTGCCGCTTGGGCGGGCGCTCGGGCGGGCCTGCCTCCTCGAAGCGCGCCAGCCGCGTGCGGGCGGCCCGGTAGGCGGACGACAGCGCGTCGTTGTTGGCCGCTGTCTGCCGGAGGGTCTGCACCAGGCGCTTGAGCTTGGCGTGCTCCTCGTCCCAGCGGCGGCGGCGTTCCTCCAACCGGTCGATACGGTGCTGGCGGCCCTGAGCGTAGGTGGCGAAGCCCGCGCCGTGGACCCAGACGCCGCGCGACTCCGCGGTCACGATGCGGTCCGTTGCGTTAGCCAGCAGCTGCCGGTCGTGGGAGACCAGTAGCACGGTCTTGGAAGTGGCACGCAGCTGATCTTCCAGCCATAGCTTGGCGGGCACGTCGAGGTAGTTGTCCGGCTCGTCCAGCAGCAGGACCTGATCCGGCCCGCGCAGCAGCGCCTCCAGGACGATGCGCTTTTGCTCGCCGCCCGACAGGGTACTCACGGGGCGTTCCCGGACCGCGTCGTAGGGCAGGCCCAAGGCCGCGGTCGCGCAGGTGTCCCACACCACCTCCATGTCGTAGCCGCCGGCGTCGGCGTAGTCGCTGATCGCCTGCGCATAGGCCAGCTGCGTCGTCTCGTCGTCGCGTTCCGCCACCGCTGATTCCGCCCGTTCCAGGTCGGCGGCGGTGGCGCGGACCCGGTCGGAGGCCACGGACAGCAGCAGATCATGCAGGGTCCGGTCGTCGCGGACGCTGCCGATGAACTGCCGCATCACCCCCAGCCCACCCGAGCAGGCCACCCGGCCGTCGTCCGGTTGCAGATCTCCGGCGATCAGTCGCAGCAGGGTGGTCTTGCCCGCGCCGTTCGGTCCCACCAGCCCGGCCTTGGCGCCCTCGCCGATGCGGAACGACACCTCGTGAAGGAGCAGCCGGCCGTCCGGCAGCACGTATGTGAGCCGGTCCACCTCGATGTGTCCCGCCACCGTGTTCCTCCCTGCCGGTCGCACTTCGGACCATGATCGGACCGTCGTTCTGGCAACCGGATCATTGATCCAGTGCTCGAACACCATACTAGACTTGCCTTCGCCAAGGGGAGGGACGCATTGGGAACGAAACACTCAGGATCGCCAGGGGACGTGTGGCTGCGGCCGCCGGTGCGGGCGGCGCGTGAAGCGCCGCTGAGCCGCGACCGAATCGTGGACGAGGCCATAGCCCTCCTCGATGAGGAAGGCGCCGACCGGCTGACCATGCGGCGGCTCGCCGAGCGCCTGGGGACCGGCTCCACGACGCTGTACTGGCACGTGAAAACCAAGAACGATGTCCTTGACCTCACCCTCGACGCGATCTTCGCAGCGGTTGAGATCCCGCGCGCAGACCGCCAGGACTGGCGTGCCGGCATCACCGCGCTGATCAGCGGGTGGCGTGCCGTCCTGCTGGAACATCCCTGGTCGGCAGCGCTGCTCGGCCGTCCGATGCTGGGCCCCCATGTACTTGCCCGCAGCGAGTTCCTGTACGCCACCCTCCTGGATGCCGGGGCCACCGAGCCGCACTTGACCGCCGCCGCGTACGGCTTGTCCAACTTCGTCATCGGTTCCGCACTCATGCAGGCGACCTGGACGGCCGGAGAGGAGCAGGCCACGCGAGCCGCCGCTCAGGATTACTTTCGCGCCAACCGTGACCGGTACCCCGTCCTGGCCACCCATGGCCCCCTCGCCGAGGACAGCGACTGGGAAACCAGCTTCACCTTCGGCCTTACCTGGCTCCTCGACGGCATCCAAGCCACCATCAGTGCCTCCAGTGCCGGCGGCGCTGCCAATGGGCCATCCACGAAGGCTGCAAGCCACGCCCGCCAGTGAGACAGCGGGACCGCAGCCGTGCGTCGGAGATGTCGGCGATCCGGGGCGAGAACTGGTAGCCGCAGATCGCGAACAGCCCGAAAACGATGTCGACGTACGACGCGGTGTCGGTGATGACGGTTGCTGGCTTCGGACCGCCGTCGCGGGCGTGGATGGCGTCCAGGACGAACAGCCGGTCGCGCAGCGTGCCGGGCACGCCGAGTCACCCGGTGGGGGCCCTCGTGCCGCAGACCGAGCGGTCATGCCCTGCCGGGCTTTGCCCGATCAGGACGGCTCGCGGGCAGGAGCGAGCGCAGTTCGGCGGTGTCGATGATGTGGGCCAGCCTCGGGAAGACGCCGGCCATCAGGGTCTGATGGGCCTGCGGGTCCGGATCGGTGACGCCGTCGGACAGGACGTAGAGCTGGTAGTCGCGGTCGGCGGCGTCGGTGACGGTGGACAGGACGGCGCCGCTGGTGCTGATGCCGGCGATGACCAGGGTGGTGATTCCGCGATCCCGCAGTTGCCGGTCCAGGTCTGTCGTCGACAGCGCGCCGTAGCGGGTCTTGCGGACGGTGATGTCGCCAGGCTCGGGAGCGAGCTGGTGGTGGAAGTCCGTGGCGGGATCCGCGTGGTGCATGAGGCGCTGCCGGCCGAGGAAGGAGAAGGTCTTGTTGGCCGGCGGGATCGCCGCCCAGTCGGCTGCGGTGAATGCGACTCGCACGTGGGCGATGGCGGCGCCGTGCGCTCGCATGTCGGCGATGGCGCCGGCCACCCGTGACAGCAGCGCTTGCGGGTCTGCCAGGCCGGGGAGCGAGGCCAGGATGTGCTGCTGGTAATCCATGACGAGCAGTGCGGCCGTCCGGGGGTCCAGCGCCGGGGTCGTGACGGTCATGTTGTCTCCTTGGGTGATGAGGGCGCCCTGACAGGCGAGATCGCACGCCAGGGCCGGACTGCACATGGGCGCGTGAGCCGCGATGTGCCGCGCCGCGACCCCACCGGCCACGGTGAAGGTCGTCACGCTCATCCGCGAGCTCTGCGCGCGGGGGCGAACCGCTCCGGCAGGGGCGGCTCGGCCCGATCGCGGTGACGGCCGTTGCGGCCCGTCAGGTGCGGCCCGTCAGGCGCGGCTGGGTGCCGGCTCCGGCTCGGCGAGGGGCGCCGCGGCGCGTCGGGGAAGCAGCAGCGGGGTCGCCAGCAAGAGCACGCCGGCCAGGCCGATGGCCGTGCGCGGGCCGAGCAGGCCGCCCAGCACGCCCCAGACGGCCGTCAGGAGCGCGGTCGAGACCTTGGTGGTCACCGACCAGGCCGACAGCGTGCGGGTGACCCGCTCGGTCGCGGTGCGCTCGAGGCGGTAGGTGGCGTAGACGGGGTTGAAGACCCCGCAGCAGAAGATCAGCCCGAGCTCGACGCCCATCACCAGCAGCAGCCCTCCGGTCCCCGGCCCCAGGAAGGCCAGCCCGACGGGCCAGATCGCGCGCAGCGTCCCGGCCGCGACCAGGACCCGGTGCCGCCCGAACCGGGTGACGAGCGGCCGGGCCAGCCGCGAACCGAGCAGCCCGCCGATCGCGGGCGCGGCGAAGGCCAGGCCGTACTGCCAGGGCGCGAACCCGAGTTGGCCGAGCATCACAACGGCCAGCAGCGCGTCGGTGGCCATCACCAGGCCGTTGAACAAGGCGGTGTTGAACAACAGCGGACGCAGCCTCGCGTCGGCGAGGATGTACCGCCAGCCGTCGAGCAGGTCCCCGGCCCGCATGCGCGCGGCCTGCCGGCGATCGGGCCGCGGCTCCTGCCCGCCCGTCGCGCCGATGCCCAGAGCCGACAGCAGGTAGCTGACCGCGTCGGCCACCACCGTCGCCACCGGACCGAGGATCCCGATCGCGGCACCGCCCAGCGGCGGTCCGATGATCGTGGTCGTCCAGGTCGTGGACTCGAATCGGGCGTTGGCGACGAGCAGGTCCTCGGCCGGCAGCAGCGTCTTCAGGTACGCGCCGCAGGCGGCGCGGAAGGTGATGTCGGCGGCCGCGACGACGACCGCGACCAGCAGGAGCTGGACGAAGGACAGCACGCCGAGCGCGAACGCGGCGGGGATCGTCAGCAGCGCCGCGAACCGCACCAGGTCCGTCCCGATCAGGACCGGCCGCTTGCGGCGCGACTCCACCCACGGGCCCAGCGGCACCGCCACGGCCGCGCCCGCCAAAGCCCCCACGGAGGACAGCGCCGCGACCTGCGCCGGCCCGGCGTGCAGCACCTGGACCGCGATCAGCGGGAACGCGCCGAAGGCGAGCCATGTGCCCAGCGCGCTGGTCCCGTACGCTCCCCAGAGCCACCCGAACCGCCGCCCCAACCGGTGCCCGTTCCTCATGCCGACGCTCCTCGTCACTCACGTGCACAACCGATCCGCGATCGGAAGCATCAAAGCGAGCAGCATGCCCAGGGATCAAACAACCACAGGGCCGCCCGGACACAACCCACGGTTGTATCCATAGGGTTGGCCGCATGGACCACGACACCGTCCGGACCTTCGTCGCCGCCGCCGACGCGGGGCAATTCCAGGAGGCCGCCGCCGAGCTGGCGGTCACCCAGCAGGCCGTCTCCAAGCGCATCGCAGCGCTGGAGCGCAACCTCGGCGTGCGGCTGTTCACCCGCACGCCGCGCGGCGCCGAGCTCACCATCGACGGGCAGGCGTTCCTGCCCCACGCCCGAGAACTGCTCCGGGTCGCCGAGCGCGCGCTCGCCTCCGTGCGCACCGGCCACCGTCCGCTGCGCGTCGACATGATCGCCTCGCGCAGCGCGGCGTCGGGCCTGATGCGCGGCTTCCACCGCGCGCACCCCGAGATCGACCTCGACGTGGTGATGCTGTTCGATATCGAGCGGGCCGTCGCCGCCATTCGCTCCGGCGCGATCGACGCGTCCTTCCGCGCCGTCGCCATGCCCGGCCGGCCCCTTCCCGAGGACATCGCTTCCGTCCGGGTTCTCGACGAGCCGCTCCAGCTCCTCACCGGCCCCGCCCACGCGCTGGCCGGCGCCCGGTCGGTGACCGTCGCTCAGCTCGCCGGGCACCGGATCTGGATGCCCGGCATCGTCCCCGGGACCGAGTGGGCCGCCTACTACGACGACCTCGTCGCCGAGTTCGGCCTCACCATCGAGGCGACCGGCCCCAACTTCGGCTCCGACGCGCTCCTCGACACCATCGCCGACACCCCGGCCCTGGCCACCTTCATGGGCGGGCAGACCCGCCTGGTCTGGCCCGCCGGCCACGGGCTGCGCCGCATCCCGGTGACCGACCCCATACCCGTCTACCCGCACTCGCTCCTGTGGCGCCGCGACAACCCCCACCCCGCGCTGGCCACCCTCCGCGCCCACCTCGCCGCCACAGCGGCCACAGCGGCCACAGCGGCCACAGCGGCCGGTCCCGGCGCCGCCGGGACCTGGGCGCCGGACTGGGCGATCCCGCGCTGAACGCCGCCCCGGCGGCCCGGACCGATCCTCCCCGCAGGCCCGATCCGGGTCAGGTGGACGGCCCCGGCGGACGCGCCGCCGCCGCCCGGCGACGGCCCGCGCCGGTCAGGCCGCCGCCCGCGACGGGGCCAGCGCCGCCGACGTCAACGCCCTGGCCAGCGCCGGCTCGGTCAGAACGTCCACGTTGTCGCACAACTGGTCGATGCTGCCCGCCGGCGGCAGCCCCCGCACCTCCGGATCACGGATCGACTCCAGCAACGCCGCCGCGAACCGGTCCCCGCCGATCACCCGGAACGGCCGCGCGTGAAAACGCCGCACCGCCGGATCGAGCGGCGCCGTCAGCGCGATCCTGTTGTGCACGGCGGCCAGCCGCTCGTAGGCCGAGCACAGCGCCTGCTCCCGCTCACCCCAGGAGCGGGCCGCCACCGCCCCGGCCAGCGCCTGACCGAGCTCGGCCGCACCCGGCAGGCGGGCCAGCGCGCTGCCCAGCCACTTGGCGTACGGCGGGTAGCGTCTGCGCTGCAGCAACGCCAGCCGCATCACCTGCCGCGCCAGGCCCGCCGCCAGCGCCGCCGAACCGAGCTCGTCACCCACTTCGGCGCACCGGCCGGGGAAGGACTCCTCCGCGCTGATCCGCCGCCACTGGCAGGCCAGCACATACCGCCACACGTCGTCGGGATACCAGGCCAGCGCCTGCCGTACCGCGGCCAGCTCGCCGAGCCCGTCGTGGAAGACCTCCCCGCGCGTCACCTCGGCCAGCGCCTGCCACGGCGCCGACAGCCAGTCCAGGGTGCTCACCCGCCCGCGCGGATCGAACCCGAGCCTGCCGGCCAGCCACCCGCCCAGCTCGTGCACCCGCACCCCGTGGCGCAGCAACCCACTCTGGGCGAACACCGTCGGATACCCGCCGAAACGCGCCGGCAGGCCGGCCGCGACCTGCTCCTCCACCTCGCCGACCGCCTCCGGCGCCACGAACAGCAGCACACGCGGCCCCCAGTCGTGGTCGGCGCTGCGTTCGGTGTCGAAGGCCTGCACCTCCGACCCCGGCCCGATCAGCGCGGCGCTGTGCCGCACCCCGGCCACCAGCGGCGCCACCACCTCGTTGTAGAAGGCGCGGCTCAACTCAATTCCAGGCACAAATCCAGACATCACTATGTCAACTGTGCCTGACGGCATCGAGAACCTCACCCGGTTTTCGCGGCGGTCCCGCCCGCGGGCCGGACCGCCCCACCCGGCCGTTAGGCTGGCGTGCGGCCACCCCGAAACCCAGCGAAAGGGCTGTTCACCGTGCTGCGCCTGTTCCGTGCCGTCGCCATCGCCGAGGCCTTCTCCTGGATCGGCCTGCTGGCCGGCATGTACGTCAAGTACATCCTCCAGGCCGGCGAGGTCGGCGTGAAGGTGTTCGGCCCCATCCACGGCGGCCTGTTCGTCCTGTACGTGGCGGCCGTGCTGCTGGTCGCCCGCGAGCGGGGCTGGTCACGCGGCACCGTCGTGGTGGGCCTGGTGTGCGCGGTGCCGCCGCTGGCCACCGTGTGGTTCGAACGCCGCCAGACGCGCCACGAACGCGCCCGGCAGACCACCACCACCCCAGCCACCGCCACCACGCACAACAGCACCGGCCAGGACAGCGGCGTTCAGGACACCACGCAGGACACCACGCAGGCCGCCACCGCCCGCCGCCGGTAACCCAGCCCCGCATACAACCGCAACGCCGCCACATTGTCGTCGTCGACCATCAACGCCGCCCTGCCGTGCGCGGCCACCAGACGGCCACTGACCCACCGGCACACCCGCCCGGCCAACCCCGTACCCCGCCACGGCGCGGCAGTGGCCACCCCCGCCACGAAACCGACCGACGGCGCGCTCCACGCGTCGGCCGCCACCGCCGCCAGCCTGCCCTCCACCCGCACCCCCGCCCAGCGGGCCACACCCTGCCCACCGGGCACCGCATAGGAGTCGGGCGCATGCTCGGCCAGCAACCGGCCGATCTGCCCCTCGAAGCGACCCTCCAGCCACGACACCCCGTCACTGGGACCGATCGGCACCTGCTCCAGACTCATCCAGGAGAAGACCCCAACCCTCCCCAGCCCCGGCACCCGCTCCGCCACCTGCCGCATCAGGTCCGCCTCACCCAGCGGCCGGTACGACGGCCCCAGCTCGGCCAGCGCGTGCCGCAGCACGGCGGCGGCATCAGCCGGATCCCCCCACACCGCCAGCCGGTCACGGCGGGAGATGCCCGGCGCCCCCGCCACCACCGCCCGGCCGCCCGCCCACGCCCGCCCACCACCCGCAAGGCCCTGAGCCGCCCACATCACCAGATCGTCATCGCCGCAGGCCGCCTCCAGCTCACCCGGCGTGGACAGCTCGCGGATCACAGGATGGCGCCCGGCACATACCCGGCGGCCCGCGGATAGCGCGCCACGACCTCGCCGACCAGCCCGCACACCCGCTGCACCTGGTCGCCGGCCGCGCCGGTGAAGGAAACCCGGTCAGCCAGCAACTCCTCCAGCCGCGCCCGATCCAGCGGGAAACGCTCATCGGCCGCCAGCCGCTCCAGCAGCCGGTTGGCCGACCCCTGCGAACGCATCTCCAGCGCCGAGGCCACCGCGTGCTCCTTGATCAGCTCGTGGGCCTGCTCACGGCCCACCCCTGCCCGCACCGCCGCCATCAGCATCTTCGTCGTGGCCAGGAACGGCAGATAACGGTCGAGCTCGGCCGAGATCACCGCGGGGAAAGCGCCGAACTCGGCCAGCACCGTCAGCATGGTCTCCATCAGCCCGTCGAAGGCGAAGAACGCATCCGGCAGCGCCACCCTGCGCACCACCGAGCACGACACGTCGCCCTCGTTCCACTGGTCACCGGCCAGCTCGGCCGTCATCGACGCATACCCGCGCAGGATCACCGTCAGCCCGTTGACCCGCTCACAGGAACGGGTGTTCATCTTGTGCGGCATCGCCGACGAGCCGACCTGACCCTCCTTGAACCCCTCGGTCACCAGCTCGTGCCCGGCCATCAACCTGATCGTCTTGGCCAGCGAGGACGGCGCCGCCGCCAACTGCACCAGCGCACCGACCACCTCGAAGTCCAGCGACCGCGGATACACCTGCCCGACACTGGTCAAGCGCCGCTCGAAGCCCAGATGCGCGGCCACCCGCTCCTCCAGCTCCGCCAGCTTGCCGCGATCACCACCCAGCAGGTCGAGCATGTCCTGCGCGGTGCCCACCGGCCCCTTGATCCCCCGCAGCGGATAGCGGCCGATCAACTCCTCCAGCCGCGCGAAACCCACCAGCAGCTCGTCGGCCGCGCTCGCGAACCGCTTGCCCAGCGTGGTCGCCTGCGCCGCCACATTGTGGGAACGGCCCGCCATCACACTCGCCTCGTACTGCTCGGCCAGCGCCCCCAGCCGGGCCAGCAACGCCACGACCCGATCACGCACCAGCAGCAGACTGTCGCGGATCTGCAGCTGCTCGACGTTCTCCGTCAGGTCACGCGAGGTCATCCCCTTGTGAACATGCTCATGCCCGGCCAGCGCGTTGAACTCCTCGATACGCGCCTTCACATCGTGCCTGCTGACACGCTCCCGCTCGGCGATGGAAGCCAGATCGACCTGCTCGACCACCTTCTCGTAGTCGTCGATCGCCTGCTGCGGCACCGCCACCCCCAGCTCGGCCTGCGCCTTCAACACCGCCAACCACAGCCGCCGCTCGGCGACCACCTTCGACTCGGGAGACCACAGGCGAGCCAGCTCGGCAGAGGCGTAGCGGGCGGCCAGAACGTTCGGGATGCGCGGCTTGGAAGTCACGTTGCCCCAGTGTATGGGGCCGCCCCGCCCCGCCCGGCAAGCGGGGGTGACGGGACGGCCCAGCGCCCTAGACCGGCGCGCCCACCTTCTCGGCGGCCGGCGCCGGCACGGCCCCGCCACGCCCGCCCAACCGCTCCTTGACCCGCTCCACCATCGTGTACAGCGTCGGCACCAGCACCAGCGTCAGCAGCGTCGAAGAGATCAACCCGCCGATCACCACGATCGCCAGCGGCTGCGAGATGAACCCGCCCGAGCCGGTCACCCCCAGCGCCATCGGCGTCAGCGCGCAGATCGTCGCCACCGCCGTCATCAGGATCGGCCGCAACCTGCGCCGGCCACCCTCGATGACCGCCTCCACCACACCAAGGCCCTGCTCCCGGTACTGGTTGATCAAATCGATCAGCACGATCGCGTTGGTCACCACGATGCCGATCAGCATCAGCATGCCGATCAGCGCCGGCACACCCATCGGCGTACCCGTCACCAGCAGCAGCCCCAGCGCACCCGTCGCCGCGAACGGCACCGACACCAGCAGAATCAGCGGCTGCACGAAACTGCGGAACGTCGCCACCATGATCATGAAGACGATCGCGATCGCCGCCAGCATCGCCACCCCCAGATCGGCGAACGCGTCGGCCTGGTCAGCCGACACGCCCCCGATGGTGAAGGCGGCACCCGCCGGCAGCGCCAGCCCGTCCAGCTTCTTCGTCAGCGCCTGCGTCAACCTGCCCAGATCGCTGGCCGAAGCCTTGGCCGAAACCGTCGCCGACCGCTCACCGTCGATCCTGGAGATCTGCGTCGGCCCGTCCACCTGCGACACCGTCGCCACCTGCGACACCTTCACCGCGCCGACCTTGAGCTTCTCCACCTCCTCGGCGTCCTCCGGCTCGTCGCCACCCCGCAGGATCAGGTCACTGTCGACACCGTCCAAGGTCAGCCGGCCCAGCGGCGCGCCACGGAAGGCCTGCGCCACCACCTGACCCACCTGCGCCTCGGTGACACCCTTGGCCGCCGCCTTCTTCCTGTCGACGACCACCTCGATCCGCGGCGCGCTCGACTCCAGATCCGAGGAGACGTCCCGCAACCCCTCCACCTGCCCGACAGCCGTGGCCACCTGCCCGGCCGCCGCACGCAACGTGGCGGTGTCGGGCGCCTGCACGATCACCTCGACCGAGTCCGAGCCGAACCCGGCGCCGCCCTGCCCGCCGACCGTCACCTCACCGACACCCGACAGGCCCTTCAGCTCCTGGCGCAGCCGCTCCTCCAGCGCCGGCGTGTCACTGCCCTCGGCGACCGTCACCGAGAAGGAGGCACGGTCGGCACCGCCGCCCGTCCCGCCCCGCATCGCGTTGCCGCCACCCACGTTGACCTGGTACGACTGCACGCCGTCCAGATCCGCCAGCACCTTCTCCACCTTCTTGGCCGCCGCGTCCGTGGCAGCCAGATCCGTGCCGGCCGGCATCTTCTGGCTCAGCGAGATCGTGTCCTGGCCGGAGGAGTCGATGAAGTTCGTCTCCAGCCTGCCGGCCAGCCCCATCGTGGCCGCGAACACCACCACCCCGATCAGGACCGTCACCAGCCGCCGGCGCGTGGCAAAACGCAACACCGGCAGATACATCCGCTGCAACGGGCCGCGCAGCTCCTTGGCCTCAGCCGCCTCCCGCACCGCCAGCGCCTGCTCAGGCTCCAGCGCCGGAGCCTTCAGGAACCAGTAGGCCAGCACCGGGATCACCGTCAGCGACACCAGCAGCGAAGCCAGCAACGCCACCGTCACCGTCATCGCGAACGGCGCGAACAGCTCGCCCACCATGCCGCCCACGAACGCGATCGGCGCGAAGACCGCCACCGTCGTCAGCGTCGAGGCCGTCACCGCGCCCGACACCTCACGCACCGCCGCCGTCACCGCCGTACGCTTCGGCTCGCCGTAGCCCAGATGCCGCTTGATGTTCTCCAAGACCACGATCGAGTCGTCGACCACCCGGCCCACCGCGATCGTCAGCGCGCCCAGCGTCAGCATGTTCAGCGAGTAGTCACCCGCCCACAACGCGATCAGCGCGATCACCACCGACAGCGGGATCGACACCGCCGTCACCAGCGTCGAACGCAGCGACAGCAGGAACACCAGGATCACCAGGACGGCGAAAACCAGCCCCAGCAGCCCCTCGGTCGTCAGGTCCTCGATCGACCGCTCCACGTACGGCGCCTGATCGAAGATCACCGTCGCCTTGGCGCCCAGCGCCGACTCCATCGCCGGCAGCTTCTCCCGCACGGCGTGCGAGATCGCCACCGCGTTGCTGTCCGGCGTCATCGTCACCGACACACCCAGGCTCGGCTCGCCGTTGGTGCGTGTCAGCGTCGTCGCCTCGCTCTTGCGCCGCTCGATGTCGGCCACATCGCCCAGCCGCACCGGCTTGGGCGGCTTCGGCGCGGCCTGCACCGGCGCCTGCCCCGCACCCGGCGGCATCGCCCTGCCCGGCACCTGCCGCGCCTGCCCCCGCGCCTGGGCCGGGGCGGCGGCCTGCGGCGCCGCCGGCACCAGATACAGGTCCTCCAGCGCCTCGATCGACTCGATCCGCGAGCCCACCTGCACCGTCAGCGCCTTACCCGACTCCTTCAGCGTGCCGGCCGGCACCGGCGTCCCGTTGGCCTTCAGCACCTCCGGGATCTGCGCCGGCGACACACCCTTGTCGGCCATCTTGTCGGCGTCCGGCGTGATGACCACCGTCTCGCCCCTGGCGCCGGTGACCTCCGCCTCGCGCACCCCGTCGATGCCCTGCAGCTGCGGCACCAGCACGCGGTCCAGCTTGTCGGCCATCGCCCGCTCGTCGCCGCCGTCGCCCACCGCCAGCACCACGACCGGGATGTCGTCGGTGTTACCCGCCACCACCTGAGGATCGACACCATCGGGCAACTGCGCCCTGATCTTGCCGATCGCCGTCTGCATCGTGGCCACCGACTCCTCGATGTCGGTGCCGTAGGCGAAGGAGACCTGGACCTGCGCCAGCCCCTCCTTCGAAGTCGAGGTCATCTCTTCCAGGCCGTCGATCCCGGCGAAGGAGTCCTCGATCGGCTTGGTGACCTGATCCTCCACGATCTCCGGAGAAGCCCCCGGGTAGGACGCGACGACGAACGCGCCGGGAAACGACAGCGACGGCAGCAACTGCTGCTTCAGCTGCGGGATCGTGTAGGCGCCGAACGCGCTCAACACGATCGCCACCAATATCACCAGACTGCGGTTGGCAAGGCTCAACCGGGCCAGAGCTGTCATCCGCTCCTCACAGGGCAAACGGGACAAAGATTTCGGCCCAGACTAACACTTTGCCTCGCACGAATATTTAGCCACAGACGGCTTTCCTGATAACCTTCTCAGGAAGCGAGAGGTGAGAGTGAACGACGAACGCGACAAGCTGATCCGACAGATCAGCGACACCCAGCGCGAGCTCGGCCGCGTCTTCGCGCAGGACCGATCCTCACCCCTGTTCAGCTCCAACCTCACCATGAGCCAGCTCAAGGTCATCATCCTGCTGGCCTACACCGGCTCCGCCTCAGGCCAGGAACTCGCCACCAACCTCGGCGTCGGCCTGGCCACCGTCACCGGCATCGTCGACCGCCTCATCGGCCACGGCCTGGTCACCCGCCACGAAGACCCCCACGACCGCCGCGTCCGCCGCGTCGAACTCACCGACGCCGGCCACACCCTCATCGAACAACTCAACGACGCCGGCCTGCGCCACTACCGCCGCATCATGCAACGCCTCGACCTCGACACCCTGCGCACCCTCGCCGACATCACCGCCAAGATCGCCGACATCGCCCGCGACCTCCCCTGGCACGACGACGACCAGCACGTCCCCACTCAGGGCGAACCCGGCCGCACCGCCGCCAGATAACCCAGCAACGCATCCCGGTTACGCGCCAGACAGTCGATCCGCGCCTGGATCCGCGCCACCTCCCCCCGCAACAACCCCTCCAGCTCCGGCGTCAGACACGCCGGATGCACATGGATCCCCTCAGGCCCCTCCAGGAACGGCAGAATCCGCCGGATGATCTCCGTCGTCAACCCCGCATCCAGCAACCCCCTGATCTGCTGCACCCGAGACACCGCCGCCTCGCCATAACACCGGTAACCGTTGTCCGAACGCGACGCCCCCAGCAGACCCTGCTCCTCGTAGTAGCGCAGCATCCGCGACGGCACCCCCGTACGCCGCGACAACTCACCGATCCGCACCACCACACCCCCTTGCCTTCACACTGATGTGAAGGTCCAAGCATGGCCGCATGCCCGCCCGAACACCACTCGGCGCACTACCGGCCCTGTTCAGCGCCGCCTTCACCGCCGTCATGACCGAACTGCTGCCCGCCGGCCTGCTCCCCCACATCAGCCACGACCTCCACACCAGCCCCGCCACCACCGGCCACCTCGTCACCGGCTACGCCATCACCTCCTGCGCCGCCGCCATCCCCATCACCGCCGCCCTGCGCTCCCTGCCCCGACGCCCCGTCCTGCTCACCACCCTCGCCGGATTCGCCGCCTGCAACCTCATCACCGCCCTGTCCGACACCTACGCCCTCACCTTCGCCGCACGCCTGCTCGCCGGCGCCCTCGGCGGCACCCTGTGGGCCATGCTCGTCGGCTACGCCACCCGCATCGTCGCCCCCACCCACCGCGGCCGCGCCATCGCCATCGTCTCCGCCGGCATCACCATCGCCCTGTGCGCCGGCATCCCCGCCGGAACCGCCCTGGCCGACCTTTACGGCTGGCGCGCCACCTTCGCCGCCCTGGCCGTACTCTCACTCCTGATCGCCGCCTGGACCCGCTGGCAGGTCCCACCCCTGCCCGGCGACCAGACCACCTCCCGCCGCCCCTCCCTCCGCCAGGTCAGCCACCTGCCCGGCATCAGACGCGTCCTCACCCTCACCGCCGTCGTCCTGCTCGGCCACCAGACCATGTACACCTACATCGCCCCCTACACCCAGCACACCGGCGGCCGCACCGACCTGACCCTGCTCGTCTTCGGCCTGGCCACCGTCGCCGGCATCCTCATCACCGGCGCCCTCGTCGACCACCACCCGCGCGCCGCCCTCACCACCGCCCTCGCCCTGCTCACCGCAGCCATGCTCACCCTCGCCCTCACCCCCGCCGCCGTCCTGATCGCCGCCGCCGTCTGGGGAACCGCCTTCGGCGCCGCCCCCACCCTCCTGCAGGCAGCACTCGTCAGCGCCTCAGGACCCCGGCACGCCGACCTCGCCACCGCCATGCAGACCACCGTCTACAACCTCGGCATCGCCGCCGGCTCCCTGACCGGCGGCCTCGTCCTCGACCACGCCGGACCCGCCGCGCTCCCGTGGGCCGCACTCGCCATCCTCGCCCTCACCTGGCGCATCCTGCCCGCCGTCACCTACGCCCGCCCCCCAGCCGCGACGACGTGACCACCACGACGACGCCCCCGTTTGTTGAAGGCGGTCTTCAGTCCTTGGATGAAGGGCGGCCAACGGCCGCCCCACCCAGCGCCTTTACAAAGTAGATTCCAAGCGGGCGAGAACGGCCGGCAGGCGCTCCTGGTAGACCACCGTCAGCCGCCTGGTCGCCCTCGTCATCGCCACGTACAGGTCCCGCGCCGACTGGGCGAGGATCCCCTCCGGGTCGACCACCACCACGGCGTCGAACTCCAGCCCCTTGGCCTGCGTGACCGTCAGCACCGCCACCGGCGCCTCCAGGTCGTCGCCGCCCGGCAGCAGCGCCGCCACCCGCGCGTGGACCCCGTCCGAGGTGACCACCCCGACCCGGCCCTCGCCGATCCGGCCACGCTCCCGCTCGGCCAGCGCCGGCACCTCACCCAGCCCCGCCCGTACGGCAAGCGGCCGGTCCCCGCCCCGCCGTACCGACTCCGGCGGCCGCAACGCCGGATCGACGGCGCGCAGCACGTCGGCCGCCACCTCCATGATCTCCACCGGGGTCCGGTAGTTGACCAGCAACCGCTCCTCCCGCCACCGCCCCGCCAGGTAGGGATCGAGCACCTCGGCCCACGAGCGCGCCCCCGCCGCCGAACCGGTCTGCGCCACATCGCCCACCACGGTCAGCGACAGGGCCGGCACCCGGCGCATGACCATCCGCCAGGCCATCGGCGACAGCTCCTGCGCCTCGTCGACGATCACATGCCCGTAGGCCCACGTGCGGTCGGCGGCCGCCCTGTCGGCCGTCGTCAGCGCGTCGCCACCGTCGTCGTGCCGCTCGGCCAGCGCCGCCGCCTCCATCAGCTCCGCCTCGGCCAGGCCGGTCGACACCAGCACCTCCCGGGCGTACCGCTCGGCCTCCCTGCGCACCTGTTCAGCCTGTCGCGCGGCCTGCCTGGCCGGCGAGTCGTCCTCGCCCAGCAGCTCGGCCGCCTCGTCGAGAAGCGGCACGTCACCGACCGTCCACGGGGCGTCCGCCGGCCGCGCCAGCACCGCCCAATCGAGCCCGGCGGCGGCCGAGGCCAGCCGCTCCGGCGACGACAGCAGCTCGCTCACCAGCCGCTGCGGCGTCAGCTCCGGCCACAGCTCCTCCAGCGCGTCCCGCACCTGCGGGAAGGACCACAGCCGTGCGGCCTCGTAGGCCAGGTCCTGCTCGGTGTAGGGCTCCTGCGGGGCGGGCAGCTCCCGCTCCAGCTCGGCCACCACCTCGACCGGCAGGAAGTTCTCCAGCGCCAGCGACCTTTCCACGCCCTCCAGCAGGTCGCGCGCCAGCTCCCGCAGCAGTTCGGTGACCAGCAGCTTGCGCGCCATGTTGTGCGGCAGCCGTACGGCTCGAGCCCGGTCCCTGACGCGCGCGCACGTCTCGTGGCCGACCCGCAGCGGCGTGCCGTCCACCTCCACCTCGAGGTCGCCGTCGGGAACCCGCTGCCGATCCCGTACGGCCGCCGCCACCACCGCCGCCATCCGCCGATCGCCCTTGACCACGGCCACCCGCGGCGGGTCCTCGGCCACGGCCCGCACGCCGGGAAACAGCTCCCCCACCGTGGACATCACCACCTGCGTCTCGCCCAGAGCGGGCAGCACGTGCTCGATGTAGCGCAGGAACATGCTGTTGGGCCCGACGACGAGCACACCGCGCCGCTCCAGCGTCTCGCGGTGGGCGTACAGCAGGTAGGCGGCCCGGTGCAGCGCCGCCACGGTCTTGCCGGTGCCCGGCCCGCCCTGCACCACCAGCGCGCCCTGCAGCCCCGAGCGGATCACCCTGTCCTGCTCGGTCTGGATGGTGGCCACCACGTCGCCCATCCGCCCGGTACGGCCGCGCCGCAGCGCCGCCAGGAGCGCCGCCTCGCCCACCAGCGTGCGCCGCTCGCCGTCACTCATCCGTTCCAGGTCGAACACCTCGTCGTCCAGGCCGACGACGGTGCGTCCCTTCAGGTGCAGGTGGCGTCTGCGCACCAGGGCGCCGGGCGCGCCGGGGGTGGCCACGTAGAAGGGCCGGGCGGCCGGGGCCCGCCAGTCGATCAGCACCGACTCGTGCTCCTCGTCGCGCAGCCCGATCCGGCCGATGTAGGCGGTGGCGCCGTCGCGGTCGTCGATCCTGCCGAAGCACAGCCCCCGCTCCACGGCGGTCAGCTGCGCCAGGCGGCGCGCCTGCTCGGCGGCGGCGACCTCGCGCTCGACCCGGCCCTGCACGTTGGCCACCGTGCCGCCGCCGCCGAGCACCTCGCGCAGGACGCGCCCGGCCCGGCCCTTGGCGGCGTCGAGCCAGCCGTAGAGCATGGTGACGCGGGACTGCTCGGCGCTGATGGCTTCAGCCAAGCCCTCTTGACGAATCGACATACGACTGTTACTCTCCTTGTAGAGAGGTTTAGCAGCCTCTTTTTGGCGTGCCTAAGTGACGCAGCTTACCCCGCACTGGGGCCGCCGTCACGCCGATCCGCCTTCCACCCCGCGATCCGGTCACCTGTTCACGGCCGGGCCCGGCACAGTCTCACCCCTCGGCGTCACCCCTCGGCCGGACCGCGCAGCACCTCGATGACACTGCCGAAGCTGTCGGAGCCGTGCCCCGCCGCCCTGGCCCGCACCATCGTGGCCTTCAACAGCTCGGGCAGCGCGTTGTCGACACCCCGCTCCGCGGCCGCGTGGATCAGGTGGTCGATCGCGGCGATCTGCACGTCCACCGTGGCGTCGTCACCGGGGTAGCGACCGGCGTCCACCTGGGCCGCGTACGTCGCGACGAAACCCGCCACCGCCGTCAGCCAGCGGATCGCGACCGGCGTGTAGGCGGTGGCCGCGATCTTGTCCGCGCCGACCATCGCCGTGCCGTGCAACCAGCCGGTCATCGTCGCCCACATCAACCCGAGCAGCGCCGCGTCGTACAGCGAGGCCATGCCGGGGTCGTCGCCCAGACGCACGGGGTCGCCCAGCGCCGACAGCACCTCACGGCGAGCCTCGAACACCTCCCGCGAACCGCTGTAGAGGAACATCATCTCCTGGCTGCCGACCCCCGGCGGCGTCGTCATGATGGCGCCGTCCAGGTAGCCCACGCCGTGCGCGAGCGCCCACGCCGCCATCTGCCTGGCCTGCTCGGGAGAACCGGAGGTGAGGTTGACCAGCTCCCTGCCCGCCAGCGACCCGGTGACCGGCTCGAGCACCTCCAGCAGCGCGCCGTAGTCCAGGACGCACGCGATCACCACGTCGCCGGCCTCGACCGCCTCCCGCGGCGTGGCCGCCGCCCGTGCGCCCCGCGCCACCAGCGCCTCGGCCCTGCCCGCCGAACGGTTCCACACCGTCGTCTCCACACCCTTGTCCAGCAGGGCGCCGGCCAGCGCAGACCCCATCGAACCCAGCCCGAGCACGGTCACTCTCATGTCACAACTCCTTGTTTCGTGTGCCGGACCACGTTCGCAGGCGCGTGCCGGGCCACGACAGTGACACCCATGACGGCGACCACCAAATTCCTGCCATACGCTGAGGCCATGAGCGCCGGATCCGTCGCCGTGGTCGTCACCGACGACATCGCCGTCCCGTCCTGGGACCTGTACGAGCTGAGCATCCCGTGCACCGTCTTCGGCAAGCCGCAGCCCGACCTGGCCGACCCGTGGTACGAGCTGCGCCTGTGCGGGACGGGCGGCACCCCCGGCGCGGGCCCCGAGGGCGCAGCCGTACCGGGACTGGCCCTGCGCACCCCCTACGGGCTCGACGACCTCGCCGGCGCCGACACCGTCATCGTCCCCTCGGTGCCCGACGCCTGCGTCGAGGACGGCGCGCCGCTGCCGCCCGCGCTCATCACCGCCCTGCGCCGCGCCTACGACGCCGGCGCCCGCATGGTGTCGCTGTGCACCGGCGCCTTCGCCCTGGCCGAGGCCGGGCTGCTCGACGGGCGCCGCGCCACCGCCCACTGGATGCACACCGCCCAGCTCGCCCAGCGCTACCCGAAGGTCCAGGTCGACGACTCGGTGCTGTACGTCGACGACGGCGACGTGCTGACCAGCGCCGGACTGACCGCCGGACTCGACCTGTGCCTGCACCTGGTCCGGCGCGATCTGGGCGCGCACGTGGCCAACCAGCTCGCCCGGCGCATGGTCGTGCCCGCCCACCGGCCCGGCGGCCAGGCCCAGTTCATCGACCTGTCGGTGCCCGACTCCGACGACGGCGGCATGGCGCCGGTCCTGGAATGGGCGCGCGCCCGGCTCGACCAGCCGCTGACCGTCGAGGACCTCGCGCGCCGCGCCGCGATGAGCCCCCGCACCCTCTACCGCCGCCTGCAGGCCGCCACCGGCATGACGCCGCTGCAGTGGCTGCTCAACCAGCGCCTGGGCCGGGCCCAGAGCCTGCTGGAGTCGACCGACCTGCCGGTCGAGAAGGTCGGCGAGCTGAGCGGCCTGGGCACGGCCAACAACCTGCGCCACCACTTCCTCAAGCACGTGGGGGTCTCGCCGAGCGACTACCGCCGCGCCTTTCCCCGCACCTCGTAAGAGAAAGTCGGCAGCGTGGTGTCGATCCGGCCGCCGGCCGTTCGTGTAAGGGATGAGACGACATCCGGGAGGACACCATGAAGCAGTACCTGCTCAGCATCTACCAGCCCGACGGCGAGCCGCCGGCACCCGACGTGCTGGCCGCGATCATGCGCGACGTCGACGCGTGGGACCGGGAGCTCAGGGCCGCCGGCGCCTGGGTGTTCACGGGCCGCCTGCACGCTGCCGGCACCGCCACCGTGATCCGCCACAAGGACGGTGAGCCGCTGCTGACCGACGGGCCGTACACCGAGGGCAAGGAGCACATCGGCGGCTTCGTCGTCATCCAGGCCGCCGACCTCGACGTGGCGCTCGAATGGGGCCGCAAGGCCGGCCTGGCCACCAGGCTGCCGATCGAGGTCCGTCCGCTGCACGACTGACATGTCCTTCGTGGAAGGCGTCTTCCGCCAGGAGTACGGCCGCGCCGTCGCCGTCCTGGTCCGCCACTTCGGCGACATCGACCTCGCCGAGGAGGCGGTCCAGGACGCCTTCGCCGAGGCGGTCCGCCGCTGGCCGGCGGCGGGCCCGCCGCCGAGCCCGGCCGGATGGATCATCACCACCGCCCGCAACCGCGCCATCGACCGCCTGCGCCGCGAGGCCTCCCGCCAGGACCGTCACGCCGAGGCCGCGCTGCTGCGCGCCCCCGACGAGCCCACGGAGGAAGGGCCCGTGCACGACGACCGGCTGCGCCTCATCTTCACCTGCTGCCATCCCGCCCTCGCGCCCGCCGCCCGGGTGGCGCTCACGCTGCGGCTGCTGGGCGGCCTGACCACCGCCGAGATCGCCCACGCCTTCCTGGTGCCCGAGGCGACCATGGCCCAGCGGCTGGTGCGCGCCAAGGGCAAGATCCGCGACGCGCGTATTCCTTACCGGGTGCCGCGCGAGGCCGACCTGCCCGACCGGCTGCGCGCGGTCCTGGCCGTCATCTACCTGATCTTCAACGAGGGCTACGCCGCCAGCGCCGGCGCGCGCCTGCAACGCGAGGACCTGTGCGCCGAGGCGATCCGGCTGGGCCGGCTGCTGGCCGAGCTCATGCCCGACGAGGACGAGGTGTGGGGGCTGCTGGCACTGATGCTGCTGCTGCACGCGCGCCGCGCCGCCCGCGCCGACGCCCAGGGCCGGCTGGTACGGCTGGCCGAGCAGGACCGCTCGCTGTGGCAGCGCGACCTGGTCGCCGAGGGCCAGGCGATCGTGCGCGCGTGCCTGCGCCGCGACCGGCCGGGCCCCTACCAGATCCAGGCGGCGATCAACGCCGTGCACAGCGACGGTCCGGCCACCGACTGGCGGCAGGTCCTGGCGCTGTACGACCAGCTGCTGGCGATCGCGCCGAGCCCCGTCGTGGCGCTCAACCGGGCGGTGGCGGTGGCCGAGGTCAGCGGCCCGGCCGCGGCGCTGGAACTGGTCGGCGAGCTGGATCTGGGCTCCTACCACCTGTTCCACGCCATCCGCGCCGACCTGCTGCGCCGGCTGGGCCGCACGGCCGAGGCCGGAGCGGCCTACGCGGCGGCGATCGACCTGGCGGGCAACGACGCCGAACGGGCCTTCCTGCGGGAGCAGGCCGGCAGGCTTTGACAACAAATATTGTCGGTGGGAGAGTGGGAGCGTCTTCTTGCCGCGCGGAGGACGGGCCGTCCACGCGAGCGCCGCCCAGCACACCCAGGAGTCCTGAGATGTCACACGAGTTCGAGCTGCAGCACGAGCTCTCCCTGGCCGCGACCCCCGAACAGGTCTGGGAGGCCATCGCCACCGGACCCGGCATCGACTCCTGGTTCATGGGACGCAACCAGGTGGACAACGGCGTCATGCGCACCGCCTTCGGCGACTACAACCCCGCCAACCCCATCACCGCCTGGGAACCGGGCAAGCGCCTGGCCAGCAAGTCGCCCACCGCCGACGACGGCCGCTTCATCGCCTACGAGTTCCTCATCGAGGGCCGTTCCGAGAGCAGCACGGTCGTCCGCATCGTCACCAGCGGCTTCCTGCCCGGCGACGACTGGGAGAACGAGTTCGAGGCCATGCGCACCGGCCTGGCCCTGTTCCACGCCACCCTCGCCGAGTACCTCACGCACTTCACCGGGCGCACCGCCGTACCCGTCACCGCCTTCGGCGCGGGCGGCTACGCCGCCCTCATCGACCGCCTCGGCGACCCCGCCACCGGGGACTCCGTCACCATCACCCCGCCAGGGCAGCGGCCCACCCGCGGGGTCGTCTACCACACCAGCGCCCAGACGCTCGGCATCCGCACCGCCGACGCGATGTACCGCTTCGTCAACGGCTTCGGCGGTGGCGTCGTCGCCCAGCACCACCTGTTCGCCCCCGGCACGGACCCCGACGAGGCCGACCGCGCCTGGACCGCGTGGCTGGCCGAACACGCCGCCTGACGACCGGCCGGTGCCGGACACCGCCCCCAGGCGTCCGGCACCTCCATCACCCGGCACCCTCACCCGGAATCACCCGGCACCGTCATCACCCGACCCCGGCACCGTCGTCGTCGGCGGCGACGACGACGACAGCCTCGGCGACAGGCCGAAGCCGTCAGCCGAGAGCCTCGAGCAGCTCGCGCTCGCGCTGGGCGCTGAGGCCGGCCCGCCGCACCCGGTCCAGGCCCTGCTCGCGCTCCCAGACCAGCGTGTCGGCCAGCAGCTCCGCCCGGGGCCGATGACGCAGCCCCGCGACGCCCGCCGCCGACCCGCTACGAGCCGACCATCCTTCCCAGCCGGGCTCGACCAGCCACATCGGCAGCGACTCGGGCCCCATGTACTGGGCCACGCCGTTCTCGACCAGCCAGGCCGGGTCGGCGGCCACCACCGGACCGGTATGGCCGCCGGCAGCGCGGCACAGCTCGATCCACTCGGCGAACGGAACGGTCGGACCCACGGCGTTGAAGGTGCCGACGGTCCCCTTCTCCGCGGCGTCGAGCAGCCAGGCGGCCAGGTCCCGCACGTCAACCGTCTGCGTCGGCTGGACCGGCGAGTCGGGGACCAGCATCGGCCCGTGCGGATCGCGCGCGGCACGCGCCACCCAGTAGCCGGTGCGCCCGCTGTGATCGCCAGGTCCGCCGATGAGGCCGGCACGCGCGATGAGCAGGCGGTCGCCCACCACCGCCGCCGACGCCTGCTCGCAGGCGACCTTCGCCTCGCCGTACAGCGCGCGGTCGACCTCACGCCGGTCCGTCGGAGCAAGGAGGTCCGCCGACTCGTCGGCGCCCGGCGTGGCATGAGCGGCGTAGGCGTTGACGGAGGAGACATAGCTCCAGTGCCCGGCCCGGCCACCCAGCGCCTCCAGCGCCTCACGCACGAAGCCAGGCTGCCAGGAGACTTCCATCACCGCGTCCCACGTGCGGTCGAGCAACGGCTCGTACGCCGCGGGATCCCGCCGGTCGGCGGCCACCAGCCGCGCCCCGTCGGCGACCTGCCCGCTTTCGCCGCGAGCCAGGCACGTCACGCGATGGCCCCGCGCGACCGCCTGCCGCGACAGCTCCCGGCCCACCCATGCCGTCCCACCCAGAATCAAGATCTCCATGGTGACACCCAAGCACCGCGCCCTCCGGGCACCGGGCGGGTTCGCTGCAGGCGCACGCGCTTCGCTGAGAGCGGATGGCGCCCACCGCCATGGACGCCGCCCCGCCCAGGACAGCCGGCGCGGCATCGCGCCGCAGGTGAGGACGAGCGACCTGCGCCGCCCCCTCCCGCCGCCCGGAGTTCGAGCCGGCGCGCCAGGGCTTGCCGTGGGCGGCGGCGCAGATCGGGCAGTGCTCTGCCGAGGTGTGGACGGTCGCCGCGGCTCGCTCCTCGGGGGCGTCCTACGCGGCCCGCTCCTCGATGACCATCTGCGGCCTGCCCGTGACCAGCAGCCACGCCGGCAGCAGCGCCAGGCACAGCACCGGCAGCAGTTGCAGCTCCGCCACGACGGTCGCCGCCATGAACAGGCTCAGCCACCCCTGCTGGGTGACGGCCAGCACCACGCCCAGCAGCCCGGAGGCGATCGCCAGGCTCACCGGGACGGACGGCACCAGCGCGTTGGCCAGCAGGCCGAGAGCCACCCCGGCGAACACCGCCGGGAAGATCCGGCCGCCGATGAACCCCGCCGTGGCGGCGAGCAGCAGCGCGGCCAGCTTCACCACCACGATGAGGGCCAGCCCCGCGGCGGTGTAGGCGGCCGCTTGGGCGGTGAGCTCCTTCATCTCCTCCACGCCCCGGAACAGCGTGATGCGGCCCCCGACGACGCCGAGCACGCCGAGCAGCGCGCCGGCGAGCGTCAGCCGTACGACGGGATGCCTGATCCGGTGCACCAGCCGGTGCGTGTGCGGGAAGGCCAGGACGACGGCCAGCCCGAGCACTGCCCCGACCGAGGCGATCACGGCGGCGGCCAGCAGGTCACCGGCGTGCGGCGAGTACGGCGGCACCTGCACCGACAAGACCGGGGCGGCGAGCATGACGGTGGTGATCGACCCGGCCCCCGCCGCGATCAGCGGGGCGAACAGCCGGTCCCACAGCGGCGTCGGCCGGCCGCCCAGGGTCAGCTCCGACAGGATCAGCGCGGCGGCGACCGGCGTGCCGAACAGCGCGCCGATCGTGCCGGCGGCCGCCAGACCGAGCCAGGTCTGCGCCACGATGCCGGGCAGCAGCCGGCCGCCGATCGCCACGGCCAGGGCGATGTTGGCCGCGGTGACCGGGTTCTCCGGGCCGAGGCTGACGCCGCCGGCCATCGACAGGATGACCCCCACCAGCATGCCCGGGACGACCTTGACCGGCAGCGGCGGCCCGACCAGGCCTTCGGTCGCCGGATCAGGCCCTGTGGGGATCTTCCACACCACCAGGCCCACCATGAGCCCGGTGAACGTCAGGACGGCCAGGGTCCACCACCAGGAGGCGCCGTCCACTTTCAGAGCCGACGGCAGGTGATGCCACAGCGCCTGCTGGAGCAGGTGCTCCACGGCCGTGACGGCCAGCAGGATCGCGCTGCACACCACCCCCACGACCAGGGCGGGCAGCGCCAGCCGCGCCAGCGCCCAGGCCTGGCCGCGCGCCGAGGGCATCGCGGCCGCGCCGGCGGGGCCCTCGGCGCGATCGCCCTGCTCGCCTCCTGAGCCGCCGCACCGCGTCATGAGTGGGAGGGTTCCCGGGCCGGGTCAGGCGCTCGCAAAGGGAGGTGACGACTTGGCTATGCAAACAAGTCGTTCACAATGGTTTGTTGACATCGGATCGTGTCTTCGGCATTCTGATCACCATGTCAGCTGATTCCGGCCAGGCCGCCGACCCGTTCACTCCCCCGCGCCCCGAGCAGGCGCGCGCACACCGCGTCTACGCCTCCCTGCACCGCATCGCCGAACGGCACGCCACCACCGACGCCCAGCGCGGCCGCCAGGTCCACCCCTCGGTCGTCGGCCCGCACGAAGCCGTCAGACTCGTCTCCTTCCTGCTCAGCGGGGCCGCACAGCTCGACGACGGCGAGCCCGAGGTGGACCATGCGGACATCACCGCCGCCCTCACTCTCATCCCGCTGGCGCGCGGGGAGATGGACGAGTTGGAGGCCGGGCTGCTCCAGATGGCGCGCGGACGCGGCATGACCTGGCCGGAGATCGCCTTCGGCCTCGGGCTCGGCACCCCCCAGGCCGCCAGGCAGCGCTACGAGCGGCTGGTCGACCGCACCACCGCCGACGACCCCGCCTGACGGCGTCCCCCCGTGGGCGCTGGAGTCCCTTGTCACGGAACACGCCCACAGGAGGACGCGCCGGCCGACCGGCGGCCGACCGGGTGCTACCGTGTCGCCTCGTGTCCGACTACCTGCGCGAGCTCTTCTCCCTCCACGGCCGAACAGCCCTGGTCACCGGCGGCAGCTCCGGCATCGGCTACGCCGTCGCCGAAGCCCTCGGCCGCGCGGGCGCCGAGGTCACCATCGTCGCCCGCAGGGAACACGAGCTGCGCCGGGCCACCGCCGCACTCCACGACCACGGCGTCAAGGCCTCGTGGATCAGCGCCGACCTCGGCCTGCGCGCCGACGTCGACCGCGTGTGCGCGCAGGCGGGCGCCATCGACATCCTGGTCAACGACGCGGCCAGCAACATCCGCAAGCCCATGGCCGAGCTCACCGACGCCGACTACGAGCAGACCATCGCCGTCAACCTCACCGCCCCCTACCTGCTGGGCCAGCACTTCTCCCGGCACATGGTCGAGCAGGGCTGGGGCCGGATCATCAACATCGGCTCCCAGCAGACGATCAGCGCCTTCGGCGACAGCGGCGTCTACGGCGTCGCCAAGGCGGGCATCGCCGGCCTGACCCGCTCCCAGGCCGAGGCGTGGTCACGGTACGGCGTGCGGGTGAACACGATCATCCCGGGGTTCGTGCTGACCCCGCTCACCGAGCCCGCCCAGGCGATCCCCGGACGGACCGAGGAGCTCGCCGCCCGCCACATGGTCGGCCGCAACGGCGTGCCCGCCGACTTCGCGGGCGCGGCAGTCTTCCTGGCCGGCGACGCCGTCGGCTTCGTCACCGGCCAGAGCCTCTACGTCGACGGCGGTTTCTCCGTGCACTGACCCGAGCCCGGGTCACCATCCCGGCGCCTTTACAAAGTAGATTCGCTACTGGCGTTTCACCTGCCGGACGCCGCGGCCCTCGTGCCACATGTCGATCACCAGCTGATCGCCCTCCACCCTGGTCCACACCACCTCCCTCACCTCGACCCGGAACAGGTGCGGCCCCTCACCCGGCATCTTGAACCCGGCCACCACCTCGGGATCGGTGACCTCGGCCGCCCTGCCCGACAGCTTCGCGTCACCCGCCCAGGCGGACGGATCCGCCTCCTCCTGCGGCGACGGACACGCGTGCAGCGCCAACCGCGGATCGCGCCGCAGGTCGAGCGCCTTCATCGCGCCCGGCATCGACCCCAGCCACAGCTCCCCGTCCCTGAAGTCGACCTCCGTGCCGCTGATGCGCGGCGAGCCGTCCTTCCTGATGGTGGCCAGCGTCTTGTGCTTGTGGGCGTCGAACAGCGCCCGCACCGTCGCCGCCAGGCCGGGCGCCTGTCTCTCGAATTCCTGCCACGAACTCATGCCGACCATCGTGCACCCCGCCGCCGACAGTTCGGGGCGGCCTGCCCCGGCGCGCAGAACCCCGGCCCGCATCGGCCCGCCCTCGCCACCGGCTCGGACATCCGGGTGCGAAAGCAGAACGCCGCATCGGCGGATACCTAGAAAGGCATCAACTTCCGGGGGCATCATGAGGGTCTTTCTTGTCGTGGCCGGGAAGCCGCACCAGCGCGAGGCCGTACGGCAGGCCGTCCAGCGGGCCAAGGACGCGATCGGCGCGGCCTTCCCCGTCAGGCCGGAGCGCGTCCGCGCCACCGAGTGGCAGGCTTCGCACGGCGGCGTCCACCTGCTGGCCTGGACCAACGAGCCGGACTGGGCGCCGATCGCGACCCCCGACGGCGTCACCGCGGTCGCGGGCCACCACCCGGGCGACCCTCGCACGCTGGACGGCCCCGCGGCCGGCGAGCCGGGCTGCTTCGCCCTCTTCCGGGCCGGCGAGCACGGGTTCAGCGCCTCGACGTCGCTCGCCCCCGCCGACCCGGTCTACTACGCCCAGACGGGCGAGCTCCACGTGGCAGGCAACCGGGCCCTGCTGGTACGGCTGGCCGCCTTCGGCGAGGTCCGCCACGACGTGCCCGCCTTGCAGTCGGTCGCCCGCCAGGGCTACTTCCTGTCGGAGGAGACGCCCTACGCCGGCGTCCGGTCGCTGCCGCCCGCCTCCCTGCTGGTCGCGGGCGAGCGACTGACCGTCACCACCGACCCGCTGCCCGAGGGCGAGAGCCGTACCGGGACGCAGCGGGTCGCCGCCGGGATGCTCGCGGCGGTGGAGCCGCTGCTGCAGACACCCGACCCGGTACGGCTGACGCTCACCGGCGGCAGGGACAGCCGCCTGGTCGCGGCCCTGCTGCACGCGGCGGGGATCCCGTTCCACGCGGTCACCTCCGGCTTCGACGACCACCCCGACGTGGTGGTGGCCCGCCAGGTGGCCGCGGCGCTCGGCATCGAGCACGAGGTGCAGGCCCCGTCGCTGACGCCGCGCAGCGAGCTGCGGGTGGCCCATCCCGCCGACCGCGTCCAGAACGTGCTGCGGGTGTGCGAGGGCATGCTGTCGGCCTACGAGAACATCACCGGCGACGGCCCCTACAGCCGGCGCCCTTCGCTGGGCGGGCACAACGGGGAGATCCTGCGCGGCGGCTACCTGTCGGGCATGGAGGAGGCCACGCCGGAGGCGGTGCGGCGCAGGACCCAGTCGCTGTTCCTGGCCCACCGCGCCCTGTTCACCGACGCGGCCAACGCCCACGCCGAGGAGCTGGCCTGGCGCTCGGACACCCTGCACGTGCCCGACCACCTGTATCTGCGCTTCCGGGTGGGCCGCTGGCACGCTGCCTCCCGCGCGGCCATGCTGCGCAGGGGGACGCCCGTGCAGCCGTTCCTGGACAACCGGGTGGTCGCCGCCGCGCTCGCGCTCGATCCGGGGTTCCGGCGTTCGGAGCGCCTGGTCCACAAGCTGATCAAGATGTTCGCGCCGGCGCTGGCGGCGGTGCCGCTGGAGGGAGGGCAGTGGCGCTTCAGGTCCGAAGGGCGCCTCGCCCGGCTGTGGAGCAGGGCGCAGCGGCTGCCGTCCAGGCAGGCCAAGCCGTGGAACTGGCGTGCCGAACCGGGCGAGGAGATCGCCAGGGAACTGGAGCGGACGATCATGTCGTCGTCCGGTCTCGGCCAGATCGTGCGGCTGGACAAGGTGCCCGCGCTGTTCGAGGGCGGCAGGCTCACCAAGGCGCCGCTCGTCTGGCACCTGTACACGGTGGCGAGCCTGCTGGCCACCGACCCCACCCGGCCGCTGCCCCCCTCCCGCGAGATGCTGCACGTGCGGGCCCAGCGGCCCCGGGCGGCGCTGTGAGGCCGGTACGCGCCGGTGCGCGGGTTTCCGCGGGCACCTGCGCCGTCCGACACGGTGACGGTCAGGCCGCGCAGGTGCCCGATCAGGCCACCCAGGTGCCCAGTCAAGTCGAGCAGGCGGCCGGTCAGGTCGTGAAGGCGGCCAGCAGGTCGTCCAGCCCGGCCTTCACCCGCTCGGCCGTCACCCCGCACGCCCGCAGCCGGTGGGCCAGCAGCGGCGCGGCCAGCGGCGCCAGCAGCGCGTCGGCCAGCACGTAGCCGTCGGCACCCGGCCTGGCCTGCGCGATGAGCATCGACAGGTGGGTGTGGTGGGCGGCGTACGCGCCGCCGAACCTGGCCAGCGGCGCCGCTGTCTCCGCCATCAGCAGCAGGTCCAGCTGCTCCACCGTCCTGTCGGTCAGGCCGTGCAGGAACGCGCGGATCCGCTCCGGCGGGGCGGCGCCGGGCCCGAGCGGCGGCGGCCCCTCGAGGAACGCCTCCTGGAACTCCCGCTCGCGCTCGTCGATCAGCGCGTACGCCAGCCCTGAGCGGTCGCCGAAGCGCCGGTAGAGCGTGCCGACGCCCACCCCAGCCGCCGCGGCCACCTCCGCCATGGACAGCCCTTCGACGCCCTTCGCGGCCACGATGCCGGCGGCGGCGGTGAGGATCTTGACCCGGTTGCGAGCGGCGTCGACCCGCTCGCGCCGGTTGGCGACGGCGTTCACGATCACAGGCTACTGGACCCCTTGCAACCGGAACCCGTTCCGCTTTACTCTCAACCGGAACAGGTTCCGGATAAGGAGAACTCATGCCGCACAGAGTCGCGCTCGTCACCGGAGGAAGCCGGGGCATCGGCGCCGCCATCGCCGAGAGGCTGGCCGCCGACGGCGCCGACGTGGTCGTCACCTACGCCCGCTCGGCCGAGCGGGCCGCCGCCGTCGTCCGGCGCGTCGAGGCCACCGGGCGCCGCGGGCTGGCCCTGCAGGCGGCGGCCACCGACGCCGCCCAGCTGGTCGCGGCCGTCGACCGTACGGTCACCGCCTTCGGCCGCCTCGACGTCCTGGTCAACAACGCCGGCATCGCCCCGTTCGGCCCGCTGGAGCAGGTAACGCTGGAGGAGGTCGACACCACGATGGCCGTCCACGCGCGCGCCGCGTTCGTCCTGGCCCAGGCCGCCGCCAGGCACATGGGAAGCGGCGGGCGGATCATCAGCATCGGCAGCAGCCTGGCCGAGCGGGTGCCCTACCCCGGATGGACGCTCTACGCGATGAGCAAGTCCGCGCTGATCGGCCTGACCAAGGGGCTGGCCAGGGACCTGGGCCCGCGCGGCATCACCGTCAACCTCGTCCACCCAGGCTCGACCGACACCGAGATGAACCCGGCCGACAGCCCCGAGGCCGAGCAGGAGCGCGCGTACACCGCGCTGGGCCGCTACTGCGACCCCCGCGACATCGCCGCGACGGTCGCCCATCTGGCGGGCGAAGGCGGCAGGAACATCACCGGCGCCGCCGTCACCGTCGACGCGGGCACCACCGCCTGAACCGCCTGAGCGGCCGCGCAGCTTCGCACAGGTGGTCCTGAAGACGCGCTGGTGCGCCGGCGAGTCGGCGACCAGTTCGGCCGGCAACTGGATCTGCCCGGCCGCATAGCGCCCCGGGTGGGCCAGCGAGAAGTCGCGGTAGGCGCGGGCGAAGGCGACCAGCGCCAGCCGCTCCGCCGTCAGCCCCGCACGCCCCATCTGAACCCCTAAAAGGTTTTGCCTAATGATCCTAGGAAAATGTACCGTTCGACGCATGAAACAGCTCACCGAACAGGCCATTCGCGCGTCGTTCGTCAATTGTTCCAAAGGCGAGGCCAAGCGCCTGGCCGTTCCACGTGATCTCACCGACCGGCCGTGGGAGGACCTGGACTTCCTCGGCTGGCGCGACCCCGGCGCGCCCGAGCGCAGCTACATCGTGGCCGAGCACGACGGCGGGCTCGTCGGCGTGGCGCTCAGGCTTCCCACCCAGCAGCGCGGGTTCCTGCAGCGCAGCATGTGCTCGTTGTGCCTGACGACGCACCCCGGCACGGGCGTCTCGCTGATGACGGCGCGCAGGGCCGGCGAGGCGGGACGGCAGAACAACTCCGTCGGCGTCCACATCTGCGCCGACCTGGCCTGTTCGCTGTACGTGCGCGGCCTGAAGAGCCCCGACCCGGGCGGCAGGATGGAGGAGTCGCTGTCGATGGAGGAGCAGATCGAGCGCACCCGCGGCAAGCTCGCGGACTTCGTCGCCAAGGTGCTCGTCTGACAGACTCGCAACGTGATCGCACGCCGGGCCAGGATCGCCGTCTGCTTCTCCTTCGCCCTGCTCGGCATCGTCTCAGGGGTGTGGGCCGCCCGCATCCCGACCGTCAAGCAGTCGCTGCACCTCAGTGACGGACAGCTCAGCCTGGCCCTGCTCGCCGTCGCCGTCGGCCTGGTCGTCGGGATGCAGTTCGCGGGACGGCTGACCGACCGCCTCGGCAGCGCCAGGGTCGTCGCCCCCGCGGGGGCGGCCTGCGCCCTGGCGATGATCCCCGCCGGCTTCGCCCCCGGCCTCGCCGTCCTCGTCGGCACCCTGTTCGTGTGGGGCCTGCTCAACGCCTCGCTCGACGTGTCCATGAACACCCACGCGGTCGAGGTCGAGCGCGCCTACGGCCGGCCGCTGATGTCCTCCTTCCACGGCATGTACAGCGCGGGCGGGCTGCTCGGCGCCGCGGCCGGCGCGCTGTCGGCGTGGCTGGGGCTGTCCCCCGGCCTCACCTTCACCGCGGTCACCGTCCCCCTGGCGGCTCTCGCGGTCCTGGTGAGGTCCTGGCTGCTGCCGTCCGCGCCCGGCCGCCAAGACCGGCGCAGGGTCGGGCGGGCGGGGTTCGGGTGGCACGGCCGGGTGGTGTTCATGGGCGCGATGGCCTTCGCCGGGCTGCTCGGCGAAGGATCGGCGGGCGACTGGAGCGCCGTCTACCTGCACGAGGAGCTCGGCGCGGCGACCGCTCTCGCGGCCATCGCGTTCGCGGCCTTCTCCACCGCCATGACGCTGGGCCGCTTCGCCGGCGACCGGCTCGCGCTGTGGTGCGGCCCCGTCGCGCTGGTGCGCTGGTCGGGCCTGCTGGCCGCGTCGGGGCTCGGCCTCGCGCTGCTGGTGGCCGCGCCGGTCGCGGCGATCGCCGGGTTCGGCCTGTTCGGCCTGGGTCTGGCCACCATGGTGCCGCAGGTGTTCTCCGCGGCCGGCAACCACGACCCCGCGCGGGCCGGGGCGGCGATCGCCCAGGTCGCGACGCTCGGCTACGCCGGCCTCATGCTCGGGCCGGTGATCATCGGCGGCGTCGCCGAGTTGGCCGGGCTGCCGCTCGCGCTGGCGATACCGGTCGCCTGCTGCCTGTTCATGTCGGCGTCGGCGGTGTCACTCCGCCCTCGGCCCTTTACAAAGTAGATTCGAGCCCGGGTGGCTACGCCCCTCCGCCGAGCAGGCCCCGCCCGCCGTGCTTCTTGTGGACGGCCTGCTTGGTCACGCCGACCGCCTCGGCGATCACCGACCAGGCCAGCCCCTTGTTGCGGGCCCTGCGCACCTGGACCGCCTCCATGCGCTCGATCTCGCGGCGCAGCGCCGCGGTGGCCCGCAGCGCCAGGAGCGGATCGTCGTCCTCCGTCTGCCGCACCAGGGTGGCCAGGTCGTCCGTCATACCGACCACGCTATCTGGCCTCGGCCACCAGCCGCACGCCCAGCGCGATCAGTACCACGCCGGAGACCTGCTCCAGGCGGCGCCGTACGGCGGGCCGCCCCAGCACCGCCCTGGCCTTGGCCACCGCCCAGATGACGGCTCCGTACCAGAGGGTGTCGACCAGCACCCACACCACGGCGAGCGTGACCAGCGTCAGCGGCACGTCCTGCCCCTCCGGCACGAACTGCGGCAGGAACGACATCGCGAACACCGCCGCCTTCGGGTTGGCCAGGCACGTGCCGAACCCCGCCAGATAGGACCTGCGCCACCCGTCGACGGCCTTGACCCCGGTGACCTCCCCGGCGAGGTCACCGGGAAGGTCACCCGGGTGCTTGCGGCGCAGCGAATGCACGCCCATCCAGATCAGGACCGCCGCGCCGGCCAGGCGCATGACGTCGTAGGCCAGCTCGGAGGCCAGCACGAGCGCCGACAGGCCGAAGGCGGCGGCCAGCGCCCACAGCAGGATGCCCGTCTCGTTGCCGAGCGTGGCCGCCAGCCCCGAGCCCCTGCCCGACCTGATCGTCTGGCGCAGGATGACCGCGGTGCTCACCCCCGGCACCATCGCCACGAGGACGCACGCTCCGATGAAAGCGATCAGATACATGTCCCGATCCTGACGTCGCCGCTCCGGGACGGCAACGCCTTTACCGGCCGAGCACCCCGGCGATCTCCTCCAGCACGACCGGGTCCTCGATCGTCGAGGGCACCGGGTAGTCGTCGCCCGCGGCGATGGCCCGCATGGTGCCGCGCAGGATCTTGCCCGACCGCGTCTTGGGCAGCCGGGCCACGACCACCGCCCTGCGGAAGGCGGCCACCGGGCCGATCCGCTGTCTGATGAGGGCGACCAGCTCGGCCTCCACCTCGTGCTCGGGCCGGTTCACCCCCGCCTTGAGCACCACCAGACCGAGCGGCAGCTGACCCTTCAGCTCGTCGGCGACGCCGATCACCGCGCACTCGGCCACGTCGGGGTGCGCGGAGATGACCTCTTCCATCGCCCCCGTCGACAGCCGGTGGCCGGCCACGTTGATGACGTCGTCGGTGCGGCCCATGACGAACAGGTAGCCGTCGTCGTCGATGTAGCCGCCGTCGCCGGTCAGGTAGTAGCCGGGGAAGCGCGACAGGTAGGCGGCGTGGAAGCGCTCGTCGTCGCGGTAGAGGGTGGGCAGGCAGCCCGGCGGCAGCGGCAGCTTGATCACCACGGCGCCCTCGACGCCCGGCGGGCACTCGCGTCCGGCGGGGTCGAGGATGCGCACGTCGAAGCCGGGAACGGGCTTGGTGGGCGAGCCCGGCTTGATCGGCAGGGTCTCGATGCCGACGCAGTTGGCGGCCACCGGCCAGCCGGTCTCGGTCTGCCACCAGTGATCGATCACCGGTACATCCAGCAGGCCGGTGGCCCAGTGGTAGGTGTCGGGGTCCAGCCGCTCGCCGGCGAGGAACAGATGGCGCAGGTTGTGCTTGCGCAGGTAGGCCCCTTCCGGGTCCTCCTTCTTGATGGCGCGGATCGCGGTGGGCGCGGTGAACAGCGTGCGCACGTCGTGCTCGGCGACCACGCGCCAGAACGCCCCCGGGTCGGGGGTGCCGACCGGCTTGCCCTCGTACAGCACGCTGGTGCATCCGGCCAGCAGCGGCCCGTAGACGATGTAGGAGTGGCCGACCACCCAGCCGACGTCGGAGGCGGCCCAGAAGACCTCGCCGGGGGCCGCCCCGTAGATGTGGGACATGCTCCAGTGCAGCGCGACGGCGTGGCCGCCGTTGTCGCGCAGCACCCCCTTGGGCGCGCCGGTGGTGCCGGAGGTGTAGAGGACGTAGAGCGGGTCGGTCGCCGCGACGCTCACGCAACCGGCAGGCTCGCTGTCGAAACCGGCCCAGTCGTGCCAGCCTCGGCCCAGCTCGGCGGGATGCTCGGGCCGCTGCAGGACGACGACGGCGTCGGGCCGGTGGGCGGCCTGCTCCAGCGCCGCCTCCAGCAGCGGCGCGTACGGCACGACCCTGCTGACCTCGATCCCGCACGAGGCGCTGAGCACGACCTTGGGCCTGGCGTGGTCGATGCGGACGGCCAGCTCGGCCGCGGCGAACCCGCCGAACACCACCGAGTGGACGGCGCCGAGCCTGGCGCAGGCCAGCATCGCGACGGCCGCCTCCGGCACCATCGGCATGTAGACGACGACCGTGTCACCCTTGCCCACCCCCAGCTCGCGCAGCATGCCCGCGGCCTTGGCCACCTCGTCGCGCAACCCGGCGTAGGTGTAGGTGCGTTTGACCCCGGTGACGGGACTGTCGTAGATGAGCGCGGCCTGCTCGCCCCGGCCGGCGGCCACGTGCCGGTCGAGGGCGTTGAAGCAGGTGTTGAGCCGCCCGTCGGGGAACCAGCGCCCGTCGGCGAAGACGGTGCGCGGTTCGACGTCCCAGGTGATCGCGCGGGCGGCGGCGCCCCAGTCGAGCTCGCTCACCCATCGATCAGATCAGGGCGGGGCGGGCAGGCGCAACCCTCCGGGGCCTGTCGGCGGGACGGGGCCGTATCCCGGGCGACACCAGCCGAGACCGGGCGATAGGGTGCACGATCAAGATTTTCCGTGCCCGGCGAGGAGGTGCCCCTTGGACGACGACACCGCTGCGGGCCGCGGGCCGGGGGAGCTGGGCGGGGACGACCTGATCCTGTCGGTGATCGTCGGGTCGCGGGCCTACGGGCTCCACACCACGGCCTCCGACACCGACAGAAGGGGCGTTTTCGTGGCGCCCACCGAGGCGTTCTGGCGGCTGGACAAGCCGCCCACCCACCGTGACGGGCCGCTGGCCGAGCAGTTCTCGTGGGAGGTGGAGCGGTTCTGCGGGCTGGCGCTGGAGGCCAACCCCACGGTGCTGGAGACGCTGTGGTCGCCGCTGGCCGAGGTGGTCACCCCGATGGGCCGGCGGCTGCTGGACCTGCGCGGGGCGTTCCTGTCGCGCCGGGCCCACGCCACGTTCGCGCGGTACGCCGACGCGCAGTTCCGCCGGCTCGACCCGGCCGCCCCCAGGTGGAAGCAGGCCATGCACATGATCAGGCTGCTGTTGAGCGGCATCCACCTGGTCGAGCACGGCTCGCCGCTGGTCGACATGAGCGCCCACCGCCGGCGGCTGCTCGACGTGCGCGACGGCCGGATGTCGTGGGAGGAGCTGTCGGAGTGGCGCGCCGCGCTGATGTCCGCCTTCGAGCGGGCGGCGCCGCACAGCGTGCTGCCCGCCGCGGCCGACCGCGCGACGGTCGAGGAGTTCCTGGTCGAGGTGCGGAGGGCCGGCCTGTGATGCTTCCTTCCTGGCTGGCCGAGGTGGCCGGCGAGCAGCCGTACCCGCTGGCGTTCGCGACGGTCAGCGGCGCCCACCTGTACGGGTTCCCCTCGGCCGACTCCGACGTCGACCTGCGCGGCGTGCACGTGCTGCCGGTCGAGCAGGTCGTCGGGCTGCGGGTCGGCCGGGAGACCATCGACAGGTCGTGGACCCGTTCGGGGGTCGAGGTCGACCTGGTCACGCACGACCTGGTGAAGTTCTGCGGGCTGCTGCTGCGGCGCAACGGGTACGTGCTGGAGCAGCTGCTGTCCCCGCTGGTGGTGCTCTCCTCGCCGGTGCACGAGGAGTTGGTCGCGCTCGCCCCGGCGTGCGTGACCCGCAACCACGCCCACCACTACCTGGGGTTCGCGCGCACCCAGTGGCGGCTGTTCGGCAGGACCGGCGAGCTCAAGCCGCTGCTGTACACCTTCAGGGTCCTGGCCACCGGCATCCACCTGATGCGGACCGGAACGCTGGAGACGGACCTGACCAGGCTGCTGGAGTACGGCCCCGCCTACCTGCCCGAGCTGGTGGCGGCCAAGCGGGAGGCCGAGCACGGGCCCGCGCCGGCGCTGGCGTCGGCCGCCGACGACGTGGCGCGGATGACGGCGCGCCTGGAGCGTGAACGCGAGGCCTCGCGCCTGCCCGAGGCGGCCACGGCGGGCGAGGCCCTGCACGACCTGGTGGTGCGGGCGCGGCTCGCCGGTCTGTCGCCGCGAGCCTGACGCTCCTGGCCGGTCCCTAGTTGACGCAGTCCTGGTCGGTGAGCACCAGGCCCATCTCGTAGATCTTGTCGTCGGACAGCAGGAAGTAGTAGGAGGCCTTCGGGTTGCCGGGGACCTTGACGACGGGGAAGCCGCTGGCGGCCCGCTTCAGCTTGGGGTAGGCCGCCTTCAGCTGCTTGCCGGTCGAGCCGAGGCCGATGCCCTGGGGCGTCGTGACCCCTTCGGGCGCGAAGATCACGGCCACGCCCAGCTTCTTGGAGATGTAGAGCCCGACCCGGTCCTGGCCGGACGGGTGCGCCTTCAGGTCCCAGCCCGAGCAGCTGCCACCCCGCGTCTTGGGCACGATCGCCCCCGTGGCCCTGGCCTCCTTGGCGCTCATCCCCAGCCGGACGCCGCCGAAGCCGGACGGGCCCAGCTTCTCCCCCGCGCGCAGGGCCGGCTCGGCGGTGGCGGCAGGCGCCGCCGCCAGCAGCACCCCGCCGGCGAGCGCGGCGACCAGCAGCGAGCGGCCCAGCCTCGTGGCAACCGTGTGCGTCATGGTGATCCTCCGTCGTCATGAGTCCTTTTCCCGGTTTGATGACCACATCGCGCATCTGGTTCACGCGGGCGCCGATGTGATCGGGTGAGTACGGGCTACTCATGCCATGCCGGCGGGAGCCTGCGACAGTGTGCGGGTGACTGATCTCGATCACCGCGCCGCCCAGGCGCTCGCCGTGAGCCTCGCCAAGGTCTACGACGCCGTGTCCACCAGGATCGTCGAGGACAACGCCGCCTCCCCGCTGGTCGCCAGGGTGACCGGGCATCTGGGCTGCTCGCTGTCGGAGGCGGTCGTGGTGGAGGCGAAGTACCGCCTGTGGGAGCACGCCGGGCTGCAGGCCGGCACGGACCGCTATCTGGCCGCCCGTTCCCCCGGTGCCGAGTGGTTCGGCGTGATGGGCGGCGAACGCCGTTGGGAGAGCGTCATCAACATGCTGCTCTACGCCCTGCGCGACGGCAGCCGCCTGCTCGGCAGGCCCGACTACGGCAGCGCCCCGGTCGGGCCCGCCGAGAGCATGGAGGTGGTCCAGCTCGGCATGGTGGCCAGCCGGGCGCCGGACGGCACGCCCGTGGTGCTGGTGGTCACCAGCGTCGACGACTACCAGGGGCACTCGATGCTGACCGTCCTGTCCTCCTCCAGGACCGCCGCCTCGGCCACGCGCGACGAGATCGAACGGCTCAAGCGCCGGCACGACCCGTTCAGGGGCCAGGTGATGAGCTTCGGCTTCAGCGAGCACAAGGAGAACGAGCTGCTCACCTTCCTGCCCAGGCCGGAGCTGGCGGCCGAGGAGGTGGTGCTGCCGGAGGGGCGCCTCGCCGCGGTCGAGGACCACGTCGTCGGCATCGCGGCGGTGAAGGAGCAGCTGATCGAGGCCGGGCAGCACCTGCGCAGGGGCCTGCTCCTGTACGGCCCGCCCGGCACCGGCAAGACCCACACCGTGCGCTACCTGGTGGGCAGGCTGCGCGAGCACACCGCGATCCTGATGTCGGGCCCCGGGATGCGCCACCTCGATTACGCCGTCGCGCTGGCCCGCAAGCTGCAGCCGTCCATCGTGGTGATCGAGGACGTCGACCTGATCGCCGAGGACCGCAGCCACTTCGAGACCTCGCCGCTGCTGTTCTCGCTGCTGGATGCGATGGACGGCATCACCGGCGACGCCGACGTGTCGTTCGTGCTGACCACCAACAGGGTCGAGACGCTGGAGAAGGCGCTGGTGCAGCGGCCCGGCCGGGTGGATCTGGCGGTGGAGGTGCCACCGCCGTCCGGGGCCGACAGGGAGCGGCTGATCCGCCTGTACGCCAGGAACCGGCCGGTCGAGGCGGACGTCGCCAATGTGGTCGCGGCGACCGAGGGCGTGACGGCGGCCTTCGTCAAGGAGTTGCTGCGCCGGGTGATCCTGCTGGCGATCAGGTCGGGCGAGCACGCGCTGACCGACACGCACTTCGACGCCGCCTTCGCGGCGATGTCGGGCGACGAGCAGGCGCTGACCCGCTCCCTGCTCGGCGCGGGAGGCGACGGGCGGCAGGCCAGGACCGCCTCGCGGTTCTGCTGACCGCCCACGTCAGGACAGCCCCGACCACACCGTCAGCGGGAAGGGGTTGTCCGGCAGCAGGATGAGCCTGCGGCTGTCGCCGCGCTCGGCCGCGTCCAGGTGCAGCAGCGCCGCGCCGATGCCGGCCGCGCCCACCATGTAGCCGGTGTCGGCGGTGATCTCGGCGGGCCGCAGCCTGCGGTAGGCCTGCCACCACCGGCCTTCGCGCGCCGCGCCGACCAGGTGCTCGCCCAGGGTCAGGGCGAAGGCCCGGTACGCCTGCTCGCCGGTGGCCGCCCACAGCCCGACGAACAGTTCCAGCAGCCCGGCCGCGCCGCAGCACTGGCACATGACCTCCCAGAACCCAGGAGTGCGCCGGTACGGCACGCCGCTGGAGAGGATGCCGTGAGCCAGGCGCTCCACCCAGTCGTCGTCGCCCAGTTCGTGGAACATCCTGGCCACGCCCGCCGAGCCGGAGCAGAAGCCGAGGTAGTGCAGGTGGCGGCCCTGCGGGAGGTGGTGGGGCACCAGCGCGCACGAGCCGTTGACCTCGCTGATCGCCTTGACGAAGCCGGCGCCTCTGGCGGCCGCGTCGTGGAAGCGCCGGTCGCCGGTCACCGCGTGGAGGCGGGCCAGGAGGAAGGCGGTGCCGGCCGTACCGGACAGGAAGCCGGGGGTGACGGCGTCGACGGGCAGGTCGGCGGGCGGCTCGGCGCCGAAGCGGTGGCCCGGCACGGGCAGGTCGGCGACGCGCAGGCCCGCCTCGACGGCGACGCGCTCGTAGGCGGGCTCGCCGAGCAGGGCGGAGGCGTGCAGCAGGGTGAGGATGATGCCGCCGTCGCCGCGCTGGCACGGATCGCCCGTCCAGGCGGGGCCGGCGGCGGCCAGCCGGTCGGCGGCGCGCGCGGCGGCGACGGTGAAGGCGTCGTCGATGGCCCAGCCCGCCTCGGCCAGCGCGAACACCACGCCGGCCAGGCCGTCGTGGAAGGTGGGGTCGCGCTGCTCGGGCCAGACGGCGGCCAGGTAGCGGGCGCCCTCGGCGGCGTCCTCCAGGTAGGAGTCGTCGCCGGTGGCGGCGGCCAGCTCGAGGAAGAACAGCACGATGCCGGCCGCGCCCGAGTAGAGCGAGGCGGGCCGGTGCGGAAGCGCGGCGCGTTCGCCTGCGTGCCAGTGGCGGCCCCGGGCGTCGTCGACGGCGCACGCGCGGATCCACTGCGCGGCCGCGACGGCGGCCTGCACAGGGGCCTCGATCGGGCTCATGACCATCAGTCTCCCACCGCACCTAATAACCCGCAAACCCAATAGGTTTAATGTGGTTTAGTACAGTGTGGGCGATGACGAACGATGACATGTGCACCGCCTGCCTGGGCTCGGCGCAGGAGGAGATCGTGCCCGGCGTGACCCGCGCGTGCCGGGCGTGCGCGGGGACCGGGCGCCGCCGCGAGCAGCTGATCTGGCAGCTGGCCCATCTCGAGGCCGAGCAGCTCATCACGCTGCCCGTCGTCCGCGACCTCGTACGGCAGGCGCGCGGCCCCTTCCACCTGTCGCAGGTCGCCGACACCGTCAGGGCGATGCTCGACCTGCCCGCCGGACGCCTGCCCGTGGGTCCGCGGGTGCGCGACCTGCTCCTGGAGCTGGAGGCCGCGGGCGAGATCGTGATGGTGTCGGCCCCCGACGAGCTCGTCGACGGCACCGAGGTGGTGCTGCATCGCGACCCGGCCTGGGAAAGGGCCCGCACGCTGGGCGTCTAACGCCGTTCACGCACGGCAGACGAGCTCGCCGTGCAGGATCGAGATCCAGCCGTCGGCCGAGTCCGCCCATGCGCGCCAGCCGTCCGAGATCCGCCGCAGGTCGGCCTCGGTGGCCGCGCCCGACGCCAGCGCCTGGCGCGCCATGTCGGAGCGCAGGATTCGCTCCGCCCACATCCCGCCCCACCAGCGCCGGTCCTCCTCGGTGGAGAAGCACCAGGTGGAGGAGGTGGCGGTGATGTCGGTGAAACCGGCCGCGCGGGCCCACGACAGCAGCCGCCGCCCGGCGTCGGGTTCGCCGCCGTTGGCCCTGGCGACCCGCTGGTAGAGCTCCATCCAGGAATCCAGCTCCGGCAGTCTCGGATACCAGGCGAAGGCGGCGTAGTCGCTGTCGCGGACCGCGACGTATCCACCCGGCTTGGTGACGCGCCGCATCTCGCGCAGGGCCTGGACCGGGTCGCCGACATGCTGCAGCACCTGGTGGGCGTGGACGACGCAGAAGGTGTCGTCGGGATGGTCGAGCGCGTGCACGTCGGCGACGGCGAAGTCGACGTTGGTCAGGCCGCGCGCCGTCACCTCCGCCCTGGCCAGCTCCAGCGCCTCGGTGGAGACCTCCGAGACGGTCAGGTGGCCAACCAGGGCGGCCAGGTCCGCGCTGATGGTGCCGGGCCCGGCGCCGACGTCGAGGACCTTCATGTGCGGCTTCAGATGCGGCAGCAGGTAGGCGGCCGAGTTCTCTGCGGTGCGCCAGCGGTGGGAGCGCAGCACCGACTCATGGTGACCGTGGGTGTAGACGGCGTTCATGGTGTCGCACACTATCGGTATTCCCATATTCCGAGAACATATGTCTCATATCACGAGACAGTGTCGGGAGAAGCCTCATGGACCAGGGAATAGCGCAGCACAATGCCACGTTGCGTCCTGTTGCCGTCGATCTCAGGAGTTGCGCCTTGTTACTGTCCGTGGTCGCCCAGCAGGAGCTCGCCACCCGCGCCGTCTACGCCGCGGGCCGCTCGGCGCCGCCGCCGCGCACCCTGCTCGACATCCTCGACACCACGACGGCGGCCCACCCCGACGCGCCCGCGCTCGACGACGGGGAGGTCTCGGTGACCTACCGCGAGCTCGGCGCGCGCGTGGCGCGGCTGGCCGGCGAGCTGGCCGAGGCGGGGGTACGGCGCGGCGACAGGGTGGGCGTGCGGGTGCCGTCGGGCACGATCGACCTCTACGTCACGATCCTGGCCGTCCTGACCGCGGGCGCGGCCTACGTGCCGGTGGACGCCGACGATCCCGACGAGCGGGCCGAGCTGGTCTTCTCCGAGGCGGACGTGCGCGCGGTCGTCACCGACAAGATCACCGTGTTCGGCGAGCCCGCCTCAGGAGCGCGGGGCGGCAGGCCGACGATCGACGACGACGCGTGGATCATCTTCACCTCGGGCTCGACAGGCAAACCCAAGGGTGTGGCGGTCACCCATCGCAACGCCGCCGCCTTCGTCGACGCCGAAGCCGGCCTGTTCCTCGCCGACCGCCCGCTCGGCCCGGGCGACCGCGTGCTGGCCGGTCTGTCGGTGGCCTTCGACGCCTCCTGCGAGGAGATGTGGCTGGCCTGGCGGCACGGCGCGTGCCTGGTCGCCGCCCCGAGATCGCTGGTGCGCACCGGCATGGACCTCGGCCCGTGGCTGGTCGCCCACGGCATCACCGTCGTCTCGACGGTGCCGACGCTGGCGGCCCTGTGGCCGGCCGAGACGCTCGACGAGGTCCGCCTGCTCATCTTCGGCGGCGAGGCCTGCCCTCCCGAACTGGCGGCACGGCTGGCCGTGCCGGGCAGGCAGGTCTGGAACACCTACGGCCCCACCGAGGCCACGGTCGTGGCGAGCGCCGCGCTGATGACCGGCGAGGGCCCGGTCAGGATCGGGCTGCCGCTGGACGGCTGGGACCTGGCGGTCGTCGACGAGCGGGGCGAGCCCGTCCCGATGGGCGGCATCGGCGAACTGATCATCGGCGGGGTCGGCCTGGCCCGCTACCTGGACCCCGTCAAGGACGCCGAGAAGTACGCGCCGCTGCCCAGCCTGGGCTGGGAGCGCGCCTACCGCAGCGGCGACCTCGTGCGTGCCGAACCCGAGGGGCTGGTCTTCGCCGGTCGCGCCGACGAGCAGGTCAAGCTGGGCGGGCGGCGCATCGAACTCGGCGAGGTGGACGCGGCCCTTCAGGCGTTGCCGGGCGTGGCGGGCGCGGCCGCGGCCGTGCGCGGCCAGCTCCTGGTCGGCTACCTCGTCGTGGCGGACGGCTTCGACCCGGCCGAGGCCAGGGACCTGCTGCAAGACCGGCTGCCCGCAGCGCTCGTACCCAGGCTGGCGATCGTCGACGACCTGCCGACCCGGACCTCCGGCAAGATCGACCGTGACGCGCTGCCGTGGCCGCTGCCCCGGCAGCAGGCGCAGCGCGGCTGGGCGGCCGAGCAGTGGGCGGCCGTGCTGGGCGTGGCGCCCGAGGGTCCCGAGAGCGACTTCTTCACCGAGGGCGGCGGCAGCCTGGCCGCGGCCCGGCTGGTGTCGGCGCTGCGCGTCCGCCATCCCGCGGTGACCGTCGCCGACCTCTACGAGCACTCGACGTTCGGCGCGCTCGTGGCGTTGCTGGGCGACGAGGAGCCGCAGGAGGCCCAGGGCCCGGCGCGCGAGATCGCACCGATGCCGGTGCGCGCCTCGCTGGCGCAGGCGGCGCTCATGGTGCCACTGATGACCGTGACGGGCTTGCGCTTCCTGGTCGTGGTGGCGGCGCTGGCCAACCTGCTGTGGACGCCGGTGCTGTCGTGGTGGTGGGTCGCGGCGGGCGCGCTGGTGCTCCTGTCGCCGCCGGGCCGGCTCGTGCTGTCGGCGGCCGTCGCCCGGCTGGTGCTGCGCGGCCTCACGCCGGGGCGCTATCCGCGTGGCGGGGCCGTCCACGTCAGGTTGTGGTTCGCCGAGCAGTTCGCGGCCAGGCTGGGGCTGCCCGACCTGGGCAGCGCGCCGCTGATGTCGTGGTACGCCAGGCTGCTGGGCGCGCAGGTCGGCGCGGACGCCGACCTGCACTCGGCGCCGCCGGTCACCGGCATGCTCAGGATCGGCAGGGGCGCCTCCGTCGAGCCCGAGGTCGACCTGAGCGGGGTGTGGTACGACGGCGACCAGGTGCGCGTGGGCGAGATCAGGATCGGCGCCGGCGCGTCGGTGGGCTCCCGCTCGACGCTGCTGCCAGGCACCAAGATCGGCAAGCACGCGCAGGTCGCGCCCGGCTCGGCCGTCAGGGGCGCGGTCCCCGCAGGCACGCGGTGGGCGGGCGTGCCCGCCACCAGGCAGGGCAAGGCCCGCAAAGTCGAGGAGCGGCCGCCCAGGTCGCGATTCTGGGTGGGCGTGTACGCGCTGACGGCCGTGGCGCTGAGCCTGCTGCCCGCACTCGGGGTCGGCGCCGGGCTGGCGGTGCTGACGGCCGCCGGCACGATGTGGGCGCTACCCGTGGCGACGGTCGCGGGGATGGCGGCTTACGCGCTGGTGACGCTGGTGGGTGTGCGGCTGCTGGCGATCTGCCTGCACCCGGGCCGGTACCCCGTGCACAGCCGTCCCGCCTGGCAGGCGTGGGCGACCGGCAGGCTGATGGCCGCCGCCAGGGTGTGGCTGTTCCCGCTGTATGCCAGCATCCTGACCCCGGGATGGCTGCGCGCCCTCGGCATGAGGGTGGGCCGCGACGCCGAGCTGTCCACGGTGCTCGCGCTGCCGTCCATGACCTCGGTCGGCGACGGTGCGTTCCTGGCCGACGACACCATGGTCGCCCCCTACGAGCTGGACGGCGGGTGGATGCGCATCGCCGAGGCCCGCATCGGCAAGCGCGCCTTCCTCGGCAACTCCGGCATGACCGCGGCGGGCCGCAAGGTGCCCAAGGACGGCCTGGTCGGCGTGCTGTCGGCGACGCCGAAGAAGGCCAAGTCGGGCTCGTCCTACCTGGGCATGCCGCCGGTGAAGCTGCGCCGTACCAGCCAGGAGGGCGACCGCAGCCGCACCTACGACCCGCCCGCGCGGCTCAAGGCCGCCCGCGCGCTGGTCGAGCTGTGCCGCCTGCTGCCCGCCACCTGCACGACCGCGCTGGCCGCGCTGAGCGCGGGCGCCCTGCTGTGGATCGCCTCGCGGTACGGCATGGCCGCCGCGGCCCTGCTGAGCGGCGTGGTGCTCCTGGTGGCGGGCGTCGTGGCCGCCTCGGTGGCGAGCCTGGCCAAGTGGGCGCTGCTGGGCCGGATCACCGCCGGCGACCGGCCGCTGTGGAGCTCGTTCGTGTGGCGCAACGAGCTGGCGGACAACTTCGTCGAGGTGCTGGCCGCGCCGTGGTTCGCCGACCCGTGGCTGGGCACCGCGCCGTTGAACGTGTGGTTGCGCTCGCTCGGGGCGCGCATCGGCCGCGGCGTCTCCTGCCACACCTACTGGCTGCCCGAAGCCGACCTGGTGAGCCTCGGCGACGGCGCGTGCGTCAACCGCGGCTGCGTGCTGCAGACGCACCTGTTCCACGATCGCGTCATGAGCATCGACACCGTCGAGCTGGGCGCGGGCGCTACACTCGGCCCTCACGGGGTCGTGCTGCCCGCCGCCACGATCGGCGCGCACGCCACGGTCGGCCCCGCCTCACTGGTGATGCGGGGAGAGAACGTGCCCGAGGGGACGCGCTGGTTCGGCAACCCCATCTCGCCATGGCGGTGACCCCCTACTTCCCCGGGCACGGCGATCCGCGCTTCGGCGTCACGCACTACGACCTCGACCTGCGCTACCGCGTCTCGACGAACTGGCTGGCCGGCCTGGCCACGCTGTCGGTCGAGGCCGCGGAGCCGGTCACCGAACTGGCGCTCGATCTGGGCCCGTTCACGGTGAACGCGGTCAAGGTCGACGGCGTCCGCGTCCGCCACGCCCACCGGGCGGGCAAGCTGAGAGTGCCGCTCGGCCGGGTACGCCAGGGCGGGACGGCGTTCGGCGTCGAGGTCTCCTACGCGGGCAAGCCACGGCCGGTCTCCAGCCCGTTCGGCGGCGTGGGCTGGGAGGAGCTGACCGACGGCGCGCTGGTGGCCAGCCAGCCGATCGGCGCGCCGTCGTGGTTCCCGTGCAACGACAGGCCCGGCGACAAGGCCACCTACACCATGACGGTGACGACGGCCTCGCCGTACCAGGTGCTGACCAACGGCGCGCTGGTGCTCAAGCGGCGCTCGGGCGGCGACACGACCTGGGTCTTCTCCCGCACCGACCCGATGGCCACGTATCTGGCCAGCGTGCAGATCGGCCGCTACCAGCTCGGTGACGGGCTGGCCTGCCCCGCCAGGCTCACCGCCCGCGCCAGGAACGACTTCGGCCGTCAGGGCGAGATGCTGGCACTGTTCAGCGACAGGTTCGGCCCCTACCCGTTCGACGGCTACACCGCGGTCGTCGCCGACGACGACCTGGAGATCCCGATCGAGGCGCAGGGCATGTCGATCTTCGGCCGTAACCATGTCGACGGCAGGCGCGGCTTCGAGCGGCTGGTGGCGCACGAGCTGGCTCACCAGTGGTTCGGCAACAGCCTGACGATCGGGAGCTGGAGCGACATCTGGCTGCACGAGGGCTTCGCCGCCTACGCCGAGTGGCTGTGGTCGGAGGCTTCGGGCGGCGAGCCCGCCTCCGCGCACGCCAGGCGCTGGCACCAGCACCTGGCCGTCATGCCGCAGGACTTCACGCTCGCCGACCCAGGCCCGCGCCACCTGTTCGACGACCGCGTCTACAAGCGGGGGGCGCTCACGGTGCACCGGCTGCGCGAGGAGATGGGCGATCCGGCGTTCTTCGGGATGGTGCGCGCGTGGACCTCCGAGCACCGTCACGGCACCGTCACGACCGAGGCGTTCGTGGCCCACGCGCAGCGCCACACCTCCCGCTCGCTCGAGCCGGTGTTCTCCGGCTGGCTGTACGGCAGGACGCTCCCCCGTTTCCGCTGAGCCGGCCAGGGCAGGCGGCACTCCATGATGAGCCAACTGGTCAGAGGTGCGTTCGCCGGGACGACCGCCACGACGGCGATGAGCGCGGTCATGCTCGCCGGCGACAAGGTGGGGCTGATGCGCGAGCACCCGCCCAAGCACATCACTCGCGCGCTGCTGCCCGGCCATCCGCACCGGCCCAAGCCGGGCGAGAAGCCGATGGCGGTGCTGGCCCACTACGCCTTCGGCGCCGGCGCGGGCGCGCTGCTGGCGCTCGTGACCCGTGGCAGGGGGGCGCCGCTGCCGGTCGGCGTGGCCTACGGGCTGGCGATCTGGCTGGCCAGCTACGAGGGCTGGGTGCCGTCGCTGACCCGGCTGCCGCCCGCCCATCGCGACCAGCCCGGCCGGCAGCTGGTGATGGCGCTCGGTCATGTCGTGTTCGGCTCGGTGCTGGCCGCGTCCCTGCGCCACCGGAACCGCCGGGCGCAGGAACAGGAGACGCCGCCGGCGCCGTGAGACCCCGGCCATGGCTGCGGGGCCCACGGGCTTCGGGGATCTCCTGGGGATCTCTTGAGGGTCTCCTGGGGGTCTACTCGGGGGTCACGGCCTGGCGCCGACCCCGGTCGTGAACTCCGTGCGCAGGTGGCCGGGCGCCAGGGGCGGGGTGTCCATGCCCTCGCCCTCCGCCAGGCCGTCGAGCATCTCGCGCATCGCCTGCGTGGCGCCGTACGCCGGCTGCCAGCCCAGCTCGGTGCGCGCCCGGGTGGTGTCCATGATGGGCAGGTTGAGCGCCATCTCCAGCAGGCCGGGGCTGGCGGGGATGAGACGGGCGTGCCAGCCGGCCGCCACCGCGGTCCTGGCCAGCCACGGCGACATCGGCACCAGGCGGGCACCGAACAGCCCGGCCAGCTCGGGAGGGCCGAGGACGGGTTCGGCGGCGAGGTTGAACGCCCCGGAGACGTCGGAGACGATGGCCAGCCGGTAGGCCTGGGCGGCGTCGGCCGCGTGCAGCGCCTGCACCCGCAGGCCCGGGATGTCGGGGATGAGAGGCGCGCGGCGCATCATCCGGCCGGGCACGAACGGCCCGCCGAACAGCCGCCGCTGCTCGCTGGCCGCCTCCTTCTTGAAGATGAACGCCGGACGCATCCTGACGACCCTGATGTCCGGGTGGTCGCGCTCGAACACGTCGAGGACGCGCTCGACGTAGGCCTTCTCCCTGCCGTAGGCGGCGCGGGGCCAGCCGTGGGTGGGCCACGACTCGTCCACGGCGTCCTCCTTGGGGCCGGGCGAGTAGGCGCCGACGGAGGAGGCGTGGACCAGGGTGGGCACCCTGGCCTGGGCGACGGAGCGGAAGACCGACATGCTGCCCAGGACGTTGGCCCGCCAGGTGGTGAGCGGGTCACGGGTCGGCTGGAACAGCCACGCCAGGTGCACGACCGCGTCCGCGCCCTCGAACACCGCGGTCAGGTCCTCCTCGGCCACGTCGGCGGCACGCCAGAAGGTCTTGGGCCCCGGGCTCCAGCGGGGGCGGCGGCGCGCGACGCCGACGATGGAGGTGACGAGGGGTTCGGCCTCGAGTGCCTGCAGGACGCTGGTGCCGACGTTGCCCGTCGCGCCGACCACGATGACTCTCATGAACCGCGACTGCCCCGGCGCCAAGGGATCAAACCGGCGCTAGATTGGCTGGATGGTCACCGTCGACGACGTGCGCGCCCTGGCTTCGCGACTGCCCCGCTCCTCCGAGCACCTGATCCACGACCGGGTGAAGTTCCGGGTGGGCTCCATCGTCTACGTCGCCTTCTCCCGCGACGAGACGATCATGGGGTTCGGTTTCCCCAAGGAGGAGCGCGAGGCGCTGGTGGCCGCCGAGCCGGGCACATTCCTCCTGCCGCGCGAGAGCGACCTGCGCTTCCACTGGGTGGAGGCGCGGATGGCCGCCCTCGACGTGCCCGAGATGCGCGAGCTGGTGACCGAGGCGTGGCGGATGTGCGTGCCGAAGAAGGTCTACGCCGCCTACCTGGAGACGCTGCGGTAGAGGTCGCGCGCCAGGGTCGTGGTGCGCTTGACCGAGTCGTTCCACCCGCCGCCCGCCGGGTGCGCGGTGAGCAGCACGAAGATCAGCCGGTCGCCCGCGCCGACCAGGCCCGTGGTGTGCAGGACGGGCCTGCCGAGGTCGGGCACCAGCGGCCGGAGCACCTGCGTCCGCGGGGTGACCAGCGCGCCGCCCGCCCCCGCGGGCGAGCACCTGACCGGCGGCACGGTGCCGAAGCCCGACCAGCCCTGCTTGACCGCCCACGGCTTCGGCAGGCCGCGCGGGATGCCGAAGTACTGGTCGAAGCCGTCGGTGCCGCATGGGGTGGCCTGGCGCAGGTGTCCGACGACGAGGTCGCGGACCCTGGCGTCGGCCCGGTCCATGAGGTAGCGGTAGGTCCTGGCGACGTCGTAGGCGCTGAGCGAGGTGTAGCCCCAGAAGCCCGGTTTGTGGGCGGGCGGCGGGCCGGTGTCGGCCAGGCCCAGCTTCCTGGACATCCGCGTGATGATCTGCCCCTTGCCGCCCCTGTCCCACAGGGCCGAGGCCGCGTCGTCGTCGCTGGAGCGCAGCATGATCTTGAGCGAGGCCAGGTCGCGACCCGCCGGCCGGGCCGTCCGCTCCAGGAAGTCGATCGCGATCAGGATCTTGACCACGGAGGCCGACCTGAAGGCCCGGTGCGCCAGGCGGTGGGCGACGATCTTCCCCGCCACCCGGTCGAAGACCACGTACGCGGCCGTCGTGCCCGGCGGGATCCTCGGCTGGACCTCGGCCGTCGCGAGGGTCGCGGGGGTCGCGGCGAGCAGGGGTACGGCGGCCGCCACGGCCGCCCAGGGCTTGGTTCGCACCCGCCCATGTCTACCAGATCTTGACCGACCGCCTCCCCAGGCGGCTGGGGCCCGAGTACGCCGGCCTGGCCGGGCCGGTCGGTAGGACTTTGCCACCCCCTGGGCTTGCACGGGGAAATGTCAGGCAATCGGCTATTTATGTCGGATATGCCGTTCAGGGGATTCGAGCAGCTCACCGGGCGGGCCTTCGGTGCCGGCACGGACGCGTGGCCCCCCAGGCATCCCAGCGTCCAGCGGGTCGACGTGGGCAGGCTGCTCAGCGAACCGGCCAGGGCGCTGCTCGCCCGCGCGGTCGAGACGGCGGCCCACCGCGGCGCGACCGACCTGGACGAGCTCGACCTGCTGGCCGCCGCCACCCAGGACGATCCGGCACGCGGACTGCTGTCGGCCGCCGGCGCCGATCTCGGCAAGCTGCGCGACCGCATCGAGGGCATGGCCCGCGGCGCGACACCGGGCGAGCCGCCCGCCGCCCTCTCCCCCGCCGCCAAGCGGGCCGTTCTCGACGCCCAGCGCATCTCGCGCGCCCTCGGCGCCTCCTACATCGGCCCCGAGCACCTGCTGCTCGCGCTGGCCGCCCATCCCGACTCCGCCGCCGCCCGCCTGCTGGCCGAGCAGGGGCTCTCGCCCGGCGACCTGCGGCAGGCGGCCATCGGGCGCCCGGCGGCGGACGTCACCGGCGGGGCGGGCGCCACGCCCGCGCTCGACGAGTACGGCAGGGACCTGACCGAGGCGGCCAGGCAGGGCGACATCGACCCCGTCGTCGGCCGCGAGGAGGAGATCGAGCAGGCCATCGAGGTGCTCTCGCGCCGTACCAGGAACAACCCCGTCCTCATCGGCGAGCCGGGCGTCGGCAAGACCGCCGTCGTCGAGGGCATCGCCCAGCGCATCGTCAACGGCGGCGTGCCCGACACGCTGAAGGACCGCCGCGTCATCGCCCTCGACCTGACCGGCCTGGTGGCGGGGGCCCGGTACCGCGGCGAGGTCGAGGAGCGCGTCAGGAAGGTCGTCGACGAGGTGCGCGCGCACGCCGACGGGATCGTGGTCTTCGTCGACGGGGTCCACACCCTGGCCGGCGCGGGCCCGGCGACGGGCAGCGAGCTCGCGGGCCCGGTGGGAGGCGGCACGGCCGCGGGCCCCGCGGAGGGCGGCACGACTGCGGCGGGCGTCCTCAGGCCCGCCCTGGCCCGCGGCGAGCTGCACGTCATCGCCGCCACCACGATCGACGAGTACCGCGCGACCCTCGAGAAGGACACCGCCCTCGAACGCCGCTTCCAGCCGGTGCTCGTCCCCGAGCCGACCGTGGCGCAGACGGTGGAGATCCTGCGCGGCCTGCGCGACGCCTACGAGGCCCACCACCAGGTCCGCATCACCGACGAGGCGCTCGAGGCTGCCGCCACGCTGTCGGCTCGCCACATCGACGGCCGGTTCCTGCCCGACAAGGCCGTCGACCTGATGGACCAGGCCGCCGCCAGGGTGCGGCTGCGCGCCCGTACGCCTCCCGCGGACGTGCGCGAGCTGGAGGAACGGCTGGCGTCCCTGCGCAGGGACAAGGACCAGGCGGTCACCGGCGACGACTTCGACCGGGCCAAACAGCTCACGGCCGAGATCGAGGCCCTCGAACCCCGGCTGACGGGCGCCCGCCACGACAGGGACGGCGTGCCCTCGGTCGGCGCGGCCGACGTCGCCGCGGTGGTCTCGCGCCGCACCGGCATCCCGGTCGCCCGGCTGACCGAGCACGAGCGGACCCGGCTCATCACGCTCGAACAGCGCCTGCGCGAGCGCGTCATCGGCCAGGACGAGGCCGTCACCGCCGTGGCCGAGGCGGTACGGCGGGCCAGGGCCGGCCTGTCGGACCCGCACCGGCCGATCGGCGGCCTGCTGTTCCTCGGCCCGAGCGGCGTCGGCAAGACCGAGCTGGCCCGAGCGCTGGCCGAGACCCTGTTCGGCGGCGAGGACCACCTGGTGCGCATCGACATGAGCGAGTTCATGGAGCGTCACACCGTCGCCAGGCTGGCCGGCACGCCGCCCGGGTACGCCGGCCACGAGGAGGCCGGGCAGCTCACCGAGGCCGTCCGGCGCCGCCCGCACGCCGTCGTGCTGCTCGACGAGATCGACAAGGCCCACCCCGACGTGACCAACCTGGTGCTGCGCATACTCGGCGACGGCCGCCTGACCGACGGGCGGGGCCGGAGCGTCGACTTCACCGACACCGTCGTGATCATGACCAGCACCCTCGGTGCCCACCTCGTCATGGAGGGCGGCGGGCCGCTCAGCGAACGATTCACGGACCTGTTGGCCTCGAGGCTCAGGCCCGAGCTGCTCAACCGCGTCGACGAGACCATCGTCTTCGCCAGGCTCGACGGAGAGCAGCTGCGCCAGATCGTCGACCTGCTGCTGGACAGGACCAGGCGGCGGCTGCGCGGCCGGGGCATCGAGCTGGCCGTCACCGACCAGGCCAAGGACTGGCTGGTCGAGCAGGGCTACCATCCCGAGTGGGGCGCGCGGCCGCTGCCCCGGGCCGTGCGCAGGGAGCTGGACAACAGGCTGTCGACGCTGGTACTGAGCGGCCAGGCGGGGCAGGGCGACACCGTGCGGGCCGACGTGGAGGGCGGCGAGCTGCGGCTGCGGGTGCTCGCCGCCCAGAGCGCGGACGGCCGGCGCCCGGACCTCTAGGAGGCGGGGCGGCGGCGCAGGCGGGGGTCGGTCAGCGCGGGCGGCTGCCAGCCCCGGTCGCCGGGGTTGAGCGTGACGCCCGGCGGGACGATCTCGTCGATCCGGTCGAGGACGTCGTCGCTCAGCCTCACCTGCGCGGCGGGCAGCTGGCTGTCCAGGTGCGCCATCGTCCGCGGGCCGATGATGGCCGAGGTCACCGCCGGGTGCCGCAGCGTGAACGCCAGCGCCAGCTCGATCAGCGTCAGCCCCGCCTCCTCGGCCAGCCGCGCCAGCGCCTCGACCACCTCCAGCTTGCGCTGGTTGGCCGGCAGCGCCAGATCGTAGCGCTCCGGCAGGCGCTCGGCCCTGCGCGAGCGCGGCGGCTCGGCGCCCTTGCGGTAGGCGCCCGTCAGCCACCCGCCCGCCAGCGGGCTCCACACGATGGCGCCCATGCCGTGGCTCTGGACCACGGGCAGCACGTCGGCCTCGATGCCGCGCACCAGCAGCGAGTAGGGCGGCTGCTCGCAGGCGAACCGTTCGAGACCGCGCCGCTCGGCCGCCCAGTGCGCCTCGACCAGGTGGTGGGCCGGGAACGTGGAGCTGCCCAGATAGCGGATCTTGCCCTGCCGTACCAGGTCGGTCAGCGCGCCGAGGGTCTCCTCGATGTCGGTGTCGGGGTCGGGGCGGTGGATCTGGTACAGGTCGATCCAGTCGGTGCCCAGCCTGCGCAGGCTGTTCTCGACGGCCTGGAAGATCCAGCGCCTGGAGTTGCCGCGCTGGTTGGGGCCCTCGCCCATCACGCCGTGCACCTTGGTGGCCAGCACCACCTCGTCGCGCCTGCCCGACTTGGCCAGGGCGTGGCCGACGAACTCCTCCGACTGGCCGGCCGAGTAGACGTCGGCGGTGTCGATGAAGTTGACGCCCGCGTCGAGGGCGCGATCGATGATCCTGGCCGACTCCTCCACCGACGGCTCGCCCCACCCGCCGAACATCATGGCGCCGAGGCACAGCGGGCTGACTCTGAGACCGGTTCTGCCGAGTACGCGGTATTCAGTCACTCTCCCTAGAGTGCCCGAACGGCTTCGGCGATGGGCACCTCGCCACGCACCAGCTCCAGCGTCCTGCCGACCGTGGCCGGCGCGTCGAGCAGCGCCACCACGACCGCGGCCACGTCGTCGCGCGGCACGGTGCCCCTGGCCACCGGCGGCGGCGCCAGCAGGACCCTGCCCTGCCCCTCCTCGTCGGTCAGGCCGCCGGGCCGCAGGATCGTCCAGTCGAGGTCGCGCCCGCGCAGGTCGGCCTCCGCGGCGGTCTTGGCCGCGATGTAGGCCGCCCACACCTCGTCGGAACCCGCGGCGGGCGGCGCGCCCGCGCCCATCGAGGAGATCTGCACGAACCTGCGCAGGCCCGCGCGCTCGGCGGCCTCCGCCAGCAGCACCGAGGCGGCCCTGTCGACGGTGTCCTTGCGGGCCGCGCCCGACCCCGGGCCCGCGCCCGCGGCGAACACGGCGGCGTCGGCGCCGTCGAGCACCCGCGCGACCTCCTCCGCGCTCACGCCCTCCAGGTCGCAGACGACCGCCTGCCCGCCCGCGGCCGCCACGTCGGCCTGGTGGCCCGGGTTGCGGACCAGCCCGACGGCCTGGTCGCCCCGCTCGGCCAGCCTCCGCGCCAACCGCAGCGCGATCTTCCCGTGTCCACCCGCGATCACCACACGCATGCCTCCAGCGTGTCACACGGGTGTAGTTGACGCAGTCAGGACCCGCTCCGCGGGGTCCTGGGCGGGCGTGGTGAGAATGGGCAGATGGACTACACCGAGCCACCGGGCCCCGCCTTCCTGTTCGACCTCGACGGCACCCTGATCGACAGCGTCTACCAGCACGTCATCGCCTGGCGCAGCGCCCTGTCGGGGATGGGCATCGACCTCTCGGTGTGGCGGATCCACCGCAGGATCGGCATGAGCGGCGGCCTGTTCGTCACCGCGCTGCTGAGGGAGACCGGCATCACCCTCAGCCAGAACCAGATCGACGACCTCCAGCGGGCCCACGCCGACGCCTACACCGAGCAGGTCGACTCGGTCAGGCCGCTGCCCGGCGCGGTGGAGCTGCTGCGCGAGCTGACCGCGCGCCAGGTCCCCTGGGCCATCGCCACCAGCGGCTACGCGCGGACCGCCCGGCTGGCGCTGTCCATGCTCAAGCTGCCCGACGACACCCCGATGGTCACCCGCGACCTGGTACGGCGCGCCAAGCCCGACCCCGACCTGTTCCTCGCCGGAGCGGCCCTCCTCGATGTCGACCCGCACCACGCCATGGTCGTCGGCGACAGCGTCTGGGACCTGCTGGCCGCCAGGAGGGCGGGCGCGCTGGGCGTCGGCCTGCTGTCGGGCGGCTACGGCAGGGACGAGCTCGAGCGCTCGGGCGCCTTCCGCGTCTACGCCGACCCGGCCGACATGCTCAACCGGCTCGACGAGCTGGGCGTACGCCTGAGGGAATAACCGCGCACCGCCAAACCGATCACGTGAAGGATGCGTATCTCCGCAAGAGGAGCTGACATGGATCTGGCAGACATCGGCGTCACCGGACTTGCCACGATGGGCCGCAACCTGGCCCGCAACTTCGCCCGCCACGGCTACGCGGTCGCGGTGCACAACCGTTCGCACGGCCGTACCGAGGCGCTGGTGAAGGAGTTCGGCGGTGAGGGCACCTTCCTGCCCGCGGAGGACATGGCGGCCTTCGTCGCCTCGCTCAAACGACCACGCAGGGCGATCATCATGGTGAAGGCGGGCGCGGGCACCGACGCCGTCATCGACCAGCTGGCCGACCTCATGGAGCCGGGCGACATGATCGTCGACGGCGGCAACGCGCACTTCGAGGACACCAGGCGCAGGGAGGCGGCGCTGCGCGAGCGCGGCATCCACTTCGTGGGCGCCGGCATCTCGGGCGGCGAGGAGGGCGCGCTGCTCGGCCCGAGCATCATGCCGGGCGGCTCCCGCGAGTCGTACGAGGCGCTCGGCCCCATGCTGGAGGACATCTCCGCCAAGGTCGAGGGCGTCCCCTGCGCGACCTACGTGGGCCCGGACGGCGCCGGCCACTTCGTGAAGATGGTGCACAACGGCATCGAGTACTCCGACATGCAGCTCATCGCGGAGGCCTACGACCTGCTGCGCCAGGCGCTCGGCGCCTCCCCCGCCGAGCTCGCCCAGGTGTTCCGCGACTGGAACGAGGGTGACCTCGGCTCCTACCTCATCGAGATCACCGCCGAGGTGCTCGACCACGTCGACGCCGAGACCGGCCGGCCGTTCGTGGACGTCGTGGTCGATCGCGCCGAGCAGAAGGGCACCGGCCGCTGGACCGTCCAGAGCGCGCTCGAACTGGGCATCCCGGTCACCGGCATCGCCGAGGCGGTCTTCGCCCGCGCCCTGTCCGGCCACCCCGAGCAGCGCGCGGCCGCCCGTGACCTGCGGGGCCCCTCGCAGGCCGGCGTCGCGGGCAAGGAGCTGATCGAGGACGTACGGCAGGCGCTGTACGCCTCCAAGATCGTCGCCTACGCGCAGGGCTTCGACCAGATCGCGGCGGCCTCGAAGGAGTACAGCTGGAACGTCGACCTCGGCGCGATGGCCACGATCTGGCGCGGCGGCTGCATCATCAGGGCGCGCTTCCTCGACCGGATCCGCGCCGCCTACGACGCCGACCCGGCGCTGCCGACGCTGCTGGCCGACGAGGGGTTCGCGGGCGCGCTGGCCGCCGCGCAGGACGCATGGCGGCGGGTGGTGTCCACGGCCGTGCGGATCGGCGTGCCGACGCCCGGGTTCTCCTCGGCGCTGGCCTACTACGACGGCCTGCGCAGGGACCGGCTGCCGGCCGCCCTCGTGCAGGGCCTGCGCGACTACTTCGGCGCGCACACCTACCACCGGGTCGACAAGGAGGGCGCCTTCCACACCGACTGGTCGGGAGACCGGGCCGAGCACCCGGCGTGAGCGCCTTTACGTTGTAGATTTCCAGCCCCGCAGCGTCCGAGCTGCGGGGCTTTTTGTGGTCTTCCACGTCTTTACCCCGCGTCCTGTAGGAGTGGAGGGGTACGAGCCCGATGTAACGGCGAGCACCGAAGTCCCGCTGGAGTGGCGTGCATGGACAGAGGGTCACCGGTGACTACGGTGGGCTTCCGGATGCTTGCCGTCAGGGGACGGGCACGTGAACGTCAGGTGATCACGGACACCCGGCGGCGGGGCGGCGACGGAAGACGGGTGGGAGACTTGGCCGGAGTCGGACGCGGTGGGGCCGTGCGTGGGCACGCCCATGACGGTCTTCAGCACGGCGAGCAGGCGTGCCGACGGGGAACCGGCGCACGAGGGCGACAGGGTGCCGGACATCGCGGTGCCGGATGCCGACCGGCTGGTGGTCGGCCGGCGGGCGAGGGTCTCCGATCCCCTGGACGCCACGCCCGACGACCAGGGCTCGATGGGCTTCGCGCGCTCCTCCGACGACGGGCGCACCTGGACCACGGGCACTCTCGCCCCGGCGACGGCCACCCACCGCTGCCACTACGTCGTCTCCCTCAACGACTCAAGTGCGATTTACGCCCTCCTGGGACACATCACGATCGCCGAGGACCGCGACCGGACGGGGAACGTCGACGGATTCCCTGTCAGCATGGTCGCCAGGCGCAGTACGGACTCTGGTGCCGGCCGGCACGACTTTCCCCTCACGGTCGGCGTGCCGCCCAACAGCCGGGGTGTGGTCGTCGACGGGAAACCGATCAAGCACGACCGGGTGTGGCTGCTGCCGTACTGGCGGCAGACCTGCGGCGGGACGCGGGCAGGAGTGCTCGGCTCGACGGACCCGCGGACCTGGCGCCCGGGCGGATCGGCGCAGCCGCCGCCGGGCATCGGGGTGGAGGAACCCCGGGTGACGCCTTCCCAGGAGGGCGGCCTGGTGATGGTGGCCAGGGCGCTCGACCTGCGGGGCGGCACGTCCCCGGAGGACAGGGACGCGAGGTACCGTGCCCACGCGGCCTACGCGGCGGTGTCTCCGAGCGCGGACGGGGGGCTCACCTGGGCACCGATGACCTTGGACCCCCAGCTCCCGAATTATTACGTTAAAGGCTTCTTTGCCATGGATGGCGGGGCCGCGTGATGACACCATGCCCGATGGTGATCGTGCTCGCGGTCGCGATGCCCACCTGGGCGTCGTCGTGCGACAGAACGGCCACGACCTCCACCTGACCAGGAACGCGTCGCTAGTCGGTCTGGCCGTAAGCTTCGATCTCCTCGCGTTCCTGGGAGGTGAGCTCGCGGGGCACCTCACCGCGCACGCTCTTCTCGCGTTGGACGCGGTGGCGGATGTCGTCGACGATCTCCGGGTTGGCCAGCGTGGTGATGTCGCCGACGTCGGCGAAGTTGGAGATGGAGGCGATGACCCGGCGCATGATCTTGCCGGAGCGGGTCTTGGGCATGTCGGCGACGGTCCACACGTTCTTCGGCCGGGCGATCTTGCCGATCCGGCTGTCGATCGCGGCGACCACCTTGTCCTCGATGTCCTTGCTGGCCGCGATGCCGGGTTTCAAGGCGATGTACATCTCCACCGCCCGGCCGCGCAGCTCGTCCATGACCGGGACGGCCGCGGCCTCGGCGATCTCCTCGACCGTGAGGGCCGCGGACTCCAGCTCCTTGGTGCCCAGCCGGTGGCCGGCCACGTTGATGACGTCGTCGATGCGGCCCAGGATGCGGAAGTAGCCGTCGGCGCCGAGCGTGGCGCCGTCCCCGGCGAGGTACGGCCAGTCGTGCCAGTCCTTGCTGTCGGTGTCGGCGCAGTACTTGGCGTAGTACAGCTCGACGAACCGTTCCGGCTGGCCCCAGATGGTCTGGAAGATGCCCGGCCACGGGTTACGGATGCAGATGTTTCCGGCCTTTCCGCTGCCTGCTTCGACCACGTTGCGATCCTCGTCGTAGATCACCGGATAGACACCCAGCACCCCCGGTCCGCAACTGCCCGGCTTCATGGGATGTACGGCCGGCAGCGTACTGCCGAGGAACCCGCCGTTCTCCGTCTGCCACCAGGTGTCGACGATGACGGCCTGGCCCTTGCCGACGACGTCGTGGTACCAGCGCCAGACGTCAGGCTCGATCGGCTCGCCGACCGTGGTCATGTGCTTGAACCGGTAGTCATACCTGAGCGGCTCGTCAGGGCCGAGCTTGCGCAGCATCCGGATGGCCGTCGGCGCAGTGTGGAAGATCGTGACGCCCAGGCGTTCGGCGATGCGCCATGGGCGTCCCGGATCCGGATATGTCGGCACGCCTTCGTAGATGACACTGGTGGTCCCCAGCGACAGCGGGCCGTACACGATGTAGGAGTGGCCGGTGATCCACCCGATGTCGGCCATGCACCAGTACGTGTCCTCGGGGTGGATGTCCTGGTAGTACTTCGAGGTGCCGGTCACGTAGGCCAGGTAGCCGCCGGTGCTGTGCTGGCAGCCCTTCGGCCGGGCGGTGGTGCCGCTGGTGTACATCAGGAACAGCGGCGCCTCGGCGGGCATGGAGACCGGCTCCACGAGCGAGCCGCGGTAGTCGCCCATGACCTCGTCGACGAAGAAGTCGCGCCCTTCGACCATCGCCGCCTTGGAGGCGTACTGCCCGCGCCGCCGCCGCCAGACGAGCACCTTCTCCACCTCGACGCCCAGCTTGGCCGCGGCCTCCACGGCCTCGTCCGCCTTGGACTTGTGGTCGACCAGCTCACCGTTGCGGTAGTAGCCGTCCATCGTGACCAGGATGTGGCTGCCGGAGTCAGCGACGCGGTCACCGCATGCCGTACCGCTGAACCCGCCGAACACCTCCGAGTGGATCACCCCGAGGCGGGCGCAGGCCAGCATGGAGACGGGCAGCTCAGGCACCATCGGAAGGTGGAAGGTGACCCGGTCGCCGGTCTTGAGGCCGCAGAAGTCACGCAGCAGCGCGGCGAACTCGTTGACCCGCTTGTGCAGCTCCTGGTAGGTGACGGCCTGTGGGTCCTCGGACTCGGGTTCCGGCACCCAGATGAGTGCGGCCTTGTTGCGATCCTTGGCCAGATGCCGGTCCACGCAGTTGTAGGACACGTTGAGCCGGCCGCCGACGAACCACTTCCAGAACGGCGGGTTGCTGGTGTCCAGCGTGGTGTGCCAGTAGGCGTCCCAGTCGAGCAGATCGGCGTATTCCTTGAAGCACTCGGGGAAACGCTCTTCTGCGAACCGGTCGAAGATGGCCGGATCCGCGGCGTTGGCCTGGGCGATGAAGGTCGCCGGGGGCTGGTAATAGTCCTCTTCGCGCCAGTGGACGGCGATCTGGGCTTCCGAGGGATTTTCTGCCGTCATCGCGGAAACCTCCGCTATGTCAAGAGTGTGACCGATCAGCCGCCACGATCCGAGTCGTCAGTCGTCCTCCAGCCAGCCCGCGCAGACGCCGAACTCGTGCAGCGCGGCGCTGATCTCCGCCTGACGGGCGAAGGCAGACGTGTCGGCCAGCGAAAGCGATTCCCAACACAGCCTGTCAGTCAATGCCAGGGCTTGCACGGTCACCGCGGTCAGCGCACTGATCGGTTGTGTCTCGGCCTCGTGCCGCAGCAGGCCTACCGCCCGCGCAGCCGCCTCGCTCGTGGTGGCGGCCCCCAACCGTCCCAAGAGCTGCGACAACTCGCCCGCGAGATACTGCTGTGTCATCTCGGCCGCACCTCCCAGAGTCTGGGAGGTGCACATCGTAACTCCGCCGGCCGATCGACGACTACCTGCGCTCTGGCAGGAATTCGCGTCGTCCTGTCCGGCGCGGGCGAGCCGTCCCTTGTCTTGCCGCCGTGGGCGGGCGGGGCGATCCCGCCGGCCCCCTTCTGGCTGCCTCAGCGGGGCAGGACGGGGTGGCGGCGGGAGGGAGCAGGCAGGAGGCCGGCGTGGTGGAGTTGGTCGCGAGCGGCGGCGATGGCTTCAGGGGTTGTGGCGAAGACCCGGCCCGCCTGGTCGAGATGGGCGATGACGCCAAGGGCGTGCAGGGGCTGATGGTGGCCGTCGCGGATGCCGGAGACATAGACGGTGATGCCTCGGCGTTGCAGGCGGTCGATGGCATCGCCCAGGACCAGGGCGCCGCTGGCGTCGATGGTGGTGACGCGGGACATCCGCAAGATCACCACGGAGACGTCGGCGACCTCCGACAGCTCCAGCAGGAATCGGTGTGCGGCGGCGAAGAACAGCGGCCCGTCCAGCCGGTAGGCGACGATGTGCTCGGCGAGCAGGGCGTGCTCGTCTTCGGTGTGGTCGCCGGGCAGGTCGTGGGCGATCGGCATCTCATCGAGGCGGACGTCACGGGCGACGGCGCGAAGAGCCAGCGCCCCGGCCACGGCCAGGCCGACGATGACGGCCTGGACCAGGTCGAGCGCCAGCGTCGCGATCGCGGTCAGGACCAGGACCACGGCGTCGCCGCGGGTCGAGCGCATCATCGCCTTGATCGAGCCGACCTCCACCATGCGCACCGAGGTGGCCAGCAAAACGCCGGCCAGCGCGGCCAGCGGAATCTTGGCGACCAGGTCGGCGGCGGTGAACACGATGACGGCCAAGATGCCCGCGTGCGCCAGGGCGGCCAGCCGGGAGGAGGCGCCGGAGCGGACGTTGACCGCGGTGCGGGCGATGGCGCCGGTGGCCGGCACCCCGCCGAACAGCGGCGCGACGAGGTTGGCCAGACCCTGTCCGAACAGCTCCCGGTCGGGGTCGTGCCTGTGGTTGACGCTCATGCCGTCGGCCACCGCGGCCGACAGCAGCGATTCCAGCGCGGCCAGGGCGGCGACCGCGATCGCCGGGGCGATCATCGAGCCCAGCGCGCCCACCTCAAGGAAGGCCAGCGACGGTGCGGGCAGCCCGGCAGGCAGGTCGCCGATCCGGGCCACCGGCAGGCCGGCCAGCTCGACGACGAGGGTGGCCACCACGACTGCCAGCAGCGAGAACGGCAGGGTCGGCCGCCAGCGTGCGCCCAGCAGCATCGTCGCCGCCACGGCCAGCGTGACCGCCGGCGCCCACCAGCGTGGATGGGCGAGGAAGTCCTGGACGGCCTGCCAGGACACGCCGATGACCTTGTCCCCCTCCGGGGCCGGCACGCCCAGCGCGGCCGGGATCTGCTGCAGGCCGATCACGCAGGCGATGCCGACGGTGAAGCCCTCCACCACCGGCGCCGGCACCAGCGCCATGTACTTGCCCGCGCGCGCCAGCGCCAGCGCGAGCAGCAGCAGCCCGGCCAGCACGCCGACCGTCAACACCCCCGAAGCGCCATGGGCGTGCATGATCGGCACCAGCACCACCGTCATCGCGCCGGTCGGCCCCGACACCTGCAGGCCGGAGCCGCCGAACAGCGCCGCCAGCGCTCCGGCGACCACCGCGGTGGCCAGCCCGGCTTCGGCGCCCAGACCGGAGGAGATGCCGAAGCCCAGCGCCAGCGGCAACGCCACGATCGCCACCGTGAGCCCGGCCAGCAGATCACGCCGGGGATGGCGGCCCATCGCGGCCAGCTCGCCACGTTCGGGCAGCACAGAACGGAGGCGGGCCCAGGCGGCCGGCAACAGGGAGGTCACGAGGCGCCGGCCTCCGCCTGCATCAGTTCGCTCAGCAGCTCGCTTTGCCCCGACAGCTTGTGCGTCAGCAGTTGGCGGGCCGCGCGCAGCAGCTCGGCCACGTCCCCGCCGGCCAGGGCGTAGACGACGGTGGAGCCGTCGCGGTGCGCGCTGACCATACCCGAACGGCGTAGCACGGCCAGATGCTGCGACAGCCCGGTCGGCTCGACCTCGATGGCCGCCAGCAGGTCCCGCACCGGCTTCGGCCCATCTTGCAACAGCTCCAGCACCCGGATCCGGACCGGGTGGCCCAGCAGCCGGAACAGCTCCGCCTTGGCCTCATACAACGGCACCGACATCACAGCCCGCTCCCCCCGGCCGGATCAGCCTCACCTTGCCCGGCCTCGGACGAGCCGATCGTTATGCCGTGCGTGCGCGCCAGCCGTGTCACGTGCTCCCATTCGGCTTCGGCCAACGCAAGCGCGTCGGCGTCATCGCCGTGGCGGGCCGCCTCCAACGCCGCGCTCGCCCGGCGTGCCCGCTGTCTGACCGCCGCAGCGAAAGACCCGCTCACAGCACCCCTATCCGTCGAACCGTCTCGAAGTCCACTCCATGATGTAATGAATTGCGAACATTCGCAATTCGCGAAGTAGATGGGGCTGATCCGTCGCCGACAGCGCGACCTTGGCCGGCCTGCGCCGGAGCGACCATGTACGGGGAGTCGACCTCCACCACTCCTACGCGGCGATCACCGTTGCCGGGCCTGTCGACCAGACAGCTCGCCACCCGGATCGGCGCCGAACGGCCAGGTCGCCAAGGGAGCCATGGAGATCCGTCGTCGCAAGGCACGGTCGCCGGGTCGGCGACGACCGTCACCCATGCGGAGCCGGGACGTGCTCGATGTCGGCACGGCGAAGAATGCCCCCGAGGTTATCCACAGAACCGGATTCCAAAACGCCGCGCTCCGCCCCGCCGACGACAATCTAGGTATGCGATTCGGCGTGCTCGGCCCCACGGAGGTGTTCGGCGTCCCCGTGCGGGGCGCCAGACTCAGCGGCCTGCTCGTGCTCCTGGCGCTGGAGGCGGGCCGGGTCGTGTCGGTCGAGCGCCTGATCGGCGACATCTACGGCCCGGCGGGCACGATCAACGCGCTGCAGTCGCAGGTGTCGCGGCTGCGTGCGGTCGTCGGCGTGCCGCTGGAGCTTGCCGCGGCCGGCTATCGGCTGGTGGTCGATCCGCTGGAGGTCGACGCGCACCTGTTCACCCGCCTGGTCGCCGACGCCAGACGGGTGCCCGGCCCCGCCGACCGGTCGCGGCTGCTGCGCCAGGCGCTCACCCTGTGGCGCGGTCCCGCGCTCGCCGACGTGCTGGACCTGCCGTTCGCGGGGGGCGAGGCGGCCCGGCTGGAGGAGCTGCGGCTCGCGGCGCTGGAGGACAGGCTGGAGGCCGATCTGCTCGAGGGGTCGGTGCCCGTGGGCGAGCTGGTGTCCGAGCTCGGTGGGCTGGTCATGCGTCACCCGTTGCGCGAACGGCTCCGCGGGCAGCACATGCGGGCCCTGGCGGCGGCGGGCCGTGGAGCCGAGGCGCTGGAGGCCTTCGAGGACGCGCGCCGGACGCTGGCCGACCAGCTGGGCGCCGACCCCTCACCGGCGCTGGCGAACCTGCACCTCAGCTTGCTCCGCGACACGCACGCCCCCGGGCACCGCCGGCCCGCGGCCGACCGTCCCGAGGCTTGGGCTCCCGCGAGCGAGGCTGCCTGCTTCCCGGGTGCCTCACCCGCTGTCGCCACCGGAGCAGCGCCCCCGAACGCTTGGGTGACGGCGGCACCCCCCTCGGGCGGGCCCGCCCTCCCCGGCACCTCGGCCCTGCGCCCGCGCGGCCCACGGCCGCAGCGCACCAGCTTCGTCGGCCGCGACAAGGAGGTGCTGCTGGTGCGCGAGTTGCTCGGGGAAAGCCGCCTGGTGACGCTCAGCGGTCCCGGCGGCGCGGGCAAGACGCGGCTCGCGATCGAGGCGGCAGCGGGTCTCGGCGAGGTCTGCTTCGTCGAACTGGCCCCGCTGCGCCCCGGCTCCGACGTCGCGGCGGCCGTGCTCACCGCCCTCGGCCTCCCGCACACCCACACCGAGCCGCCGCGCCCGCTGACCGTCCCCACGATCCAGCCGCCCGCCGACGCGCTGGTGGCCGCTCTCGCCGGCCATGCCGTCACGCTGCTGCTGGACAACTGCGAGCACCTCGTGGAGCCCGCCGCCCTCCTGGCCGACCGGATCCTCGCCGAGTGCCCAGGCGTGCGGATGCTGGTCACCTCCCGCGAGCCGTTCCACATCCCCGGCGAGCAGGTCCTGCCGGTCCCGCCTCTCCCCCGGCCGCTGCACGACCTGCCGCTGGCCGTGGCGCGCGAACATCCGGCCGTGCGGCTGCTGGCCGACCGGGCGGCTGCCGTACGCCACGGGTTCGCCGTCACCGACGCTAACCTGCCCTCCGTGCTGCGCATCTGCCGCGCCCTCGACGGCCTGCCCCTGGCCATCGAGCTGGCCGCGGCGCGGCTGCGCGCGCTCACCCCCGAGCAGGTGGCCGCCCGGCTCGACGACAGGTTCCGCCTGCTGACCGGCGGCAGCCGTACGGCGCTGCCCCGCCATCGCACGTTGCGCGCCGTGGTCGCCTGGAGCTGGGACCTGCTCGACCCGGCCGAACGCGAGCTCGCCGCCCGCCTGTCGGTCTTCGCCTCGGGCGCGACCGTGCACACCGCCGAACGCGTCTGCGGCGGCGACCTCGACCTGCTGACCGCGCTGGTCGACAAGTCGATCCTGCAGGCCGACGGCGGGCGCTTCAGGATGCTGGAAACCGTCCGGGCCTTCTGCGCCGAACGGCTGGCCGAGACGGGCGAGGAGGAGCGGGTACGGCAGGCGCACGCCGAATGCTTCGCCGCCATGGCCGCCGCGGCCGAGCCACAGCTGAGAGGCCCCGACCAGCTGCGTCGCCTGGCGGAGCTCGGCGCCGAACACGACAACCTGCGCGCGGCGCTGCGCTGGACGATCGACACCCGCAGGGTCGAGCCGGCGTTGCGGCTGGTGGCCGACCTGTGGATGTACTGGTGGCTGCGCGGCATCAGGCACGAAGGCGCGGCCGTGTCGGTGGAGGTGCTCGACCTGGTGGGGTCCGAACCACCGCCGAGCCTGGTGGAGGAGTACATCGTCTGCTCGCTGCAACTGGCCGCGGGCGGCAAGCCGGGCACGCAGGAGCTGCGCGACATCCTGGCCAACGCCGAACGCCTGGCCGGCGGGCTGTCCCAGCCGCCGCGCAACCCCCTCGTGGCCATGGTCAGGCCCTATCCGTCGATCGCCGAGGGCGACTACACCACGATGCTGCCCGCGCTGCTGGCGGCCACCACCGCCTCCGACCCGTGGACCAGGGCCTTCGCCAGGCTGCTGGTCGGCTACCTCCGTCTGGGCGCGGGCGAGGTCGACGCGGGCGAGCGCGAGTTGCGCATGGCGCTCGACACCTTCCGCGTGGCCGGCGACCGGTGGGGAGTGGGCCAGGCGATGCTCCAGTTGTCCGAGCTGGCCGGCTGGCGCGGCGATCACGCGGCGGCCATCGCGACGGCCGGTGAGGCGCTGGAGGTGATCGCGCCCTTCGGCGCCGCGGAGGACACGGCGCTCGTGCTGTCGCGCAGAGGCGCCGAGCTGGCCCGCGCGGGCGACCTGGAGGCCGCGCGGGCCGAGCTGGAGCGGGCCGTCGCGATGGCCGGCCGGCTGGAGGTGTCTGAGGCGGTGGCCGTCGCCACCTACGGACTGGCGGAGGTGGCACGACTGGCAGGCGACGAGGAGCAGGCCGCCACGCTCTACGCCGCCGCGCTCGCCCACTGCGAGGCGCACTGGCTGGGCGCCAACGAGACGCGCGGGCGCATCCTGATCGGGATGGGACGGCTGGAGCGCTCCGGCGCCACGTTACGCGAGGCGCACGACCTGCTCGTCGCGGTGCTCGACCTGCCGGGGGCGTCGGGCGCGATCGAGGCGATGGCCGAGCTGACGCTGCGCGAGGGGGCGGCGGCGCGGGCGGCGTTCCTGCTCGGCGCGGCGGTGTCGCTACGCGGGGTGTGCCTGCCCGACGGGCCTGATGTGGCGCGTACGGCCGCTGACGCGCGCGGCGAGCTCGGCGACGCGGCATTCGACCGGGCGTATCGACGCGGGCGCGAAACGCCTCGCGACCAGATCCCCGACGCGCTGCCCTACTGATCGGCCCCGGAATTGGAACGGCCTGCCCGGCTACGCCCACATGGCCAAGCGCCGCACGCAGGGCAGGAGAGTCGTCGAGAGCGTCTGCCTACCGCCCCTGCCGCAGGTGCCCGCAGCCGATGACACCCGCCGCACCGCGTTGCCGCACCGTGCGTTCCCCGCGGTGTCGGCAGCCACCGTTCCTGTGGCCGCCCGCAGCGCCGCAGTCGTGAATGACCGACGCTGCGAAACCACGCGCGCGCTCGCGCGTGCCGGACCCGATTCATGTGAAACCGGCCCGACGCCACGCCTGCCGATCTCGCAAGCGCCCGAAGCGACGCCGCTCCCACCCCACTCGGGCGCCCCGACCTGACGCTCAAGCGCTCCCAACCGGACGTCCACGCCAGACACGTGAGTGCCGAACCGACTTGTGGGCACCCGACCCGCCACCCGCGCCACACACGTGAGCGTCGGCTTGACGCCCACACGCCGCACTCGTGAGTGCCGAACCAACGTCCGCGCGCGTGAGCTCGCGCGGAGAGTCCGGTCGGCGCTTGCGGGCCGCGCGCGGACAGCGTGCGAGCTCGTGCGGGGCGCATACGCGCAGCGTGCGCTCGTATGGGCCCGTGCGGACAGCGTGCGCTCGTGCGGGGCCCGTGCGGGCGGCGTGCGCGCTCGTGCGGGCGGCGTGCGGGCCGCGTGCGCGCCCCGGTCCACCGTTGACGGCATGACACCCTTGAGCAGGACGAGACGCTGGGCGGCTCTGGCCACCCTGTGCCTGACCGTCTCGCTGATCGTGATCGACGGCACCGTGCTGCACCTCGCCATCCCGAGCCTGACCGAGGCGCTGCGGCCGTCCAGCACGCAGGTCCTGTGGATCGCCGACATCTACGGGTTCGTGCTCGGCGGCCTGCTGATCACCGCAGGCAACGCCGGCGACAGGTTCGGCAGGAAACGCGTCCTGCTCATCGGTGTGGCCGTCTTCGGCCTCGCGTCGCTCGCCACGGCCTACGCGCCCACCCCCGAGCTGCTCATCGTGGCCCGAGGGGTCCTGGGGGTGGCCGGGGCGACGATCATGCCCTCGACCCTGTCCATCATCCGCAACATCTTCACCGACCCGCGCGAGCGCACGACCGCGATCGGGCTGTGGAGCTCGGTGACCACGGCGGGCGCGGCGGCGGGGCCGCTGCTGGGCGGGCTGCTGCTCGACCACTTCTGGTGGGGCTCGGTCTTCCTGATCAACGTTCCGGTGATGGTGGTGGTCCTGCTCGTGGCGGCCGTCACGCTGCCGGAGTCGCGCAATCCCGACGCGGGCCCCATGGACATGCCGAGCGTGCTGCTGTCCGTCGTCGGCGTGATCGGGCTCATCTACGCCGTGAAGGAGGCGGCGCACGCGGGCCCAGGCCAGACCGCCGTTATCGTCGCCGCCGTCGTCGGGCTGTGCGCGCTGGCGGCCTTCTGGAGACGGCAGACCAGGCTCGCCCATCCACTCATCGACGTGCGCCTGTTCCGTCGCAGGGCGTTCTCGGGCGCGGTCGGCGGCGACATGGTGGCGGTGTTCGCGCTGGTCGGCACGTTGTTCTTCCTTTCGCTCCACATGCAGTTCGTGCTCGGCTGGACACCGCTGCGAGCCGGACTCGCCCAGCTGCCCGCGATAGCCGCCTCCACGGTCGCGGCGCTGGTGGCGGGGCGGCTGGCGATGGTGTGGAGCAGGGCGGCGGTGATCTCGCTCGGGCTCGGATTGTCAGCGGCGGGCCTGGCGGTGCTGGTGACGCTGCCCGTCGAATCCGGCTACCCCGTGGTTCTCGGCTCGCTGGTGCTCATCGGCATCGGCGCGGGCCTGTCGTTCACCGTCACCGCTGACACGGTGATCGCCACCGTGCCCAAGGAGCGGGCGGGGTCGGCGTCCGCGATCGCCGAGACCGCCTACGAGCTGGGCGCCGCGCTAGGGATCGCGCTGCTCGGCAGCCTGCTCGGCGGCCTCTACCGCCGGATGCTGCAGCTGCCCGACGGCCTGCCGGAACAGGCGGCCGAGGCGACACGCGACTCGATCGGGGCGGCGCTCCAGGCGGCGGCCGAGCTTCCGGCCCACCTGTCCCGGCAGGTGTTCGCGGCGGCGGCCGAGGCCTTCGTCCACGCCGTCCAGATCACCTCGCTGATCGGCGGCGCGCTGGTCGCGGTCGTGGCGGTGCTGGCGCTGTTCACACTGCGCGGCCTGCCCAGCGTCGTCGACGAGCACCCACTCGACCCATCGGCAACTGTCACACGACAAGGAGCTGACAGATGAGAGCGATTCCCACCGAACGGGGCACGTGCCCGTTCGACCCGCCCGCGGGCATGGCCGATGAACCGCTCGGCAAGGTGCGGCTGGCCAACGGCGATCATGTCTGGCTGGTGGCAAGGCACAACCTGGTCAGGCAGGTGCTGGCCGACACGCGTTTCAGTTCGGAGATCGAGGGAGGCTTCCTCGGCTCGCCGTTGCGTGCCGTGGAGCCGGACGCGGGCATGTTCATCCAGATGGACCCGCCCCGGCACACCCGCCTGCGGCGGCTGATGACCGGCCGGTTCACCGTGCAGCGCATGAACAAGTTGCGCCCGCGCGTCGAGCAGATCGTCACCGACACGCTCGACGCGCTCGAACGGCGCCCGCGACCGGCCGATCTGGTGGAGCATTTCGCGCTTCCGATCCCCTCGCTGGTGATCTGCGAGCTGCTGGGCGTGCCGTACGCGGAGCGCGAGGAGTTCCGGGAGGCCGGCGCCCGGCTGCTGAGCCTGACCAGCACGGTGGAGGAGCAGGAGGCGACGCTGATGAGGTTCGCCGGCTACCTGGCCGGGCTCATCGACCGCAAGCGCGCCGAGCCCGGTGAGGGCCTGCTCGACGACCTGCTCGACACCGATCTGAGCGACGACGAGCTGATCGGGATCTCGGTGCTGATGCTGGTCGCGGGCCACGAGACCACCGCCAACATGCTGAGCCTCGGCACTCTGCTGCTCCTGCGGCATCCCGGTCAGCTGGCTCTGGTACGGCAGAGCCCGGACGCGGCCAGGACCGCGGTGGACGAGCTGCTGCGCTACCTGTCGATCGTCGACGTCGGCATGTTCCGGCGGGCGAGCGCCGACATGGAGCTCGGCGGGCAGGTGATCCCCGAAGGGGACTTCGTCACCTGCTCGCTCGCCGCCGCCAACCGCGACCCCGCGCTGGTCGACCGGCCCGACGAGCTGGACGTCACCAGGCCCAAGTCACCGCACGTGGCCTTCGGCTTCGGACCGCATCAGTGCCTCGGGCAGAACCTCGCGCGGATGGAGATGGAGATCGCCTACCCGGCGCTGTTCCGGCGCCTACCCGAGCTGCGGCTGGCCGTCCCCCTGGCGGAGGTGCCGTTCAAGAACGACATGGCGATCTACGGCGTGCACCGGTTGGAGGTGGAGTGGTGATCAGGGTGGACCGCGAGCGGTGCGCCTCCTCGGGGCAGTGCGCGCTGTCGGCACCGGAGGCGTTCACGCAGGACGAGGAGGACGGGCGCGTGGTGCTGCTCGACGAGACGGCCACGGGCCCCGCGATAGGGCGAGCCGTAACCGGTTGCCCGACCCAGGCGATCAGATCGGACTGAGCCGAGGCGGTGTCCCCCACGTCGCCCACGCCGCTCACCCCCGGGAAGGGCTGCGCGGTGTGGACGGTCGGGGTCCGCCTGAGCAGGTCGCGTCTCTACCCGGCGTGGGCCGTCGGCCGGAAGCCGCGCCGCAGCCCGCGCGGGTAAGCCCGGAGAAGCGATCAGTTCGCTACCCGCGCTAGGTTGCCTGCGCTGCTGCTCGACCGGCGACCCACGCTCGGTGGCCTGCGCTGACGCTCGACCGGCGACGCGCGCCGGGAAAGGGTGCCGGCGGCTGGTCGGCTCCCGGCGCGGGTTCGGCCTAGTTCTTGGCGACCGACTGGTAGGTGCACACGTGCACGCCCGCGTCGCTGATGACCGTGGAGGTGAGTTCGAGTGTGCGCAGCGCACCGTCGCTGGGGAAGATCGTCTTACCCCCGCCGAGGAGGACCGGCATGATCATGAGGCGGAGCTCGTCCATCAGGTCCTCGCTGAGGAGGGCCCGAACGAGCGACGGGCTGCCCATGATCAGGAGGGAGCCGCCGTCGGTGTCGCGCAGTTCCCTGATGCGGGCGACCGCCTCGCCGCCGGGGATGCGCGTGGTGTTGTTCCACGTCAGTTCGTCGTCGCCGAGCGTCTCGGACACGACGTACTTGGGGATGGCGTTCATCCGGTCGGCGAACGGGTCACCGGCTCGCCCGGGCCACGCCGCGGCCATCGTCTGCCACGTGCGGCGCCCGAACAGCAGCGCATCAGCCTTGGCGAGGGCGTCGTCGAAGGCGCCGCCCACCACGTCCGGGTCGAAGAAGGGGTGCGTCCAGCCGCCGTGGGCGAAGCCGCCGTCGGTGTCCTCCTTGGCGCCGCCGGGGGCCTGCACGACGCCGTCCAGGCTCATGAACTCGGTAGCAACGATACGCATGGGACTCTCTCCTCCGGGATGGTGTCGCTGAGTGTTGGCATCACTGATCGCGTCGCGGCGCGACGATGAAGGTCTTGCTTGGCGTGACCGATTCGAGGTGGTCACGGAAGGCGGGTGGGCGCGCGAGGGCACGTCCCTGGCCTGGCCTCACGTCGGCGGCGGGCACCGGGACGAGCGCATCGCCACGGGTCTGTCGGGACCGGCGGGGTCGGTCACGCGATGACCAGGACCCCGCCGGGAGGCGTTCGCCTCCTTCCGTACTGTCAGCCGAAGTGCTCGGCCATCCAGGCGTCCCATGCGGCCTGCTCCTCGCGGCCGGCGAAGTTCTGGTGGCCGAGCACCAGGGCGTCGCCGCGGGCCGTACCGGAGTGGATGAAGCGGTACAGACCCGCGTCGGTCCGGACGCCGAGGTTGACGGGCAGGTTCGCGTAGTAGACGACGCCGGCGGAGCCGTCGGGGAGCTGCACGGCGTCGCCCTCGGCGACGTCCGGCGTGGCGCCCAGCGACTGGGTGACGATCTTCCAGACGGTGTCCGGGCCGCCCGCTCCACGGCGGAAGGCGGTCGTGACCGAGGGAGCACGGCCGGCGAAGTAGGTGAGGTACTGCCTGAGGGTCTCCAGGTAGATGGGCCAGCCGGCCTTCATCGCCTCGAACTCGGTCTCCCAGTCGTCGCCGAGCATGCCGCTCTGCACGATCCGGAGCACGGTCGAGCCGCCGCCGCGCCCCTCGATCAGGTACTCGAGCGCCATGAACCGGCCGTCGGGGGCCTCCGCGCCGCGGGTCGCGAGGCGGGTGCCTGGCTCGTAGGCGGTGATCGTGGCCTGTTCGGTGTGGCCCAGCATGGTCAGGTTGGCCGGGCCGCCCTGGGCGGTGCCGAGCTCGGTGCGTCCCATGAACCAGGAGTCGACACCAGGTCCGGTGGCGATCGCGTCCCAGACCTGCTCGGGCGTGGCGCCGAGCTCGACCTCGAGGTTCAGCTCGAACGGGTGCGTCATCGGGCTTCCTTCATGCTGGGGTGGACGGCGACGACGATCCGGTGGTCGCGGCCGTGCTCGGCGGACTGGTCGTGGTACTTGGACACCAGAGCCGTGACGGCCCCGGCGAGCTCTTCGGCGAACGCGGCCCGGTCGGCGGCCGACGCGAAGCGCACCTCGCCGTCGATCGCGAAGGTCGCCACGCGTTTGCTGGCCTGGGCGGCGCCTCGGATGAGCGCCCCCACGTCACGGACCAGCCGGGCCGCGACGGCCAGCAACCAGCTCGCCGACAGCTGGTCGGGAGAGCGGGCCGGGTCGGGCTGGACCGACGCCAGCGCGGCCGGGGAGATCACGTAGGACGCCGCGGTGGCGCGCATGATGCGCTCGTTGACGTTGCCCTTGCGCCGCTCCTCGATCATCTCGACGAGCCCGTGCGCCTCGAGCGTCTTGAGGTGGTAGTTGACCTTCTGCCGGGGCAAGCCGATCTTGGCGGCCAGCATGGTCGCGGAGCCGGGCTCGCTCAGCTCCGCGAGCAGCCGGGTCCTGATGGGGTCCAGTGAGATCTCGGCGGCGGCCGGGTCCTCGATCACAGCGACATCCTGCATGACTGCAGACTATGGCCGACTAATTTTCTTGTCAAGACAGTGAGATTTGCCCGAAGCGACACTCCGCCGAGTGCCTGCCTCAGGGGACAGGCCCCTTGGAATGTGCCAGACGTACCTCTCCCGCCTGCTCCTGTTCCGGGTGGATCGGCCGATGCGGCGTGGAGCTGAGGGCGATGGCGCTGATCTGTACGGTCACCGTCCTTGCTGGAGGTCCGTCGGTGCCCCTGCCGCCTTCAGAACGCGAACAGGACCGACGCACGCTGCCCACGTCCGCAGCTCTGCGGACGTGCGCGCAGGAGCGGCCCGCGCGATCGGCGGGCCGCTCCTGCAGATGTCCTCGTCGGCACAAGGGTGTTCCAGCGTTGGCGGGACGGGTTCCCGGCTCTCGCTGTGCCTTGGCGGGGCCGGGAACCCCGGTTCGGGATTCCGGTCTGCGGTTCGGGTTCCCGGTCCCTGGCTCGGGATCCCCTGTCACTCGTTCGGGATCCCGGTTCAGGACGAGATGCAGAACAGATGTCCCTCGGGGTCGGCCAGCACCACCCAGTCACCGCCGCCGGGCTGGAAGGCGGGCTTGGTGGCGCCCAGGTCGAGCAGTTCCTTCTCGGCGGCGTCGAGGTCGGCCACCTTGAGGTCGAGATGCATCTGCTTGGTGCCGCCCGGCCACGCCGGGGCCTGGTAGTCCTCGGTCCGCGGGAAGGCCAGCTGGACGGCGCCCGCGTCGAGCGCGGCGTAGTCGTCGTCGCTGTGGGTGACCTGGCCGCCGAGCACGGTGCGATAGAACTCGGCCAACGCGGCAGGGCGGAGTGAGTCGAAGACGATGGTGGAGATTTCCGCGAGTGCGGCGGTGTTCGTTGCCATGGGTCCAGGCTGCTCGGCGCCCAGGGGCGGGGTCTTGAACATCCTTGCGCGCTGACCTGGCTACTCGAGGTTCTGCTGACATGTCGCGATGTGCACCCGTCGTCTTCGCCTTGGGTGCGGCCGGGATGATGGGCGGAGGTGCATCGCCGGCAGGGAGGCATGCGTATGGCTCAAGCTGGGAAGACATCCGCCCGCCGGAAGACCGGCGGGGCCCGTCGCGGGGCGGGGAAGGCCAGCCCCCAGAAGGCCGGCGAGGCCCGCCACCGGACGCGGAAATCAGGCGAACCCAGAAAGCCGGCGGGACCAGTCCCTTCAGCCCAGAACGGCGTTGGGCGCATGCCCGGCCGGGAGGACAGCGGGCGGGCCTTCGCCCGGAAATGTCAGTGGTGGCGCGTACCGTACGCATCATGCGTTCCAACCGTCGTCTCGGCATCGGACCAGGCTTCACCGTCGATGCCGTGACCTGCGCCGACGACCATCGCGGCTGGTCGCAGGTCGAGGTCCACGACGACTACCGGCTGGTGCTGGTCCGCAGCGGCAGGTTCGGGCGGATGGCCGGCGGGGTCGCGGCGCTCGCGGATCCGACGATGGCCTATCTGGGTGTTCCCGGCGAGGAGGAGCGGTTCTCCCATCCCTCCGGCGGCGACGTGTGCACCGCGCTCAGTCTCTCCCCCACCCTCTGGCGTTCGATGACCGGCGAGGGGGCGGGACGGCTGCGCCCGACCGTCTACGTGGACGCCCGGGTCGAGCTGGCGCACCGCGCCTTCCTTCGCGCGACCAAGAGCGGTGACGCGGGCTACGCGCTCGCCGAGGGGCTGCTGGGCCTGCTGGGCGCGACTCTCAGGCAGGCATCGGCCGACCTCGGTCCGCCCGCCGCGATGGCCGCGCCTCGCTCGTCGAAGGCGCGTGGGCGGCTGGTCTCGGCGGCTCGCGAGGCGATCATCGCCGACCATCCCGCCGCCCAGGGGCTCATCTCGCTGGCCGAGTTCCTCGGCGCCTCGCCGTACCAGCTGAGCAGGGCCTTCACCCGGGAAATGGGCGTCTCGCTGACGCACTACCGCAACAGGGTGCGGGTGGGGCGGGCACTCGAGCGGCTGGAGAACGGCGCGGCGGGCCTGGCCGAGCTGGCCGCCGAGCTGGGTTTCGCCGACCAGGCGCACCTGACCCGCACCGTTCGCAGCCACCTCGGCCACACGCCCACGGCACTGCGGCGCCTGCTGTCCGGAGGGGCCCGCCAGTGATCGTTGACGAGACCGCTGTCGTGGCCGCGCCCGTCGAGCGGGTGTGGCGGGCGTTCACCGACCACGTCGATCGGGCCGAGTGGTGGGACTACCTGTTCATCGAGCCTGTCCCGGGTGGTTCGCTGGAGGAGCGCTGGACCGATGAGCACGGCGAGCCGGTGGTGACCCGGGGGCTGGTGACGCGTGCCGCAGCGCCTGAGGTGCTGGCGTTCAGCTGGTCCGACGAGGGACAGCCCGCCTCGACCGATGTGGAGATCGTTCTCATGGCGCATGGTTCCGGCACGGAGGTGCGGATCAGGGAGACAGGGTGGGAGGGCCTTCCCGACGGGGTCGCGATGGCGGCCGACCATCGGGCAGGGTGGCGGGTTCACCTGGCCAATCTGCGCCGCCACGTCGAGTCGTGACCGTCCGGGGGGCTGACGTGTCCGCGCTGGCGCCCACCGGCTGGCGCCGAACCAGCAGGCTCCGCCCACCGGGTACACCGTCCCGTAAACCCATTCGACCGATTCGCGCCGATCCACACCGGTCCGGCGGCCCACGGGCGGACGCCCGCAAGCAGCCTGGTCACCCGCCGCGCGGATCTCCTCAGGAGTGCTGGAAGACCAGGGCCAGCACCTCGGCGAGCCTGGCCTTGATCGCGGCGGCGTGCCTGAGCGGCACCGGCCGCGCGCCGCGGCTCGTCCGGACGCCGAGGTCGGCCAGGATGTAGAGCGTCCGCAGGGTGCGCATGCCGTTGGAGGCGTACACCGGTGTGGGCCCCGAGCCGATCGCCGCGAAGTCGGCCTCGATCGGGTCCAGCCAGGCCAGCGACTGCTCCTCGCTGAGCTCGCGACGGGTCAGGACGCGGGCGACGGCCTGCGCGAGGCGGTCGTCCTCCTGCTCGGCGAACAGGTAACCGGTGCGGGCCAGCAGCCGGGCGGCGGCCAGATCGAGCATGGCGGCCGGGTCGACGCGGGGATGCACGCCGAACGTTCCCAGCAGGTCGGCCCCGTGGGCCACGGCGTGCAGCCAGCCCAGTCGCGGGTCGTGACCGCGCAGGTCAGCCTCGGCCGCGTACCAGCGGGCGAAGGCTGCCAGCCACTCCGGGTCGAAGTCGCCACGCTTGACGATCATGTCGAGGACGAGCGGGGCGAAGGTCCTGGCCTGGATCTCCGGGTCCGCGAACCGCTCCGCCATCACCGCGCCGAGCTTGGCCCGGCGCCCGGCATCGATCACGTCCCGCTCGATCCACGTGCGCAGCACCACGTACGGCTCGCCGTCCCGGATGCCGGGGTCGGGGTCGCGCAACGCCAGGGCCAGCTCCTCCACCAGCTCGTCGAGGGGACGGTCGCCGGGAACGGCGCAGTCGTCGGCGTGGACGGCCTTCCAGTCGGTCATCCCGGCATTGTGCCGGAAACGGACGGCAGGGATGGAACCGTCCTGGCCAGACGCGCCTGCACGTCGTCTTCGCCGCCGCGGAACGGCCGTTTGTCCGGGAGATCCGCGGGTCCTGGCCGGGCACGCTGATCGCCAACCCGCTGCGACCCTGTCCCGACCCGACCCGGTCCGACCCGGCCCGGTCCGGTCCGCTGCCCGCTGCTCTCGCGGATGGAGGGCGGAGGACGGCGGACTTACGGCGGCAGACGGAGGGCGGAGCCGGCCTCGTCTCCCTTGGGCCGGCCTTCCTCGCTGACTCGGAACCGGTCGAACGGCTGCGCCCCGGTGCGCGTGGCTGGCCGGTGACGGGTTGTGCGCCTACGGTGGAAGAGAAGGGCACCGACCACCCTGGCGGCGCTGTGATGGCGGGGGGTGCGAGCCGTATGGACGTTCGTCTCGTACACGATGACAAGGTCGAGGAGCGCTCCGTCGACGAACTGCCGGCGCTGCTCGACGGCGAGGACGGCCTGGTCTGGGTGGACATGCCGGTGTGCGACCAGGACGCGGTGCGGGTGCTGTCGGAGGTGTTCGGGTTCCACGCGATGGCCGTCAAGGAGTGCGTGGAGCGCAACCGGGTGCCCAAGGTGCATGCCTACCTGGACCACGTGTTCGTCGTCCTGCACTCGCCCGAACGCGGCGCGGCCGGCCACGTGCACTACATCGAGCTCGACCAGTTCGTGGGCCGCAACTACCTGGTGACCGTGCACGGCCCGGTCAACCCGGCCGTCGCGCCCGGGGTCCCCCTCCGCGAGACCGGCGCCGTGCTCGCCAGGCTGCAGGCGGGGCGGGTCCATCCGGCCACGCCCATGGAGCTGTCGTACGCGATCGTCTCCGCGCTGATCCGCTTCCAGGAGGCGTACGTCGAGGAGGTGACCGTCGACGTGTGGCAGCTGGAGCAGCGGGTCACGGGCCAGCGCGTGGGCGATCCCGAGGAGTTCCTCAACGAGCTGTTCCGCGCCCGGCACGGGTTGCTGGCCGTACGCACCATGGCGGCGCTGGGCGAGGCGATCTACGGACGGATGTCGAACCTCACCCGTATCTCACCCGAGGGGCAGCGGCTGGTGGTCGACATCACCGACCAGTTCGACCGGATGCGCAGCCTCGCCGACGGCGAGCGCGAGTACCTGCAGGGGGTGATCGAGTTCTACCAGACCACCCTCACCATCAAGGCCGCGCTGGTCGGCCAGGCCCAGAACGCCGAGGTCAAGCTGCTGACCGAGGCGAGCTACACGCAGAACGAGGAGATCAAGAAGATCTCCGCGTGGGCGGCGATCTTCTTCGCCCCCACGCTGGTCGGCACCGTGTACGGCATGAACTTCGCCCATATGCCGGAGCTGCACCTGGTCTTCGGCTATCCGCTGGCGCTGGTCACGATGGTGCTGGCGTCCGCCGTGCTCTACCTCGTCTTCAAACGGCGGGGCTGGCTCTGACGGGACCGCGCGCGAGCGGGGGCGCGACGGCCCTTCCGACCCGGCGCTCGACCGGGTCGACCGAGTCGTCCGGGTGGACGCGCGGGCCGTCGTGCGGGTCGACCGGCCAGTCCGGGTCGACTGGGTAGGGCGGGTCGACCCGGTCGCGCGGGTCAACCGGGTAGTGCGGGGCCGACCGGGCAGTGCGGGCCGACCGCGGCCTGCGGGTCGGCGGCCGTGTCAGGTTCTGATGCGGCGAGGTCCTGCTCGAGGGCGCACATCAGGCCGTTCCGGAGGCGGCGAGGGCGGCCGTCGTACCGGCGGGGTCGACGACGACGCCGGTGACGCCGAGGTCGCGGATCATGCCCCGCAGGGCGGGTTCGCTGAGCCGTACCCATGGCTGCCGGGTGCCGAGCACCTGCGCCAGGCGGAGCGGGGACGAGAACGCCACCGCGGTCCTGCCGCCCGACGCGGTGCGGAACAACCTCAGCGAGGCGCTGAACCGGCCCTGTCGGACCGGGACGCATAGCGGCACATCTGACATCTTCGGCTTCTTTCACCGGGGGATTCGTCCGCATGTGACGCTAGGGGCTGCGGGTGCGCCGGGCGGCGATCGCTACGGGATCGCGACGGGAACGGCCGGAACGCTGACGCGCGGTTGACGCCGACGCCGCCCCGGCGGCCGCCCGGAGGGTCAGCCCACGTGGACGACGGGACGGCGGGCGGTCTCGGGCTCGGCCTGCCGCAGGACCTCACGGGTGAGCGGCGGGATGTCGCCGCCGCCGAAGACCAGGTAGCGCAGCAGCGCACCGATGGGGTTGCCCTCCGCCGCCCAGTGGAAGTAGACGTGTGGCGTCTTGCCGGTCTCGTCGCGCAGGTACAGCAGGAGCGCGGCGATCGAGTTGGCGATGGTGGTGCTCTCCATCCGCAGCACGCGGAAGCCGTGGCGTTCCTCCCCCACCACGCGCAGCTCGCTCTCGAACTCCGAGGCGTCGGGGACGGTGACCTCCAGGAACAGCGGACCCTCGGCCGTGCGGAGCCGGTGCAGTTCCCAGGCTTCCCTGGTCTTGTCGACGTACTCGGCGCAGTCGCGCGCGTTGGGCTCGTTGGCGATCAGGCGGATGTCGCCGGCCTCGTTGATGTAGCGGCGGGCCAGGTCGTCCAGCGTGATGCTGGTGACCCGCAGCTCCGTCGAGCGCGTGGCGCGGGAGATGAGCGAGGTCACCACGATCGCCAGGACGAACAGCAGCGCGATCACCAGGCCGTCGGGCCGTTCGATGATGTTGGCCACGGTGGCGTAGGCGAAGACCAGGGCGACGACGCCGAACAGGATGGCCGGCCTGGTGCGGCCCATGACCCAGGCCGACAGGGTGACGGCGACGGCGGCGGACAGGATCAGCGCCAGGACGCCGGTGGCGTAGGCGCCGCCCTGCGACTCCACGTCGGCGCCGAACGACACCGTGATGACGAAGGAGATGGCGGTGAAGACCAGGACCATCGGCCGGGCGGCCCTGGACCAGTTCGGCGCCATGCCGTAGCGGGGCAGGTAGCGCGGCACGATGTTCAGCAGCCCCGCCATGGCGGACGCGCCGGCGAACCACAGGATCGCGATCGTGCTGATGTCGTAGGCGGTGCCGAACCAGTCGCCCAGGTATTCGTGCGCCAGGTAGGCGAGCGCCCGCCCGTTGGCGCTGCCGCCCTCGGCGAACTCCTCGGCCGGGATCAGCACGGTGGTGGCGAAGCTGGAGGTGATCAGGAAGCCGCTCATGATGATCGCGGCGGTGGTGAGCAGCTTCTTGGCGCCCGCGATCCGGTGGCGGAGGTCACCCTTGACCAGCGGCATGACGGCCACGCCCGTCTCGAAGCCGGACAGGCCGAGCGCGAGTTTCGGCATGACGTACAGCGACACGGCGATCATCGCGACCGGGCTGGAGTACTCGACCGTCAGCGCCCGCTGCCAGTCGGCGACCAGGTCCGGGGAGGCCAGGACGCGCTGGAGGGCCACGGCGACGACGACGACGTTCAGCGACAGGTACACGGCGACCAGCACGACGGCGATCGAGATGGCCTCGCTGAAGCCGATCAGGAAGACCCCGCCGAGCGCGGCGATGAGCGCCAGCGTGACCGGCACCTGCCAGTCGGAGAAGAACTCCGGCACGAACGGGTTGTGCAGCACGTGCGCGGTGGCGTCGGCCGCCGACAGGGTGATGGTCACGATGAAGGCGGTGGCGACGAAGCCGAGCAGGAACAGCACCAGGAGTTTGCCGCGCCAGCCGGGCAGCAGGTTCTCCAGCATCGACAGCGAGCCCAGCCCGTGCGGGCTCTGTTCGGCCACGGCGCGATACGTGGGCAGGGCTCCCGCCAAAGTCAGGGCGACCAGCAGCAGGGTGGCGATGGGGCTGAGCGTTCCGGCGGCCAGCGCGGCGATGCCGGGTTGGTAGCCGAGCGTGGAGAAGTAGTCCACGCCGGTCAGGCACATCACCTGCCACCAGGCGTGCTGGTGGCCGGGGCTCTCCTCGTGATGAGGGCCCGTCGTCCTGGGGTCGGAGCGTGGCAGCCCGTGCAGCAGCCACTGACGTAGTCCGGACTCGGTCCGTACCGGGGCCGAAACGTTCACCCCGATCCACCCCCTGGTGCGATGTATGCGTAAAAGATCCGTATAGGGCCGTATTCATCGTGCACCATACGGCGTTGACCACGACGAATGGGCCGCTGACCACGGATCTTGACGTTTTTCATACGCCTGTGACGGGCCGTCCCGATCTAGCCTCGAAGCGGAAGGGACACCACCATGGACATCACCATCGTGCTCGGCGTCGTCGCGTTACTCCTCTTCCTGGCCCTCGCCACCGGGGTGAGGGTGGTCAACCAGGTCGAACGCGGCATCGTCTTCCGGTTCGGCAGGGCGCAGCGGCGCGTACGCCAGCCGGGGCTCAGGCTTCTCATCCCGATCGTCGACCAGATGAAGAAGGTCAACGTCCAGATCGTCACCATGCCGATCCCGACGCAGGAGGGCATCACCCGCGACAACGTCTCCGTCCGGGTGGACGCCGTCGTCTACTTCCGCGTCCAGGACCCCATGCGCGCCGCGATCGAGGTCCAGAACTACCTGTTCGCCATCGAGCAGGTGGCCCAGACCTCCCTGCGCTCGGTCATCGGCAAGAGCGAGCTCGACGACCTGCTGTCCAACCGCGAGGAACTGCACCGCGGCCTGGCCCTGATGATCGACAGCCCGGCGCTGGGCTGGGGCATCCACATCGACCGGGTGGAGATCAAGGACGTGCAGTTGCCGGAGGCCATGAAGCGTTCGATGTCACGCCAGGCCGAGGCCGAGCGGGAGCGCCGGGCCCGGGTCATCGTGGCCGACGGCGAACTGCAGGCGGCGCAGAAGCTGGCCGACGCCTCCGGGATCATGGCGCAGACGCCAGGCGCGCTGCAGCTCCGCCTGCTGCAGACGGTGGTCGAGGTGGCGGCGGAGAAGAACTCCACCCTGGTGATGCCGCTGCCGGTGGAGTTGCTGCGCTTCTTCGACCGTGCCACCCAGGACGCGGCGGCCGGCCAGGCGGCCGCCACCGGCGTGCCCCCGCAGGAGCCGGACGGCGCCGCCCGGCCGGAGCTGCCGCCGTCCGGCGCCGGCGAGGAGCCCGTCCGCGCCGCCCTCCAGCGGACCGACGCGGAGTCGGCCGCCCTCCAGCGGACCGACGGGGGGCTCGCCGTGCCGCAGCCGGCCGGTGTGGAGCCTGCGGTCCTCCAGCGGCCCGACGGAAGGCCTGCCGCCCTTCAGCAGGCCGGTGACCGCGCATCCGCCGGCCTGTTGAAGGACGGCGACGGGAGCGCACCGCTCTGACGGCCGGCTCTCCCCGCGCCTTGCTGACGGGTGATCGTGTCAAGGCGCGTTGCCGACACGTCGGTGATCAGGAACGCCTCCGGGCCTGCCAGGCGTCGGTGTGGTCGTCGAGCGATCGGGTGAAGGCGTCCTGGACGGAGTCGAGGTGGTCGCGCAGCGCGTCCAGGTCGAAGGGCGCGGGAGCGTTCTCGCCCAGCGCCCGGTCGAGGAGTTCCCGGCAGCGCCGGGTCGCGTCGTCCTGAGCCGCCTGCACGGCCTGGGTGACCGACTCGGCGAGCGTCCCGCTGTCCATGCGCATCGCCCTCGGGTCCAGGCCCACCCGCAGCAGCCGCTTGTCACGGCCACCGAGTCATGGGAGCGGGACCTGGAGTACGCGCGGCGCAACTGGCGGACCGCCGAGGACCTGAACACCGCGAACGCCTCCGCGATCGGGCCGGGCCGGTGACGACCCCTCCCGGCTTCGGCCCACCACCCGCAGGCTTCGGCCCACCACCGCCCGGGGGCTTCGGTCCGCCGCCACCCTCAGGCTTCGGCCCACCCGGCCCACCGTCCGGGGGCTTCGGTCCGCCGCCACCCGCGGGTTTCGGCCCACCGGTCCCGCCTGGCCACCCGTCGTCGCCCTTCCCCGCCCCGCGGCCCCGCCCCGTGCCGGGCCAGTACGGCCCGCCGCCCCCGTCGTCCGTCCCCAAGACGCCGTCGGCCGCCGTGCGGACCTGGCGGATCGCCTCGGGCATGAGCGTCATGGCGGTGGCGACCTACCTGCTCGTGGAAGGCGCACAAGGCAACGAGGAGGCGATCAGGCAGGCCAAGACGAGCTGGATCAACGCCCTCGGCGGCACGCTCGGCGTCGAGGGGCAGATCATGCCGGGCATCGAGACCGTCCGCCGGGCGACGGACGGATGGAACGCCGCCGACCAGGACGCCTTCGAGGCCGCGCTCAACGCCTTCAACAGCCAGGTCGGCGCGTTGAAGACAGCGCTGGAGTATCTGGGCGAAGGGCTCGGCCACCTCGCCGGCGCCTACGCGGACTTCGACATGGCCCTGCGGCTGACGGGTGCCTCGCTCATCACCGCGCTCGCCGGGCTGATGATCGCCCGGCTGTTCCCCGCCACCGCCGCGACGGCGGCCTTCGGCGAGGCGGTGGCCGTCAGGACGGCGAACATCACGGTCATCGCGCTCCTCGGCCAGCTGGGCGCCTTCGTCTCCTACACCGCGACGAACCTGGCCCAGCTCCGCAGCGAGCTGCTGAACATCAAGACGGTCCTGCCCAGCGGGAGCGGGGCCATCTCCTTCGACTCGGCCAGGATCAGGACCGAGGGGCTGCCTCCCTTCCAGCGCCCGCCGGAGCGCCGGCCGGGCATGCCCCAGCGACTCCCTCCGGGAAGCGAGGACTTCGACTGGAACCTCCCGGACGACCGCTGACCGCTTCGGCGCCGGTGTCCGTCAAGAGCGGCTGGTCCGGTGAACGCTGCGAACCGCGGCGACATCCGGATGGGGGTGGAGCTCGGGCGCGTCCGCCGCCAGGGCGTTGAGGTCGCGCTTCACCCGCGAGGCGAACCCTCCTCTGAGCACGTACCTCGTCGGGGAAACCGCCTCATGGGCGCCGGCGAGAAGGCGGAGCGCGCCTCGGCTGGTGATCCCGGTGTGGCGCAGGTCGAGCAGGGCCAGCCGGTGCGGAGCGCCGGACAGCGCCTGCGCGATCAGGTCGGCGGTCGCGTCATCCAGGCGGTTGTCGGCGGCTCCCAGGTGCCGGGCCGCGGGGACACGGCCCAGATCGAGCGCCTCGATCCCGGCCTTGGCGGCAGCCGCGACGAGCTCGGCCAGCGCGGCCGGGCCGATACCGTTGCTGGCCGCCGACAGGCGACGCAACCGTCCCGGCCGCAGCGCGCGAACCAGGATGCCGGCTCCTGAGTCGCCCAGACCGGCCGCGGAGACAAAGAGCTCCTCGACGCCGTCGCAGGCGATCAGCCTGGCCAGTTCTGACGCGCCCTCAGGGCCGAGCCGGTTGCCGCTGACGAACAACCGCCCTGCGTGCCCGGTGGCAAGCAGACGGTCCACCAGAACGGCGAGTCCGGCCGCGTCCAGGCCTGTCTGGACCAGGTCGATCGTGCTCAGCCCCGTCCCTACGGCGTCGCCGACGATCCGCCCGCCGTCAGAGCCCAAGGAGTTGCGCTTGAGCCAGAGCCCGCGCACGATCCCGGGCGAGGCGATCAAACGGTCGGCGATCCGGCAGGCCCCTGCGGCGGTGATGGCGTTGCAGCCCAGGTACAGGGTCGATACGCCCGAGCCGACGGCCCCGGCCGCCGCGGTGTCGGCTCCTTCGTCGCCGAGTTCGTCGGTGCCCATCAGGAGGTGTCTGGTGGGGCCGCCGACCGGCATGGCGTCAGTGACAAGTCGCACGCCGTGCGGTCCGAGCGCCTGCTTGCACAGGTCCAGCCGCCCGTCGGGCATCGCCGTACCGACGGAGAAGTCGGTACGGCGCGTCACCGGCTCGCCACTGCGCAGCCACGCGAGCAGGTCGTTCACCATGGCGCCACCTGGTAGTCCTTGAGGAAGACCCCGTGGACAGGGTGACCCGCCTCGCCGCTCACGATCGGGTCGTAAACGCGGGACGCGCCGTCGATCACGTCCAGGGGGGTACGGCGGTCCAGCCGGTCCCTCACAGGCACGGGCTGCTCGTCGGTGATCCAGCCGGTGTCCACGCTGCAGAGGTGGACACCGTGGCGGGCCAGGTCCGCGGCGCTGGTGCGGGTCACCATGTTCAGGGCGGCCTTGGCCATGTTGGTGTGGGGGTGGCGGCCCGTCTTGTTGGCGACCGCGAACTGACCCTCCACCGCCGAGACGTTCACGATGTAGCGTCGCTCGGCGGGCGAGGCCATCAGGAGCGGAAGCAGCCGGTCGATCAGCAGGAACGGCGCGACCGCGTTGACGAGCTGCACCTCCAGCAGTTCCGCAGGGTCGACGGCACCGATCCTGGCCGACCAGGAGTTGGCGGGGGACAGGTCGGGGAGCAGCCCGGACACGTCCGGCAGGCCCGCGTCCCCCTCGGCGGCAGGGAGCACGGCGACGCCGGGCAGCGCCTCGTGCAGCTCCCCTTCGACCAGCGCGCTGTAGGACGAAGCGGGGCGGCGGATGGTCTGGGCGGCGTTGTTGACCAGGATGTCCAGCGGGTCACCGGATTCCCGCAGCCGGTCGGTCAGCGCGATGACCTGTCGAGGGTCGCGCAGGTCGACGCCGATGATCTGCAGGCGCCCGGTCCAGTCACCGGCCGCGGCGAAACGACGGGCGGCGTCGTTGGGGAAGCGGGTGGTGATGGTGACGTGGGCGCCATCGTGGAGCATCTTGAGCGCGAGGTGGTGGCCGATCTTCACACGTCCACCCGTGATGAGCGCGCGCCGGCCGGTCAGGTCAGTGCGAGCCGTACGCCGGGCGGCGTTGGACGACGCGCACGCCGGGCACAGCAGATGGTAGAGGCCGTCCAGCCGGGTGTACCCCGTCTTGCAGATGTAGCAGGTGCGCGTTCTTCTCAGGTGACCCGTGGACGTCGTCGCCTCGACGGGCGCGTCGACGACTCGGCCGCGTGATCCCATGGCGGTCGTCGCCAGGACCTCAGCGTCAGCCTGTGCCGTGGCCCGTTCGCGTCTCCTGCGGCGGCGCCGCTGACCGTCACGCACCAGTGCCAGGGCCGCGTGTTCCAGAAGGAGGCGGTCGGGATCGTCGAGCGGAAGCTCACGCGCCTGTCCGAGCTGCCGCAACACGGCTGAGACGTCCACTACTCTCCTCCCGCGAGTGGGGCCGGCTGGATTCGAACCAGCGTCCTCCTCCATGCGATGGAGGCGCGACGGCCGACTGCGCTACGGGCCCCTTGCCAGGCGTGGGATCCAGCCGGATTCGAACCGGCGTCCTCCGCCCTGGCCAGGCGGCGCGACGGCCACTGCGCTATGGATCCCACCGGTGCAACCTACCGGTTGACGATCAGTCCGCCGGTACGGTGACGGCACGCATGTGAGGGTGCATGGGATGTCCAGCCCGCCCGCTGAGTGCCGCATTCGCCCCGACGAGGTGCGAATGCCGATCATTGTGATACCTTCGGCGTCGCCGTGCACCACTGCGAATTCAAGGAGGTGAGACCGATCAACACTGCGACAGGTCGGGGCTCCCTCCCTTGCATGGCCTAGGGAGCGCCCGCGCGAGGCATCCCGAAAGGCTTGAAACGCTGATGCGCTTCACCTCCCAGACATCGTCAGACGGTGTCACCGAGCAGTTCTTCACCCTCGACGAGATCCCCGGCGTGCTGTGGACGCCGGAAGACGCCTGCAGTACTCGGCCCCTGATTCTGCTGGGTCACGGCGGCGGGCAGCACAAGACGGCCCTCGGCATCGTGTCCCGCGCGCGCCGCTACGCCGCCGAGGGTTTCGCGGTCGTCGCGATCGACGCGCCCAACCACGGCGACCGGCCCAGGGACGAGGAGTTCAACCGGATCGCGGCCGACATGCGGGCCGGCATGGCCGCCGGTGAGAACCCGGGCGCGCTGGTCGCCGGCATGCACAGCCATCTGGCCGGCCAGGCCGTCGCGGACTGGCAGGCGGTCCTGACCGCGGTCCAGCGCCTCGACCAGGTCGGTGTCGGCCCGGTGGGGTACTGCGGCATGTCGATGGGCTGCGGGCTCGGCATCCCGCTCATCGCCGCGGAGCCCCGGATCCGCGCCGCGGTGCTGGGCCTGCTCGGCGTGCACGGGCTGGCCGAAGACGCCGTGCGGATCACCGTACCGGTGCAGTTCCTGGTGCAGTGGGACGACCAGATGGTGCCGCGGGACCAGAGTCTGGCCTTGTTCGACGCCCTGGCCTCGGCTGAGAAGACGCTGCATGCCAACCCTGGCAAGCACGGGGACGTGCCGTCGTTCGAAGTGGAAAACTCGCTGGGGTTCTTCGTCCGGCAGCTGAGCTGACACGAGATCGCGGTGCCCGGCGCGCCGGCCGGAAGTCGTTCCCGGCCGGCGCGCTCGGTCCAGCCTGTTCGGCATGCCGAGCGTGGACACCGCGCAGAAGGGCCTTTCTGAAGTCACGCTACAAGAAGGTTTCCGTAGTGGTGCTATGGTCAGCGCTCGTGAGTGGACGATCGCCGCGGGGCGGCCGGGGGGTGGCCGGGGCCCCGGAGCGTGAGGACGGGCGTGCCGCGCGGGCGCGCGGCACCAGGGCCCGGATCGTGGCCGCGGCCACCGGGTTGTTCACCTCGACCGGCTACACGGTCACGAGCATCGGCGCCATCGCGGCCGCGGCCGGGGTGGGCGAGCAGACCGTCTACTACGCCTTCGGCACCAAGAAGGCCGTCCTCGCCGCGGCACTCGACCGGGCCGTGGCCGGCGACGACGAACCCAGGCCCACGCTCGAGCGACCATGGGCGCTCGACGCCTTGGCCGACCCCGACCCGTACGGCCAGCTCCGGGGGCAGGTCGCCGGCGCGGGAGACATCTACCTGCGGGCCGCTGCTCTGCTGGACGTCGTGCGCAGCGCCGCGACCACCGATCCCGATCTGGCCGAGGTGTGGTCGGCCAACATCCAGCAGCGGCTGGCCGTCCAACGGGTCTTCGTCGAGGCGCTGGCCCGCAAGACGCCGCTCCCCCAGGGCCTCACAGCGGACGAGGCCGCCGACGTGGCGATGGCGCTGCTGTCGCCGGAGACCTACAACCTGCTGGTGCGCGAGCGCGGCTGGGAGCACGCGCGGTGGCAGGAATGGGCCGTCACCGCCCTCACCGGCCTGCTCACCACGCTGCCCGCCGTCCCGCCCCCGCCCCCGCCCCCAGCCGACTGACCGGCGCGACCGAGGATCCGTACGGAGCCGGCCGTCGCCGGGTCGTCGTTTCCGTTCGTGTGCATCACCATCGCTGCGGTCGCCGCGGCGAGGCCCATCGCCAACCGCGACGGGGGCTCCGCTAGATGGCTACCACCGTGCGGAACGGCTAGCGGAACATGCCGCGCACCGTCCGCAGGACGGCGAAGCGCACCAGTTGCTTGAACAGTTGCTTGAACTGCTCCACTCTCGTCTGCTCGCAGCCGGACGGCGGGCAGGGCGGCGCGGTCACGTCAGCCCCCGAGGCGGGAGAAGCCGAGGCGGGAGAAGCCGAGGCAGGAGCAGCGGAGGCGGGGAAAGCCGAGGCGGGAGCGGCGGAGGCGGGAGCGGGAGCGGCTCCCGTGGGGCTCGACCCGGGCGCGGCACCGCTGATGCTCGACGAGGGCACGGCGCCGGTGACGTTCGACGAGGGCGCCCCACCGGTGCCGCTCGTTGGTGCGGCGGTGCCGCTCGATGCCGGGGTGGCGGCGGCGGGGGTGGTGCGTGGCCCTGGCGTGGCGGCGGTGGCGCTCGGCGCCGAAGCGGCGGCGGCGGCGCTCGGCGCGGGCGCGGCGCCGGTCATGAACGGCACGGCGTGGGCGCCGGTGACGAGCGGCGCGGCGGCCAGGCCGAGCAGCGTGGCGGCGGCCACGGTGACGACAGCGCGCCGGAGGGCGGGCGTGCGACGCATGGATGTTCTCCCTCGATGGCGGTCGGGCGGATCGAGGGGAGGGCGGCACCGCGGCCGCCTGCGGGGGTTCTACCGCCCGATCACCGCGCCGCAATCGCCGCCGTGGTGAAAATCGGGGTCAAAGGATCATGACCGGCGCGCCAGGTCTGCCGTCCGCGGGCGGCGGGGTGGTGATCCGGCGGGACCTACGTGCATGCGTGCGGTCCCGCCCCGGTCTGCGGTCATCGATCAACCGGCCGCCACCTGCGGGTTTCGGTGGGGAAAGACCCAAGGAAGCTTTGCGTCGCAGGCCGCGCCGAGCCGTCGGCCCATGCCTACCCTGTGAAGGACAGAGCGCCTTTCGGCGCGGTCATAGGGACACTCGATCCGGCGATCCGGCCACGACACCGGCCCGCCGGATCCCCCGGGAAGTGATCTGTTGATGCTCAAGCGCCTGCTCCTGATCACCGCGCTGGCGGCGCCGGTACTCGCCGTCGGGACGGCGGCCGGTCCGCTCGCCGCCGCTGATGTCACCGCCCCCGCGATCTCCGACCAGCAGGCCGTGGGCAGGACGTGCGTAGCCGGCCGACCGTGCGGCTCGCACGAGCGGTGGGCATGGAAAGGCGGGTGCCTGTACTGCGTCAGTGACGACGGGACGTGGCTCCTGCAGTCGTGCGACAAGAACTCGAAGCACTGACGACTCCTCCCACCCCCGTGCGGTGGTCTAGGCTCCGGCTGTGCGAGATCACGAGGATGACCCGCGTCCCGCCCGCGGCGCGGTGAGGGAGATCTATTCGGTGGACCGGGCGGCGAGCCTGGCCTACTCCCCCGACCTGGACGGCATGGCCGACCCCGGCGAGATCGTGTGGGCGTGGGTGCCGTACGAGGAGGACGCCGCGCGGGGCAAGGACAGGCCGCTGCTGATCGTCGGCCGCCATGGTCGCAGGCTGCTCGGCATGATGCTGTCCAGCCGCGGCGACGACGGCCCGGAGTGGCTGGAGATCGGCTCGTGGGGCTCCGACGGCCGGGTGTCCTACCTGCGTCTCGACCGGGTGTTCGCGCTGGACGAGGACGACATCAGGCGGGAGGGGGCGGTCCTGCACCCTGACAGGTTCGCCGTGGTCGCCAAGGTGCTCATGCGGACCCACGGCTGGGCGGCCGACGGCTGACCCCAGCCGGGGCGGGACGGCGGGCCGGTCAGACCTGGCGCCATTCGGCGATGTCGCCGGGTTCGTGCAGGCAGTAGTCGGGGGCGCCCTGCAGCGCCTTCTCCTCCCCGCCGGGCGTGTAGGTGACGATCAGCCGCAACGGCCGCCACGTCGTGTTGAACGTCGAGTGGAACGCTCCCGCCGGGATGTGCACGGTGTCGCCCTCCCTGATCGGGAACGGCTCCCCGTCGTCGACCATCTGCATCGCCTCCCCGGAGATGACGTAGATGATCTCCTCGGCGTTGGGGTGGTTGTGCCGGGCGTGCCCCCGGCCCGGGTTGACGATGACCTCGCCGAGCGTGCTGGCCGCCCCCGGGATCGCGGACGGCGTGACGAACCACTTGATGGACCCCCAGTCGAAGGTCATCGTCGGGACGTGGGACGGGCTCACGAGCATCTAGATCTCCAGATTCTTGAAGGCGGCCACCTGCCGCGTGATGGCGATCTCGGTGGGCAGCCGCTCGACGGACGAGGCGCCGAAGAAGCCGACGACCCCCTTGGTGCGCGACAGCACGTACGCGGCGTCGGCCGGCTCGGCGATCGGCCCGCCGTGGCACAGCACCAGGATGTCCGGCCTGACCGCCGCCGCGGCGTCGCGCATCTCCTGCACGGCGGCCACGGCCTCGTCGAGCGACAGGGCCGTGCCCGCGCCGATCGAGCCCTTCGTGGTGAGGCCGACGTGCGGCACCAGAACGTCGGCCCCCGCCTCGGCCATGGCGCGGGCCTGCGCGGCGTCGAAGACGTAGGGGGCGGTGACGAGGTCGCGTTCGTGCGCCAGCCGTACCATCTCGATCTCGAGGTCGAAGCCCATGCCGGTCTCCTCGAGGTTCTGCCGGAACACCCCGTCGTACAGGCCGACGGTGGGGAAGTTCTGCACGCCCGCGAAGCCCATCGCCTTGAGCGAGTCGAGGAAGCGCGGCATCACCCTGAACGGGTCGGTGCCGCAGACGCCCGCCAGCACGGGCGTGTCCTTGACCACGGGCAGCACCTCGCCCGCCATGTCGACGACGATCTGGTTGGCGTCGCCGTACGGCAGCAGCCCCGCCAGGGAGCCGCGCCCTGCCATCCGGTAGCGCCCCGAGTTGTAGATGATGATCAGGTCGACGCCGCCGGCCTCGGCGCACTTGGCCGACAGGCCCGTGCCCGCGCCGGCGCCGATCACCGGCCGGCCTTCGGAGACGGTACGGCGGAGCCGTTCGAGTACGGTCTGGCGGTTCATCCCTCACCCCTGATCAGGTCGTGCAGCCGGTCGGCCATCGCGCGGCCGAAGGCCGGGTCGTTGATGTGCAGGTCGAGCCGGGTCGTGTCCGGGTAGGCGGCCAGCGCGGCGAAGCAGGCGTCGTCGGCCTTCTGGTCGTGGAACGGCATGCCGGGCGCGTCGAGCGCGGAGACGCCGCGCAGCGGCACGAACAGCGCGGCCGGACCGGTCGCGGCGGCGAGCTTGGCGGCGACGCGGCGGCCCAGCTCGGCCATCTCCTCGGGAGTGGTGCGCATGAGTGTGACGGTCGGGTTGTGCACGTGGAAGTCGCGCCCCTCGAATCGCGGGGGCACCGTGTCGGCCGGCCCGAAGTTGACCATGTCGAGCGCGCCGGGGGCGACCACCTGCGGGATCGCGCGGCGTCCGGCCGCGGTCAGCCGGTCGGGCCCCGCCGACAGGACGCCGCCGACGAGGTCGTCGGCCAGTTCGGTGGTGGTGAGGTCGAGGACGCCGGCGAGCAGGCCGCTGTCGGCCAGGCCCTCCAGGGCCCTGCCGCCGGCGCCGGTGGCGTGGAAGACGAGCACCTCGTAGCCGAGCTCGGTGAGGCGTTCGCGGGCGGCGTCGACGGCGGGCGTGGTCACGCCGAACATCGACGCGGCAACCAGCGGCCTGTCGTCAGCCCGCGCCGTCCCGATCGCCGCCTTCGTGCCCGTGCCCGCCCCCGTGCCGGCGTCCGTGCCCGTTCCCATGCCTGTGCCCATGCGTGGGCCGCGCACCGCCGCCGCGGCCTCGGCCGCGGTGCGGGCGGCGTAGGCCGCCGCCATGCCCGCGATCCCCGCCGCCGCGTTGCCCAGGACCAGGCGTGAGACCCGGTTGATGCCCGCGATGTCGACCACGCTGTACATGATCGTGACGTCCTTCGCCCCGACATACGGCGAGACGTCCCCAGCGGCCATGGTGGACACGATCAGCTTCGGCAGCCCGATCGGCAGGTCCCTGACGGCCCGCGCGGCGATGGCCGACCCTCCGCTGCCACCCACGGCGAGCACGCCGTCGACGCGGCCCTCCTCATGCAGCTCGGCCAGCACCCGGGCGGCGCCCTCACCCATGGCGGTGACCGCTGCGCCCCGGTCGCCCGCCGCGCGCAGGGCGGCCACGTCGGCGCCCGCCGCGGCGGCGACACGCTCGTTGGAGATGTCCTCGGCCGAAGCGGAGGCGGGCGCGCCGAAGGCGCTGCCGGGGCCCGTGCTCTCCGGGCCGAGGCCCACGTCGACGACGATCGCCTCGGCGCCGAGGTCGGCCAGCCGCTCCCGCAGCCAGCCGTACTCGATGCCCTTGGTGTCGAGTGTGCCGATGAGTACCACTGCCATTCCGCGCACCTCCGCTCCGCGCCGCCCCCTCGGCCAACCTAACCCTTTTGAGATCATCGAGGTATGAGGATCACCGTGATCGGGAGCGGAATCGTCGGCGCGGCCGCCGCCTACCACCTGGCCCACCGCGGTGTGGCCGTGACCGTGGTCGACGCGGGCCGCCCCGGCGCCGCGACACCGGCGGGCGCGGGCATCGTGTGCCCGTGGATGGACCACGAGGACGACGAGGCCTGGTACCTGCTGGCCCGCGAGGGCGCGCGCCACTACACGGACCTGCCGCCGGCGGCGGGCGGCCACGCCCGGGTGGGCGCGCTGCTGGTGGCGCGGGACCGGGCGGAGCTCGAGCCGGTGCGCGCGCTGCTGGCCGCCAGGCGTGCCGGCGCGCCGGAGATGGGCGAGGTCACCGCGGTCGACCGGCCCGCCGAACTGTTCCCGCCGCTCGATCCCCGGCTGAAGGCGCTGCTGGTGCCGGGCGCGGCGCGCGTCGACGGGCGCGCGGTGCGCGACGACCTGCTGGCAGCCGCGGTACGGCGGGGCGCGGCCCCTACCTCCTGGGTTTCCCCGGAGGGCGGGTGGTGATGGGCGCGACGGTGGAGGAGGCCGGCTTCGATCCGCGGACTACGGTCGCGGGCGTGACCGAGGTGCTGTCCGGCGCGATGGCCGTGGCCCCCGGGCTGGGCGCCGCTACTCCGGTGGAGGCGCGGGTCGGGCTGCGTCCCGTCATGGCCGCGGGCCGGCCGCTGATCGCCAGGGTCGCCAACGGAGTGGTGGTCGCGACCGGCATGAGCGCCTACGGGCTGACCGCGGGCCCCTACGCGGGCCTGCTGGCCGCCACGCTCGCCATGGGCGAGAAGCCTCCGCTCGACCTGGCGCCCTACGGTCTATGATCGGTGACTCCCCCAGCGATCCGAGGGGGATGACGTGCGCGCTCTGGCGCTCGCTGCCGTGGCCTTCCTGCCGGCCGGGTGCGGGGCGCCCGCCCTGGTGCCGACGGCCGGAACGTCACCGCCGGTGATCGAACCCGCCAGGCCCGGCGTCCGCCCGGAGATCCCTCGCGCCCAGTCCGCCCCGCGCCGCCGCCCCGACCACGCCCGTCCCGATCGCGCCCGGCTCGACCAGGCCCGCCTCGATCAGGCCAGTCCCGGCGTCCTGCCCGCCCTGCCCCTCCTGCCAGGTCTGCCCGGCCCAACCGGCCCGACCAGCCCCGCCAGCCCGACCGGCCCGATCAGCCCGACCGGCCTGACCAGCCCCGCCGGTCTGCTCGGCCTGTCCCTACCGCCGGGCCTGCGCCCTGACCGGCCCACCTGGCCCGGCCCCTCCCGCCAGTCCGGCCGGCACGGCCTGCGCGGCTGGCCCCGTCTGCCCGGCCGGTACGGCCTGCCTGGCCTGACCCGCATACCCGATCAGCCTCCCGTCCCGCCCGAACTGACCTACACACCCGGCCGGCCTCCCGCCCTACCCGGACTGGCCCACATGCCGGGCCTGCTTCCCGCCCTACCCGGACTGGCCCACATGCCGGGCCTGCTTCCCGCCCTACCCCGCATGCCCGCTCTACCCCGCATGCCCGATCGGCCTCCCGCCCCGCCCGGACTGGCCCACATGCCGGGCCTGCTTCCCGCCCTACCCCGCCTGCCCGATCAGCCTCCCGCCCCGCCCGGACTGGCCCACATGCCGGGCCTGCCTCTCGCCCTACCCCGCATGCCCGGTCGGCCTCTCTCCCTGCGTGGCCTGTCCCGTCTCTCCGGTCTGTTCGGTCTGTCGGGCTTCGGAGCCGAAGCGAACGGCCTGCCCAGCAGCGATGTGGAGCCGTTCGGCCGGGGTGGCCGCCGGTCCCTGCCGCCCGGCGGGAGTGGCCGCGAAGCCGTCCCGTACGGCCGGACCGCTCGCGAGGCCCAACCGTTCGGCCAGGTCGGGCGCAAGGTCGTGCCGTTCGGGCCGACCAGTCGCGGGATCGCACCCTACGGCCCGAACCATCGTGAAGCCTCGCCGTTCGGGCCGACCGGTCGCGGGATCGCACCGTACGACCCGATCCATCGTGAAGCCGTGCCGTCCGACCCCACCGGACACTGGTTGGTGCCGTTCGGCCAGGTCGGGCGCGGGGTCGTCCCCTATGGCATGGCCGGTGCGGACGTGGGGCGCGCCGGAGCCGCTCGCGAGGAGGCCACGCCGTACGTCAGGGTGCCCAGGAGGGGCAGTGGCGCCTACCGGGTGGTCGCGGGCGGCGCCGCGCCGAGGAAGGGGCGCGGACCGGTGGTCCGCTACCTCGTGGAGGTGGAGGGCGGCCTCCCTTTCGCTCCCGCCGCGTTCGCCGCAACCGTGCACGCCACGCTGAACGACCCGCGCAGCTGGGGCAGGTTCCGCCGGGTCGACCACCCGCCGGTACGGCTGAGCGTCGCGCTGACCAGCCCGCTGACCACCGACGCGCAGTGCCTGCCGCTGCGTACCGGCGGCGAGCTGTCGTGCTGGAACGGCCGCAGGTCGGTCATCAATGCGTTGCGCTGGGCGGTCGGCGTCCCGTCCTATCGCGGCGATCTGACCGCCTACCGGCAGTACGTGATCAACCACGAGGTCGGGCACGGGCTCGGCCATTCCCACGCGCACTGTCCCAGCAGGGGGTTGCCCGCGCCGGTCATGGTGCAGCAGTCGAAGTCACTCGAACGCTGCCTGCCGAACCCGTGGCCGCGCCCGCCGGCGGGGAATGGTTGACCTGACGGAGGTCCTCGGGCCCGAGGTTCTCCGGCCCTTGGGACGTGCGTGTCCTCCTCCCGGCCGTCCCGTGGGAGCGCTCCTGGCCGTCCCGTGGGAGCGCGGTCGAAGGGAGACTTTCATGATCGTCGTTGGTGTCGACGGTTCGCGCGCCGGTCTGGAGGCCGTCGCCTGGGCGGCGAACGAGGCCGCGCTGCGGGACGTGCCGCTGCGGGTGGTGCACGCCATCCACCGCTGGGCGGCCGAGGCAGGGCCCGGCCGTTACGCGGAGGTCGCGCAGTGGATGCGGCAGGGCGCCGAGACCGTGCTGGCCGCCGGTGTCGAGACGGCCCGCCGCCTGCAGCCGCAGCTGAAGGCGGAGGCGAAGATCCTGCCCGGTGATCCCCGCGAGGCGCTGATCCGCGAGAGCGAGCGGGCCGATCTGCTGGTGGTCGGCAACCACGGGCTGAGTGCCGTGCGCGGGCTGCTGGTGGGCTCCGTCGCCTACGGCGTGGCCGGGCACGCCGCCTGCCATGTCGTGGTCGTGCGGGAGAACCCGGCCGCCTCGAGCGGGGAGATCCTGGCCGGCCTCGACAGCTCCCCGCGCGGCGGGCCGGTGCTGGAGTTCGCGTTCGGGGAGGCGGCGCTGCGCGGGGCGGAGCTGCGCGTCCTGCACGTGTGGAGCAGGCACGAGGCCGGCGGCCGGATCCCGCCGTCGCGCGGGGGCGGCTCGGTCGAGGAGAGCCAGCTCAGGCAGCTGGAGGAGACGCTGGCCGGCCGGCGCGAACGCTATCCGGACGTCACCGTCATTCCCGAGGTCGTCAAGGGCCATCCCGTCGACGCGCTGACGGAGGCGGCGCGCGGCGCCGACCTGCTGGTGATCGGCTCGCGGGGGCGCGGCGGGCTGGCGGGGATGGTGCTCGGCTCGGTCTCCCACGCCCTGCTCCACCGCGCGCCGGGCCCGGTGGCGGTCGTCCGCACCCCGGCCTGACCCGGGCGGCGAACGGCCCCGCCGCGGGCGCGTCCACCCGCCCGCACCACCGGCGCGCCCCGATGGCCGGGCCACGATGACCCTCGCCAGATGACAGCCGCGACCGTCCCCGGATCAACCGCGATGACCCTCGCCAGAGGGACAGCCGCGACCGCCTCCGAACCGACCGCGATGACCGTCGCCAGAGGGACAGCGGCGACCGCCTCCCGATCGACAGTGGCGGGCGTTCGCGCAGCTCGCCGGAGGTTTCGCGGATGGATCCCAACTTTGCGAAATTTCCGACATCTGTTTTCTTTCGGCCGTCTCGCCCTGGCGTACGGTCGGTAAACGGGGGACGTTCCAGCACGAGAATCAAGAAGCGCGCAACGTGGGGGAAGTGGTCCGCTATGGACCAGACGGTCCTGGCCTCCGTCTCGGAGGTCTTCGCACGCCGCGTAGAACCCGCTTGCGGCCTCGCCGACGAGGCCGAGAAGGTGGCACGTGCCTGTCACGCCATGGCGACGCGATTCCACGGCGGTGGCAGGCTCATCGTCTTCGGCAACGGGGAGTCCGCCACCGACGCCCAGCACATCGCGGTCGAGTTCGTGCATCCGGTGATCGTCGGCAAGCGCGCGCTGCCGTCGTTCTCGCTGACCGGCGACGTGGCCGCGATCACGGGGATCGCCGCCGAGGCCGGGTTCGACGAGGTCTTCGCCCACCAGCTAAGGCACCTGGCGGCGGGCCAGGACATGGCGCTGGGCGTCTCGCCGTTCGGGCACTGCGTGAACGTGCTGAAGGCGCTGGAGAGCGCCAGGGAGCTCGGCATGCTGACCCTGGCACTGGTGGGCGGCGACGGCGGGCAGATCGCCCGCAGCCCCTCGGTCGACCACGTCCTGATCGCCCGCTCCACCGATCCGCGGATCATCAAGGAGGTGCACGTCACCACGTACCACATCCTGTGGGAGCTGGTTCACGTGTTCTTCGAACAGCCTGGCGTGCTCGACCCTCAGGTGGTCGCATGAGCGCCGACGGGAGGGCCTGCCACGAGGAGGTGTGCGTCACCTGCTCCGACGAGGCGGTGCCGGTGACGGTGGTCAGGCTGCTGGAGGACGGCCTGGCCGTGGTGGACACCGGGCAGGGCACCGAGGAGGTGAGCGTGGCCCTGGTGACGGCCCGGGTCGGTGACACGGTCCTGGTGCACGCCAAGGAGGCCATCGCGGTGGTCGTCGAGGAGGGCCCGACGTGAGTGAGCCGATGGAGTCGCTGTACCCGTTCCTCTACTCGGGCGGGAGCGATCTGGACGCCGTGCTGACCGCGGTGCGCCAGTCCACGGTCGACAAGGCCGGCGAGATCGTCGCCCTGCGCCAGAGCGTCCTCGAGCGCGACGGCGCCCGGATGGCCGCCTGCGCGCAGGTCATGGCCGCCGCCTTCGAGGCGGGGGCGCGGCTGTTCGCCTTCGGCAACGGGGGCAGCTCCACCGACGCCCAGGACGTGGCCGCCCTGTTCCTCAACCCGGGCTCGCTCGGCACGGGGCAGGCCGCCCGGCCGCTGCCCGCGTTCGCGCTGACCGCGGACGTGGCGGTGGTCACGGCGCTGTCGAACGACATCGGGTTCGAGGTGGTCTTCTCCCGGCAGCTGGCCGCCTCGGGCCGCGCGGGGGACATCGCGTTCGGGCTGTCGACGAGCGGCAACTCCCGCAACCTCATCGCCGGATTCCAGGAGGCGGACAGACGCGGCATGATCACCGTTGGGCTGGCCGGCTACGACGGCGGCCAGATGGCCGAGCTGGGCACGATCGACCACCTGTTCGTGGTCCCGTCGTCCTCGGTGCACCGCATCCAGGAGGCCCAGACCACGGTCTACCACGCGCTCTGGGAGCTCACCCAGGACGCGCTCGGGCGGCGGGGCGCGGTGCCGCCGCCGCGTTCCAGCTGAACACCAGACCCGCGAGGTGGTGAGGCGCATGAGCGCGCCGACCGAGTCGCAAGAGACCACATCACAGGCACAGGAGGAGCCTCTCCTCCACATTCTGTGGATCAACGCGGGGTTGAGCTGCGACGGCGACTCCGTCGCGCTCACCGCTGCGACCCAGCCGAGCATCGAGGAGATCGCGCTCGGGGCCCTGCCAGGTCTGCCGCGGATCGCCGTGCACTGGCCGCTGATCGACTTCGAGTGCGGCCCCATGCAGGGCGCCGACGTCTTCATCGAATGGTTCTACAAGGCCGACCGCGGCGAGCTGGACCCGTTCGTGCTGGTGGTGGAGGGCTCGATCCCCAACGAGTCGATCAAGAGCGAGGGTTACTGGTGCGGGTTCGGCAACAACCCTGAGACCGGTCAGCCGATGACCACCAGCGAGTGGCTGGACCGGCTCGCGCCCAAGGCGACGGCCATCCTGGCCGCGGGGACGTGCGCGACCTACGGCGGCATCCACGCGATGGCCGGCAACCCGACCGGCGCCATGGGCGTGGCCGACTACCTCGGCTGGGACTGGCGCTCGAAGGCCGGTCTGCCGATCGTCAACGTGCCCGGCTGCCCGGTCCACCCCGACAACCTGTCGGAGACCATCCTCTACCTGCTCTACCAGGTCGCCGGGCAGGCCCCGATGATCCCGCTGGACGAGGCGCTGCGCCCCACGTGGCTGTTCCAGCAGACGGTGCACGAGGGCTGCGACCGGGCCGGCTACTTCGAGCAGGGACAGTTCGCCACCGAGTACGGCTCGCCGAAGTGCCTGGTCAAGATCGGCTGCTGGGGTCCGGTGGTGAAGTGCAACGTCCCCAAGCGGGGCTGGATCAACGGCATCGGCGGCTGCCCCAACGTCGGCGGCATCTGCATCGCCTGCACGATGCCCGGCTTCCCCGACAAGTTCATGCCGTTCATGGACGAGCCGCCCGGAGCCAAGATCTCCTCGACGGCCAGCGAAGCCTACGGTGCGATGATCCGCACCCTGCGCCACGTCACCCAGCGCACCGTCGACAAGGAACCCAGGTGGCGCCGGAAGGGCCGCGAGCTGCTCACGGGCTACAGGGCCCCTTGGTAACCCCAGCGAGGCTGACATGACGACCACACCACAGCAGGCCGGCGAGGAACTCGTCGAGATGGCATGGGATCCGATCACCCGGATCGTCGGAAGCCTGGGCATCTACGCCAAGGTGGACTTCAGGAACCAGCGGGTCGCCGAGTGTTACAGCACCTCGTCGGTCTTCCGCGGCTACAGCATCTTCATGAAGGGCAAGGACCCCAGGGACGCGCACTTCATCACCAGCAGGATCTGCGGGATCTGCGGCGACAACCACGCGACCTGCTCGGTCTACAACCAGAACATGGCCTACGGGGTGCGGCCGCCGCACCTCGGCGAGTGGATCATCAATCTGGGCGAGTCGGCCGAGTACATGTTCGACCACAACATCTTCCAGGAGAACCTGGTCGGGGTCGACTACTGCGAGAAGATGGTCCGCGAGACCAATCCCGGCGTGCTGGAGCAGGCCGAACGCACCGAGGCGCCGCACGCGGGCGAGCACGGCTACCGGACCATCGCCGACATCATGCGCTCGCTGAACCCGCTCGAGGGCGAGTTCTACCGCGAGGCGCTGCAGGTCAGCCGTACCACGAGGGAGATGTTCTGCCTCATGGAGGGCAGGCACGTGCACCCCTCCACGCTCTACCCCGGCGGCGTCGGCACGGTGGCCACCGTGCAGCTGTTCACCGACTACCTGACCAGGCTCATGCGCTACGTGGAGTTCCTCAAGCGCGTGGTGCCCATGCACGACGACCTGTTCGACTTCTTCTACGAGGCCATCCCCGGCTACGAGCAGGTCGGCAGGCGGCGGGTGCTGCTGGGCTGCTGGGGCAGCCTCAACGACCCGGAGTACTGCGACTTCACCTACGAGAACATGAGCGACTGGGGCCGGCGCATGTTCGTGACCCCGGGCGTCGTCATGGACGGCAGGGTCGTCACCAACGACCTCGTCGACATCAACCTCGGGATCAGGATCCTGCTGGGCAGCTCGTACTACGACGACTGGGAGGACCAGGAGCCGTTCGTCACCCAGGACCCGCTGGGCAACCCGGTCGACATGCGGCATCCGTGGAACCAGCACACCATCCCGCATCCGCGCAAGCGCGACTTCACCGACAAGTACAGCTGGGTCATGTCGCCCCGCTGGTTCGACGGCAAGGAGATGCTCGCACTGGACACCGGGGGCGGCCCGCTCGCGAGGCTGTGGTCCACGGCGCTGTCCGGACTGGTCGACATCGGCTACGTCAAGGCCACGGGCCACAGCGTGCTCATCAACCTGCCGCGTTCCGCCACCAGGCCCGAGACGACCTTCGAGTGGAAGATCCCCGAGCGCGGCGGGGAGCTGTACTCCAACACCATCGAACGCAACCGGGCCAGGACGTACTTCCAGGCCTACGCCGCGGCGTGCGCGCTGTACTTCGTCGAGCAGGCGCTGGCCGAGGTGCGCGCCGGACACACCAAGACCTGGGCGCCGTTCACGGTGCCCGAGGAGGCGATCAGCTGCGGCTTCACCGAGGCGGTGCGGGGCGTCCTGTCCCACCACATGGTGATCAGGAACGGCAAGATCGCCAACTACCACCCCTATCCTCCGACGCCGTGGAACGCCAGCGTCCGCGACTCCTACGGCACGCCGGGGCCGTACGAGGACGCCGTGCAGAACACGCCGATCTTCGAGGAGAACGCGCCGGAGAACTTCAAGGGCATCGACATCATGCGGACGGTCCGCAGCTTCGACCCGTGCCTGCCGTGCGGGGTCCACATGTACCTGGGCGGCGGCAGGCAGTTGCGCAAGCTGCACAGCCCGCACGCCTTCGGCGGGTCCTGACGGGGTGGTGCGATGCCTGGGAGGATCGAGGCCGTCACGGCAGGCGAGCGGGTGGAGGTGCTGCTCGCCGAGCTGGGCGCGCTCAGCGACGAGGCCATCCGCGACAAGGCCGAGGAGCTGGTGCGGGTGCTGGTCGAGCTGTACGGCGCGGCGCTGGAGCGCATCATGGAGGTCGTCGCCGAGTCCGGGGAGGCCGAGACGCTTCGCCGGCTCGTCGCCGACGACCTCGTCTCCGGCCTGCTCGTGGTGCACGACCTCCACCCGCTGAGCACCGAGGAGCGGGTGCGGGCGGCTCTCGAGGGGGTCCGGCCCTACCTCGGCAGCCACGCGGGCGACGTGGAGCTGGTCGGCATCGAGGAGCCGGGCGTCGTACGGCTGCGCCTGGCGGGCACCTGCCACGGCTGTCCCTCCTCGCGGGTCACGGTGACGTCGGCGATCGAGCAGGCGATCGCCAGGGCGGCGCCTGAGGTGGCCCGCGTCGAGGTGGACGGCGTGGTCGAGCCGGGCGAGCAGCTGTACCAGATCCAGACGCACCCGCCGCCCGGACCCTGTCCGGTGCCGGAGGGGGCGCTGCCATGAGTACCGGGCTGCGGCGCTTCCGCGAGCCGCGCCCCGCCGGGGTTCCGGTCGCGGGCGAGCGCTGCGAGCTGTGCGCCGAACCGATCGACGCCGGGCACCGCCATGTGGTCAACGTGGAGAGCAGGGCCCTGATGTGCGCGTGCCGCGGCTGCTACCTGCTGTTCACGGTGCCGGGCGCGGCCATGGGCCGGTATCTGGCGGTGCCGGACCGTTACCTGTACGCGCCGCGCTTCGCCATGTCCGTCGCCGACTGGGACGAGTTGCAGATCCCGGTGCGCATGGCGTTCTTCTTCCACAACTCGGCGCTGGGCCGTACGGTCGCCTTCTATCCGAGCCCCGGCGGGGCGACCGAGTCGCAGCTCTCCCTGTCGACGTGGGAGAGGATCATGGCGGCCAACCCCGCGCTGGCCGACGCCGCCCCCGATGTCGAGGCGCTGCTGGTGGACCGGCGGCCCGGCGGCTTCGTGTGCCACCTGGTGCCCATCGACGCCTGCTACGAGCTGGTCGGCCTGGTCAGGACCACGTGGAAGGGCTTCGACGGCGGTCAGGAGGCCTGGCAGGCCATCGACGCCTTCTTCGGCGAGCTGCGGGCGCGCAGCCGCGAGGTGGGGACCGAGCATGGCTGACCTGGGTTTCACCTGCCTCGACGCCCGTGCCGACCGGTTCGCGGCGGCGCCGACGCTGCGTTTCCCGCTGCGCGTCAGCGAGGCGGGCGGCGGCGCGGTGCACGCCGTCGCGCTGCGCTGCCAGATCCGCATCGAGCCCCAGCGGCGCCGCTACTCCGCCGCCGAGGCCGAGCTGCTCACCGATCTGTTCGGCGCGCCGTCGCGCTGGGGAGAGACGCTTCGGCCGCTGCAGTTCGCCACCGTCTCGCTCATGGTGCCGGGATTCACCGGGTCGACGGAGGTCGATCTGCCGGTGCCGGTCTCCTACGACCTGGAGGTGGCGGCGGGCAAGTACTTCGCCGCGCTCGACGACGGCGAGATCCCGCTCCTGCTGCTCTTCAGCGGCACCGTCTTCGCCAGGACGCCCACCGGCTTCGCCGTGGAGCAGGTGCCGTGGGACCGCGAGACCCGCCACCGGCTGCCCGTCGCGGTCTGGCGGGAGCTGATGGACCGCTACTTCCCCGGGGAGGGATGGCTGCGGCTGCGCACGGACACGCTGCGCGCCCTGCACCTGTTCAAGTCCGCCCATGCGCTGGCGACGTGGGACGACACCGTGGAGGCGCTGCTGGCGCGGGCGAAGGAGGCGACGTCGTGACCATGTCGATGCGGATCGCCCGTGAGGTCGCCGACGCGGTGCTCTACGAGGGGTACCTGCTCTACCCCTACCGGGCCTCGGCCACCAAGAACCAGGCGCGCTGGCAGTTCGGGGTGCTGGTGCCGCCGGCCTACACCGCGACGGCCGAGCACCCCGTCTGCCAGACCGAGTGCCTGCTCGAGGTGGCCCCCGGCGCCGAGGACGCCGTGGTGCGGATCGACCTGCGCTTCCTGCAGGTCCGCTCCAGGACCGTCGAGCGCGCCGAGGCCGGCGGGCACCGCCCCGTCCCCGCGCTCGAGATCGCCGGGCAGACCTACCTCACCTTCGACGAGGCCGTGGAGCGGGAGCGTGACACGGTGGTGGCGCTGGAGGAGGTGCTGGCCGCCGAGAGGACCTACGACGTGGGCCACCCGGGGGCGCGTGCGGTGGAGCCGCTGACCGGCCCCGGCGGCGAGCCGCTCGGCCGGATCGTGCGTGAGGACCGGCGTCTCGACGCCGTGCTGCGGGTGCGGGCCGAGCGGGTGGACGGGCCGTACGGGCTGGTGAGGCTGCGCGTCCGGGTCGAGAACACCACGGAGTGGGACGATCCCGACGCCTCCAGGGACGACGCGCTGCACTGCTCGCTGATCGCCGCGCACACGCTGCTCGAGGCCGGGTCGGCGGCGTTCGTGTCCCTGCTCGACCCGCCCGCCTGGGCGGCGGCCGCGGCGGCGGCGTGCGAGAACCTGCGCACCTGGCCGGTGCTGGCCGGCGAGCCCGGACGGCGTGACGTGATGCTGTCCGCGCCGATCATCCTGTACGACCACCCGTCCATCGCGCGGGAGAGCCCGGGCGACCTGTTCGACGCGACCGAGATCGACGAGTTGCTCAGCCTGCGCACGCTCGCCCTCACCGATGCGGAGAAGCGCGAGGCCAGGGCCACCGACCCGAGGGCCGCCGAGATCATCGACCGGGTGGGCGACCTCCCGGCGGAGGTGCTCGAACGGCTCCACGGCGCCGTCCACCGGCTGCATCCGGCCGCGCAGGCCGCTCCGCCGTGGTGGGATCCGGGCTCCGACCGGTCGGTCTCGCCCGAGAGCGACAGCGTCGTGGTCGACGGGGTGACCCTCGCCAGGGGCAGCGCCGTGCGCCTGCTGCCGGCGCGCGGCGGCTCGCGCGCCCGCCGGGCCGACGCCCACGACATGTTCCTGGCCGGGCGGCGGGCGACGGTCGAGGCGGTGTTCCTCGACGTGGACGGCGAGCGCCACCTGGCGGTGACGCTGGACGACGATCCGGGCGCCGACCTGCTGCGCGAGCAGGGCCGGTTCCTCTACTTCGCGCCCGACGAGGTGGAGCCCCTGACGGGCGGGCAGGAGGGCGGATGAGCCGGAAGGTCCTGGTCGCGGGGGTCGGCAACGTCTTCCTCGGTGACGACGGCTTCGGCGTCGAGGTCGCCAGGCGGCTGCTGTCGGAGGGCGGTCTGCCGGCCGAGGCGGTCGTGGCCGACTTCGGGATCCGCGGCGTGCACCTGGCCTACGAGCTGCTCTCCGGCTACGACGAGATGATCATGATCGACGCGCTGCCGATGGACGAGCCGCCGGGAACGCTGGCGGTCCTGGAGCCGGCGCTCGACGAGCACGGGCCCGCCGACGACGTGCTCGCCCGGGCGGCTCTCGCCGACGCCCACGGCATGACCCCCGAGGCGATCTTCGGCCTGATGCGGGCCTACGGGGTCACGATCGGCCGCGTGGTCATCGTCGGCTGCCAGCCCGCCGACGTCTCACCTGGCATGGAGCTGAGCGAGGCGGTCGCGCGAGCGGTGCCGCGCGCCGCCGGGCTGGTGCGCGAACTTTTCGGACCGCGACAGGAAGGAAGGCCCGACGATGCTGAAGCGTCTGCTGATCGTGCTGTGCGTGGCCGTGCTGGCCGTGCTGGTGTGGCAGTCGATACCCGACATCAAGCGCTACCTCCACATCAGGGGGATGTGAGCCGTGCATGAGTTCGGGATCGCCGCCTCGGTGCTCGACGCCGTGGAACGCCGGGCCGTCGGGCGACGGGTGGCACACGTCAAGGTCCGCGCCGGCGCGCTGCTGCGCATCACCGGGCCGGCGCTCGACCAGGCCTTCTCCCTCGTCGCCCAGGGGACGGTCGCCGACGGCGCCACGATCGACCTGACCGTGGTGCCCGTCCAGCTCACCTGCAGGACCTGCGGGCGCCACGAGGAGACGGCCGACGCGCTGGCCGTGTGCGGCGGCTGCGGCGGCGACGACGTCGACCTGCGCGGCGGCGACGCCCTGGTCCTCGAATCGATCCAGATGGCGGAGGGACACCATGTGCCTGGGAATCCCCGGTGAGATCGTGGAGATCCTGCCGGACCACGCCGACCTGGCCAAGGTCGACGTGAGCGGGGTACGGCGGGCCGTCAACATCGGCCTGCTGGAGAACGAGCGGCTCCAGCCCGGCGACTGGATCCTCATCCATGTCGGCTTCGCGCTGTCGAAGATCGACGAAGAGGAGGCCAGGGCCGCGCTGGACTTCCTGGAGGGCATCGGCCAGGCCTACGACGACGAACTGGCGGCGCTTCGAACGTCATCGATCGACCGGGGGTGAGGCGCGATGCGCTTCGTCGACGAGTACCGCGACGCCGAGAAGGCACGCGCCCTCTCCGCCAGGATCGCGAGCCTGTGCGAGCCGGGCCGGGCCTACAAGTTCATGGAGGTGTGCGGCGGCCACACCCACACCATCTACAAGCACGGCCTGGAGGACTACCTGCCCGAGACCATCACGCTGGTGCACGGGCCCGGCTGCCCGGTGTGCGTGATCCCGATGGGGCGGGTGGACGACGCCATCCACATCGCCGAGCAGCCCGACGTCGTCATGACCTCCTTCGGGGACATGATGCGGGTCCCGGGCGGGCGCGGCTCGTTCTTCGACTCCATGGCCCAGGGTGCCGCGATCCGCATGGTCTACTCGCCGCTGGACGCGCTCAAGGTGGCCAGGCAGAACCCGGACAAGCGCGTGGTCTTCATGGCCATCGGCTTCGAGACCACGGCGCCGTCCACCGCCATGACGGTGCTGCGGGCGGCGGCAGAGGGCCTCGGCAACTTCTCGGTCTTCTGCAACCACGTGACGATCATCCCCGCGATCAAGGCCATCCTGGACTCGCCCGACCTGCGGCTGGACGGCTTCATCGGCCCTGGTCACGTCTCGACCGTCATCGGCTGCCGGCCGTACGAGTTCATCGCCCGCGACTACGGCAAACCGCTGGTCGTGGCGGGCTTCGAACCGCTGGACATCCTGCAGTCGATCTACATGCTGCTCGTGCAGCTGGCCGAGGGCCGCTCCGAGGTCGAGAACCAGTACGCGCGCGTGGTGCCCTGGGCGGGCAACCTCACAGCGCTCAAGGTCATCAACGAGGTGATGGAGCTGCGTCCGTACTTCGAGTGGCGGGGTCTCGGCTTCATCTCCCACTCCGCGCTGAGGATGCGGGAGAAGTACGCCGCCTTCGACGCCGAGCAGATCTTCGAGATCCCCGGCGGCAGGGTGGCCGATCCGAAGGCCTGCCAGTGCGGCGAGGTGCTGAAGGGCGTGCTCAAGCCGTGGGAGTGCAAGGTGTTCGGCACCGCCTGCACGCCGGAGACGCCGATCGGCACCTGCATGGTCTCCTCCGAGGGCGCCTGCGCCGCGTACTACAACTTCGGCCGCTTCTCGCGCGAGCGGGTGAGGGAGGCGACGCGGTGACCGGCGTGGAGAGGACGGGCACCGACCGGGCCCGCCTCGGCGGGACGGACCTCGGCGGAACGGGCATCGGCGGCACCGCCGACTGGGCGGAGGCGGCCGTGCGCGAGCACGCGGCCGAAGCCGAGGGACCCAGCCGCGAGGAGCAGGTGCTCGAACGGATCGACCGGGCGCGCCGCCGCAAGGCCAGGGTCAAGGAGGAGCACATCACCATGGCCCACGGCTCGGGCGGCAAGGCGACGCAGACGCTGGTGGAGGCGGTCTTCCTGGAGTCGTTCCGCAACCCGCTGCTCGAGCCGCTCGAGGACGGCGCCGTGCTGGACGTCGGTACGGCCAGGCTCGCCTTCACCACCGACTCCTACGTGGTGTCGCCGCTGTTCTTCCCCGGAGGGGACATCGGCGACCTGGCCGTCAACGGCACCGTCAACGACCTGTCGGTGTGCGGCGCCCGCCCGCTGTACCTGTCGGCCGGATTCGTGCTCGAGGAGGGCTTCCCCGTCGAGGACCTGCGGCGCATCACCGCCTCGATGGCGGCGGCGGCCGCCGCCGCGGGCGTGCTCATCGTGACCGGGGACACCAAGGTCGTGCAGAGGGGCAAGGCCGACGGCTGCTACGTCAACACCGCCGGTGTCGGGCTGATGGACCGGCGCTTTGACCTGGGGGTCTCCCGCGCGCGTCCCGGCGACGCGATCCTGGTGTCGGGACCGATCGGCGAGCACGGCGTCACCATCATGCTCGCCAGGGGTGAGCTGGACATCGAGGCCGACCTGACGTCGGACACCGCGCCGCTGAACGGCCTGACCGCGGCGCTGCTCGACGCGTGCGCCGGCGAGGATGACGGCGCGGGCGCCGGTGAGGACGGTGGCGGGGCCGGCGGCGGGGGCGCGGTGCGCTGTCTGCGCGACGCCACCCGCGGCGGGGTCGCGACGATACTCAACGAGATCGCGCGCGCCTCGGGCGTGGCCGTGGTCGTCGACGAGGAGGCCGTCCCGGTACGGCCGGGCGTGCGCGGCGCGTGCGAGTTGCTCGGCATCGACCCGCTCTACGTCGCCTGCGAAGGCCGCATGGTCGTGGTCGTCGACGGCGCGGCGGCCGACACCGCCCTTGCGGCCCTGCGAGGGCACCCGCTGGGCGAGGGCGCCGCGCTGGTCGGCCACGTCAAGGACGATCCGGCGGGTCTGGTGCTGCTGAAGACCGCCTTCGGCGGCACCCGCATCGTCGACCTGCTGGTCGGCGACCCGCTCCCCCGCATCTGCTGATGACTTCTGACGGAGGTGCTGAACATGTCAGAGCCCCGCGAGCCCGAGGACCAGCACGGGTTCTCTCCCGACGTCGGACGCGGGAGCGAGGAGGCCCGCCAGGCCGGTGACCGTGCCTTCACGCCCGAGCGGGCCGCTCCGCCCGGCGAAGGGCGGGCGCCGTCCGAGGAGGAACGCGCCGGTGTCTCCGCCACCGACACCGAGCCGGGCACACCGCACGGCGTGGGCGAGAGCACCTCCAGGCGGGCGGAGGAGATCGCCAAGGAGGAAGAGGAGGCCGGAAGGGAGACGATCGGGGTGAAGGGCGAGTCGGGCCGGCCGTACGGCGGCTCGAGCGCCGAGGACTCCACGGGGGTGGGGCCGCAGGAGCCGCAGGACGGGGAGAGCCCGACCCTGCCCTCGGGCGACCAGGGCGGCTGACCCGCGCCGCTCAGCGAAGCCGGTCGCGGGCCGCGGCGACGGCGGCCTGTCCCAGGCTGATCCCGCCGTCGTTCGGCGGCACCCGCCGGTGCGTCAGGACGTGGAAGCCGCGCTCCTCCAGCAACGCCGTGGCCCGCCCGAGCAGCAGGAGGTTCTGGAACACCCCGCCCGACAGCGCCACCGTGGACGGGCCGCCGGCCTGCCGTAGCCGGGTGCAGCCGTCGGCGACGGCAGCCGCGATCGCGTTGTGGAACCGGGCGGCTGTCACTGCCCGGTCCGTGCCCGCCCGCACGTCCTCCACGACCGCCCGGACCAGTTCGGCGCCGGGCACGACGAACGGCTCCTCCCCCACCAGGCGGCACGGGTAGGCGCCGTCCTCGGCCTGGTCGGCCCACTGTTCCAGCTCGATGGCGGCCTGGCCCTCGTAGGTGATCGCGTCGCGCTCGCCGACGATCGTCGCGACGGCGTCGAACAGCCTGCCCATGCTGGAGGTGGGAGGGGCGCCGACGCCGCGGCGGGCGAGCGCGACGACGGCCGCCCAGCGCTCCGCGTTGCGCCGGACGACGTCGAGGCCGGCCGGCACGTCGCCGTCGTAGGCCAGGTCGAGGTGGGCGGCGGCCATGCGCCACGGCTGCCTGATCGCCGCCGCGCCGCCGGGCATCGGCACCGTCGCCAGGTGGCCGGCCCGCCGGAAGCCGGTCAGGTCCGCGATCAGGAACTCGCCGCCCCACAGCGTGGCGTCCTCGCCGTAGCCGAGCCCGTCGAAGGCCACGCCGATGACCGGCCCCGCGACGCCGTTGTCGGCCAGGCACGAGGCGACGTGCGCGTGGTGGTGCTGCACGGCGACCAGGTCGAGGCCGTCCCTGGCCAGCGCGTACTTGGTGGACAGGTACTCCGGGTGCAGGTCGTGCGCCAGCACCTCGGGGACGATGTCGAACAGCCGCCCGAAGTGCTCGACGCCCTCGGTGAAGGAGCGCAGCGTCTCGTAGTTCTCCAGGTCGCCGATGTGGTGGGAGACGAAGGCGTGCCCGTCCCTGGCCAGGCAGAAGGTGTGCTTGAGTTCGGCGCCGCAGCCGAGGACGGGCCGCGGGAAGGGCCAGGCCAGCTCGAGCGGCTGGGGCACGTACCCCCGGGAGCGCCGCACGGGCAGCGCCTCGCCGCGGAAGACGCGTACCACCGAGTCGTCGGTGCGCATGTGGATGCGCCGGTCGTGGGTGAGGAAGGCGTCGGCGATGCCGCCCAGCCTGGGCACGGCCTCCTCGTCGACGTACACGATGGGTTCGTCGCAGACGTTGCCGCTGGTCAGCACGATGGGGGTGGCGAGCCGGCGGAGCAGGAGGTGGTGCAGCGGGGTGTAGGGCAGCATCAGGCCGAGCCAGTGGTTGCCGGGGGCCACCGGGGCGGCCACCTCGGCGTCCGGACGGCGGCGCAGCAGCACGATCGGGCGGGCCCGGCAGGTGAGCAGGCGCTCCTCCTCCCCGCCGACCTCGCACAGCAGGCGGGCGGCGGCCAGGTCGGGCACCATGACGGCGAACGGCTTGTCCTCCCTGTGCTTGCGGCGGCGCAGCGCCGCGACCGCGCTGTCGTCGGCGGCGACCGCGGCCAGGTGGTATCCGCCCAGCCCCTTGATCGCCAGGACGGCGCCGCCGGCCAGCAGCCGCGCCGTGCCCTCCACGGGATCGCCGTCGACCTGCCGCCCCTCGCGGTCGAGCAGCCGCAGGCCGGGCCCGCAGGCCGGGCAGCACACCGGCTGGGCGTGGAAGCGGCGGTCGGCCGGATCGTGGTACTCGCGCGCGCAGTCAGCGCACATGGCGAAGGCGGCCATCGTGGTGCGGGCCCTGTCGTACGGCACGCCGCGGACGATCGTGAAGCGCGGCCCGCAGTTGGTGCAGTTGGTGAAGGCGTAGCCGTGGCGGCGGTCGGCCGGGTCGTCCATCTCGCGCAGGCAGTCGGCGCAGGTCGCCACGTCGGGTGAGACGAGCGCCCGGCGCCGCCCGCCGGTGGCGCTGCCCGCGATGACGAAGCCCGCCTGGCCCGTGGCGGGGATGGCCCCCGTGCTGATGCGCTCGATCGAGGCCAGCGGGGGCGGGCTGGCGCGCAGCGTCGCCAGGAACTCCTGGACCCGGGCGTGCGCACCCTCGACCTCGATGAACACCCCCCGCTCGTCGTTGCCGACCAGCCCGTCGAGGCCGAGCCCGGTGGCCAGGCCGTACACGAAGGGCCGGAACCCGACCCCCTGCACGACGCCTTCGACCAGGACCATGGCGCGGACACGCCTGCTCACCTCCTCATTGTCCGTCCGGACCCGGACGGGCGAGAAGCGGGGGGCGGCAAGGGAAAGTTGGTTATGGTCGTACAGAACCGTCGACAAGGTCTGTGCTCAAATGAAGCTTCCAGGCCGGCGCACCTGACGTGCGCATCGTCGAGGCGAACACCGGGAAACCCATGGAAAGACGCAAGCATCTGCGCGGCATCGTCCAGCGGCGCGCCACGGACCTCGCAGGCGAGCTCGACCACCAGCTGGCCGAGTGGTCGCGGCGTACCGGGATCGCCGTCGAGACTTGGGCGTTGCCCTCCGAGCGGGTGCCCAGGCGGGTGGTCGAGGCGGTTCTGGGCTGCTTCGCCGAGGCGCTGTCCAACGTCGAGAAGCACAGCGGCGCGCGGGTCGTCTCCGTCGCCGTGACCGTAGGCGACAAGGGGCTGCGCCTCACGGTCAGCGACGAGGGAAGGGGTTTCGTCGGGCCGGCCGCCGGCCGCGGGATCGTCGCGATGCGCGCGCACCTGGCGTCCGTGGGCGGACGCTGCACCGTCACCAGCACCCTCGGCGGCGGCACGACGGTCAGCGGGGTGATCCCGCGCGCCGCCCTGCGCGGCCTCTAGCGAGGCGGGCGGGCCGTCAGGTGTGCTCGGAGATCAGGATCCCGCTGGTCGACGGCTCCAGCGCCTCGAAGACGTGCGGCAGGTCTCCCGGATAGGAGATGTAGTCGCCGGGACGCAGTTCCACCGGCTCGTCGACGACGCCCACCAGCGCCCGGCCGGTGGCCAGGACGACGTGCTCGATGACGCCGGGCATGTGGGGATCGGAGGAGCGCACGGTGCCGGGTTCGGCCTCGATGCGGTAGATGTCGCGGCGGGCGGCCGGGGGGCTGGCGGCCAGCAGGACGGCCCGGTAGTCGGCCTGCGCCGAGGCGACCGCCACGCCCTCGTCCGACCTGATCACCCGGACCCGCGGCCGGGGCGGGTCGATGATCTGGGAGAACGGCACGTTCAGCGCCGTCGACAGCGCCCACAGGGTCTCGAGGCTGGGATTGCCCTGTCCGGACTCCAGCTGGGAAAGGGTCGACTTGGCGATGCCGGCCCGGCGGGCCACCTCGGTGAGGGACAGGCCGGCGGCGCCGCGCTCGCGGCGCAGGGCGGCCGCGATGGATTTCATGGGAACGTCCCGCTCCATGCGTTCAGAATATCATCCAGCCGTTCGATTTGACGAACACGGACAGAAGTGTTCATTCTGGACTCCATGCGTTCGATAGTACGAACACTCGACCGCGGGCTGCTGCGCGACATCGCGCTGGTGAGCCTGGCGATCGGTGTGGTCGGCATCTCCTACGGGGCGACCGCCGTGGCGGCCGGCTTCCCGCTGTGGCTGCCGGCGATCCTCGGCCTGCTCGTACTGGCCGCGGGCTCCGAGTTCCTGTTCATCGGGATCATCGCGGCGGGCGGCAGTCCCATCGCCGCGGTGGTGGCCGGGCTCGCGGTCAACGCGCGCCACCTGCCGTTCGGGCTGGCCCTGCCCGACGTGCTCGGGCGCGGCTGGCGGCGGCTGCTCGGCACCCACCTCATGAACGACGAGTCGGTCGTCTTCGCCCTCTCGCAGGAGGAGCCCGCGCGGAAGCGGGCCGCCTACTGGGCCTGCGGGATCGGCATCCTGATCTGCTGGCCGCTCGGCGCCGTGACCGGCGGCCTGGCCGGGGCCCTCATCGACGACACCGGGGCGCTGGGGCTCGACGCGATGTTCCCGGCCGTCCTGCTGGCGCTGGTCCTGCCGGCCCTGCGGGACAGGGACAAGCGCCACGCGGCGCTGGCCGGCGTCGTCGTCGCCCTGGCCGCCACGCCGTTCCTGCCCGCGGGGCTGCCCGTGCTGCTCTCGCTGGCCGGGCTGGCGCTCATCGCCACACGTGCGGAGGCCTCCCGATGAACAGCCCCGTCGTGCTGGTGGCCGCGGCGCTGGTGCTCGCCGCGGGCACGTTCGCCTTCCGGCTGGCCGGCCCCCTGCTGCGTGACCGTGTCACCTTCCCGCCCCGGATGGAGCGGCTCATGGCGGCGGGCGCCGTCGTCCTGCTGGCCGCGCTGGTGGCCACGACGACCCTGACCGAGGAGGGGGGTCTGGCGGGTGTCGCCAGGGTGGCGGGCGTCGCGGTCGCCGGGGTGCTCGCCTGGCGCAGGGCGCCCTTCCTGGTGATCGTCCTGTCCGCGGCCGCGGTCACCGCGGGGCTGCGGCTGCTCGGCGTGCCATGACCGCCGGCCGCGGTCACCGCGCTCGTGCTCCATGGAGGATGCGCACCAGGCCGATCTCGGCGACGTTCTTGGTCAGCTCCACGTTGAGCCAGCCCGCCACGTCGGCCAGCGTCTGCTCCTGCCCCCACAGCCCGGCGGTCCGGTCGGCGGAGTCGAGGTCGGCGTCGGTCAGCGACGACAGCCGCTCCTGCCAGTCCGCCTTCAGCCCGCGCAGCCACTCGGCCGCCGCGCCGGCGCCACCCGGCCAGATGATCTCCTCGCGCGGTGGCGCGCCGTCGCCGAAGCAGTGCCCGAGCGTGGTCGTCCACCAGAAGCCCATGTGCCAGGTCAGCCAGCCGATCGTGACCGCCGGCACCGGGTCGGGCTCGGGCACCTGCCAGTCGGCCACCCACCGGCCCCGACCGTCCTGACGCACGCTCCAGCAGTGCGGCGCCGGCTCCCACAGGCACAGCGCGTCGTCGATGTCCTTGAGGTGGTGGTCGAACAGCGCCCAGGCGATGTCGAGCTGGCGCAGGAGGAGGTCGATACGGGCCACAGTCATGCGCGGGAGTCTGGCAGCGACGGCGGGGGACTACCACCGATTATCCCGCGGCCGCCTTGGCGATCAGCGTGGCGGCGTGCCGTACCTCCTGCTCGGTGCTCCAGCGGCCCAGCGACAGCCGCAGCGCGGCCAGCGCGCGCTCCGGCGGCAGTCCCATGGCCAGCAGCACGGGCGAGGGGGCGTCGACGCCTTCGTGGCAGGCCGAGCCGGTGGAGGCGGCGATCTCAGGCACGGCGGCCAGCAGGGCACGGCCGCTGGTGCCGTCGATGCTGACGTTCAGCGTGCCGGGCAGGCGCGCGTCCGGGTGACCGTTGAGGCGCACCCGGCCCGGCAGCCGGGCCTCCAGCTCCGCCTGCAGCAGGTCGCGCAGCGCGGCCAGCCGTACGGCGCTGCCGGGCAGCTCGCGCCGGGCGGTCTCGGCGGCCTGGCCCAGGGCGGCGGCGAAGGCGACGTTCTCCGTGCCGGCCCGCAGGCCGCGCTCCTGGCCGCCGCCCGGGATGACGGGACGAAGCGGGGTGCCGGCACGCACGTACAGCGCGCCCACCCCCTTCGGGGCGTACATCTTGTGGCCGACCACGGTCAGCAGGTCCACACCGAGCGCCGCCACATCGACGGCCACCTTCCCGACGGCCTGGGCGGCGTCGGTGTGGAACAGCGCGCCGCTCTCCCGCGCGACGGCGGCCAGCTCGGCGATCGGCTGGATCGTGCCGGTCTCGCTGTTGCCATAGGCGACCGACACCAGCGCGGTGTCCCCTTGCCGCACGACCGCGCGCAGGTCGCCGGGATCGACGCGGCCGTGGCCGTCCACCGGCAGCGGCGTCACGATGAAGCCCTCGACCCGCAGGCCGTCGCAGGACCGCAGCACGGCGGGGTGCTCGGTGGCCGGCGCGACGACCCGCCGCCGCCCGGGGTCGCCGGCGCGGACGGCCAGGGCGGCGCCGCGGACGGCCAGGGCGTCGGCCTCGGAGCCGCCGCCGGTGAAGATCACCTCTGAGGGCTCGGCGCCGAGCAGCTCGGCCACCTGCCGGCGGGCACGGTCGAGGGCCGCGCGCGGCGCGCGGGCGTAGGCGTGGCCGCTGGAGGGGTTGCCGAAGTGGGCCGTCAGGTACGGCAGCGCCGCCTCCAGCGCTTCGGGGTCCACCGGGGTGGTGGCGTTGTAGTCCAGGTAGACGGGCGCGCCCGCGAGCGCGGGATGCGTCATGGCGGCCTCCTCGGGAGCGGATGAAGATCGCGATCCCGGCCGAACGTAGCAGGAGGGGCTCCCCCCGGGAAGTCAAGCCATTGCTTAGGAAAGTTTCTTTATAAAGAGTGGACTCGACCGTCCCTCTCCCCCCATTGGAGCACACATGCGTCTCCGCCCCCTCGTCCTGGCCGCCGGCTTGTGTGCCGCGCTGGTCACCCTCGCCACCCCCGCCCACTCCGCCGCCGTCGTCGACGTCCCCTTCGGCCCTCTCTCGATCGGCGACTACTGCCGCGCCAAGGTCTCCTCCTCCGCCTGGATCGGCTTCTACGAGTCGAGCGGCCTGCGGTGCTACGGCAGCGGCCCCGGAGGCGGCCTGCAGTACGCCGGGTCCGGTGACCCGTACCTGGCCTGCAAGTTCCTCACGACCGACGTGGTCATGAGCGCCTTCCGCGGCACCTCCGACGCCCTGGTGTGCCGGGTGATCCGCTGACGGTCCCCTCCCGCCGTGCCCGCGAGGGCGCGGCGGCCCTCCACCGGCGCCGGGCGTACACCGTTCGGTGTAGCCCCTACCCCGAACGGTGCACAGGACGGTGACGATCACCGGATGACGCGGCCCCGCGCGGCATGCGGCGCTCGCGCCCGCGGAACGCCACCCCCGCTGCCCGGTCCAGCCGGCCGCTACCCCGGCGTGCGCGTGCCTCGCAGGTGGGTCATCCCGGGGACGAGAAGCAGGCATGGCGGGATCACCAGCACGAGCCCCGCCGCGCCCAGAAGGACGGCCTGGTCGCCGGTCAGGTTCGTCAGCGGCCCGGTCACCGCCTGGCCGAACGGCATGAGGCCGAAGGTGGCGAGCCAGGCCAGCGAGGTGATCCGCCCGATCAGGTGGTCGGGTACCTCGCGGTACATCGCGACGTCCCAGCACAGGGCGTACGTCTCCACGCCGAAGCCGGCGATGAGGTAACAGCAGAAGAGCACCCAGATCGAAGGGGCGTACAGCAGGCCGAGAGGGACGAGGGCATACAGCGACATCGAGCACATGGCCACGACTCCCGAGCGCCGGGGGCGCCAGGCCATCATCGTGACGCTGCTGATCAGCCCGCCGGCGCCGTAGCACGCGAGGGCCGTGCCGTACGCCGTGTAGGAGCCGAACATGTCCCGGCTCAGCACGGGCAGGAGCACCTGGCTGGGCGCGATCACGAACATGAGGCTGACCGGTGAGAACAGGAGCAGGGCCGTCAGCCACGGTCGGCGCCCCGCCTCGGCGAATCCCGCCGTCGCCTCCTTGAGGAGGGAACGGCGGGCGACCGGCGTCCATGACGGCTCCGCGACCCCGCGGAGGGCGAGCGCGGCGGCGGCGAACACGAGCGCCGCCAGCACGAAGGGAAAGACCTGGCTCCCGCCGGCGAGCAGCGTGCCGATCACCGGACCGGTGATGACCCCCACCCGGGTGCAGATGTTGACCAGGGCCCGGCCGGACATCCGCCGGTCCTCGTCCAGCGAGCCCGCCAGGATGGCGTTGAACGCGGGCCGGATGAACGCCTCGGCGGCGCCGACCACGAACAGGACGGTGGCCGGCAGCCACACGGCGGCGGTGTGCCCGCCCACGACGATGGGCACGCTCGCCGCGGCGGCGTCGACGGCGAGCATGACGGTCAGGATCCGCCGTCGCGACAGGCGATCGGACCAGACTCCCCCTACCAGGAGCAGGCACAACGACGCGACGCCTTTGGCGGCGAGCACGACGCCGACCGTGGCCGCGTCGCCCCCGGCGCTGAGCACCGAGACGGTGACGGCGACCGCGAGGACCTGCTCGCCCACCACGAAGCCGAGCTGCGCCAGCGCGATCATCCGGAAGGCGGGATTCCGCAGTGCCGTCAGATCGATGCCCGCCGGTATGAGCCGCACGATGCCAGTCCCCCGGCTTCTCTGCCCGGAGCGCGAACTCGACGAGCGCTGACGTGGCGGCCGCGAACATGCGCCGGGCGGCTTCGAGGACACTCCGGAACCCGCCTACAACAGGCTGACGGCCCGGTCAACGGCGCCCGCCACGTCTCCGTCGGCCGGATAGAGAAGCGACCGGCCGGGTACCAGGCCGAGCGCCGTCGGCATCCTCAGCGCGCGTTTCCATCGGTCGAAAATCCGCTCGGTATCGGTGCCGTCGCCGCCGAGCAGCAACACCGGCAGGGTCGAGGACGCCAGGACGTGGGTCATGTCGTCGATGGCGGGGAGTTTCAGCCAGGTGTAGGCGCTGCGCCGACCCAGCCCGCATGCGATGACGATCGACCGGATCACGGCCTCCGGTGACAGGTCGTTGCGGATCCTGCCGTCGATCCACCGGGAGATGAACGGCTCGACCATCGCGATCAGCTTGCGGTCGTTGAGCTCGTTCACCGCCCGCGCGGTGTTCTCCAGCACCGAAGGCGTGGCGTCGTCGTCCAGCGCGATCCTGGTCAGCGTCTTGCCCCCGTCGAAGCCCATGGCCGCGATGGTCTCCGCGTCGTAGCCGGTGAAACGGTCGTCGATCTCGAACGACGAGCCGGCCAAGCCGGTGCGATTCATGGACCCGAAGACCGACTTGCCGTCCAGGACGCCCAGCAGCAGCAGGTCTTCCAGGATGTCGGCGGTGCCCATCACGCCGGTGACGCCTGGACGTTCGAGCGCCGTGCAGAGCCGGTCCAGGAGATCGCCCCGATCCGCCATGGCCATCGGATCGCCGCCCGCGCCGAGCGCGCCGCGCGCCGGATGGTCCGCGGCGATGATCATCACTCGGCCGTGCTCGCCCAGCACGGAGGGCGCCGGCATGCGAAGCCTCGCGGCCTCGGCGATCGCCTCGGGGTTGTGCACGCGTGTCCGCACGATCTCGGCCACCCTGGCAGCCACGGTGCTCCTCCAAAGGGGCAGCTTGTCAGGACATAGTTTTGTCCTGACAAGACTTATCAGCCGGCAAACCCCGCGTCAATGCGAAGCGGATCGACGGCCGGGCGACGTGGTCCGCACCCTGCGAGCCGCGGAACGCGGAGGTCGGGTGGCGCTCCGAACCGGCACGGAAGCGCGCCCGTCCCACCCGGGGCAGGCAGCGACCGGGACCGTCGGTCGTCCTCTAGCCGGTCGGCGTGATGGGTCCGTGCAGGCGCACCCCCTCGAGGGAGAGCCGAGACTCGTAGGCCCCCGCCAGGTCGAGCAGCGCCGACCCGCAGTCGCCGTGGTAGACGGGCCCGTGCATGAGGCAGAGCGCCGTCGGCTCCAGCCCGGCCAGCGCGCGCATGGTGGGACCGGTGGACGGGGTGAGACAGGTCGCGCCGTAGGCGTCCTCCGCCGCCAGCGCGGGGCTGACGATCTCCTTGTCGGTCATGGCGGGCGCCGGGCCCATCGCGGTGAACAGGTCGCCGCACAGCAGGGTGCCGGCGGTCTCCTCGTAGAACAGGCCCGCGTCCCAGCCGTGCGGGACGTGCGGCGTCTCGATCCGCCGTACCCGCCTGCCGCCCAGGTCCATGACCTCGCCGTCGGCCAGCGGCCGGGGCGGCCGGTCGGCGAGGTCGTTCACCGACACCAGGCACCCCACGCGGCCGTGCGCCACCTGGGCCCGGGGCGCGGCGGCCAGCCAGGCGTTCATCGATCCGCACTCGTCGGCCTCGACGTGACCGAAGGTGATCCAGCGCAGCCGCTCCAGACCGATGAGGCGGTCGACGGCCGCCGACACCGGGAGGAACAGCGCGCGCAACCCGGTGTGGAACAGCAGCGGCTCCTCGGCGTCGATCAGGTACTGGTTGAACATGATGCCGGCGTCAGGGACGAACGTGGACATCCGGTAGACGTCCGGCGCGACCTCGGTGACGGTGGTGTCCATCCTGGTGCCCCCTCGCGGCGGGTCCCCGTTCCGTCATCGTCTCACGGAGCACTGGTGATCTCCGCGGCCGGCGTCCGGTGCGCGCGTGAGGCCAGTGCCGCTCCTGCAGCCACCGGGGGCGAGCGCTCCCCGAGGCCGGATCCTCGCAGGGGTTCGCAGGCGGGGATCCGCCCGGCCCTTCCTGCTGAGAGTGGTCTCAGGTTCGGCCGCGCGGGCGAACATATCGCGATATATCGTCCTAACCGGGAACATGTGATCCTCCGGCGGTGGTTGTCCCGGAGATACTGGCTTGTGGAGGTTGAGCGATGGCGGCGATGCGGACAGTGGGCCGATTGCTCGCGGGTGGGGCGGCGCTGGCCGCGGCGGGCTGGGCGTTGCGCGACGTGCCCGCGGAGCTGGGCGTCCGGCCGTTGACCTCGGGCGAGGAGCGGGCCGGCAGGATCCGCCGCTCGCGGCAGTTCAGGGACGGCGTCTTCTACAACCCCATGCCGGAGCCGACCAGGGTGGGCGCGCCGTCCCCCGGCCTGCTGCGCGAGCTGATGAGGGACCGCGAGTCGCGCCGTCCCCCCGGCCCGATCCCGCTGCGCACGCCCGCCGCCACGCCTCCGTCGCCGACCGGGCTGAGCGTCGTCTGGTACGGCCACGCCTCCACGCTCGTGGAGATCGAGGGCAGGCGGGTGCTGTTCGACCCGGTGTGGAGCAGGCGGGTCTCCCCCACGCCGTTCGTCGGCCCGCGGCGGCACCACCCGGTGCCCGTCGCCATCGAGGAGGTGCCGAAGCTCGACGCGATCGTCATCTCGCACGACCACTACGACCACCTGGACCTGGCGACGGTGCGCCGGCTCACCCGCATCTCCAAGGCGCCGTTCCTGGTGCCGCTGGGCATCGGCGCGCACCTGGAGCGATGGGGCGTGCCGCTGTACCGGATCATCGAGCTGGACTGGGAGGAGGAGGCGATCGTCGCGGGGCTGCGTTTCGTCTCGACGGCCGCCCGCCACTTCTCCGGCCGGTCTGTGACCCGCAACGACACGCTGTGGGGTTCGTGGGTGGTCGCGGGCGCCCGGCGCAGGGTCTTCTACGCCGGCGACTCGGGCTACTTCGAGGGATACGCCACGATCGGCGCGGACCACGGCCCGTTCGACCTCACGCTCATGCCGATCGGCGCCTACAGCCCAGCATGGCCCGACATCCACATGAACCCGGAGGAGGCGGTGAACGCCCACGTCGACCTGGGCGGCTCGGTGCTGCTGCCGGTGCACTGGGCGACGTTCACCCTGGCCCTGCACCCGTGGTCGGAGCCGGTCGACCGGCTGTGGCGCGAGGCCAAGGCGCGCGACGTCTCGATCGTGGTCCCGCGTCCCGGCGAGCTGGTCGACACCGCCTCGGTGCCGGCGGTCGACGCCTGGTGGCAGGCCGTACAGTCGTAGGCGTGAGCAACATCGAACCGAACCCGCAGGAGACGGTGTGCGCGGCGGGCGAGCCCGTCCGCGAGCTGGTGCGGGGGCACGAGGTCGCGCTCGGCGGGCCGCGCGCGATGACGGTCACCCGCACCCTGCCCGCCGTGGGGCGGCGCATGGTGGGCGCGTGGTGCTTCGTCGACCAGTACGGCCCCGAGACGGCCCGGATGCGGGTGCCGCCGCATCCGCACACCGGCCTGCAGACCGTCACCTGGCTCGTGGCAGGCGAGGTGCTCCACCGTGACAGCCTCGGCAGCCTCCAGCCGGTACGGCCGGGCCAGCTCAACCTGATGACGGCCGGGCGCGGCATCTCCCACTCGGAGGAGTCGCCGCGGACGGAGCTGCACGGCGTGCAGCTGTGGGTGGCGCTGCCCGAGGCGGCGCGCCACATGGCGCCGCACTTCGAGCACCACGGCGACCTGCCGGTGGTACGTGGGCCCGGACACGCGGCGACGGTCCTCATGGGTTCCTTCGGCGGCGCCGCCTCCCCCGCGAGCACCTACACGCCGCTGGTCGGCGTCGAGGTGTCGGTCGACGGCACGGCCGAGCTGCCGATCCGGCCCGACTTCGAGCACGCGGCGCTGACCCTGGACGGCACGCTGACCGTCGACGGCGAGGCGCTGCCCGCCGGGCCGCTGCTGTATCTCGGGCTCGGCCGGTCCGCGCTGCGGGTGTCGGGCACCGGGCGGCTGCTGCTGATCGGCGGCGTGCCGTTCGAGGAGGAGATCGTGATGTGGTGGAACTTCGTCGGCCGCACGCACGAGGAGATCGAGACCTTCCGCAAGGAGTGGGCGGAGGGCACGCTCTTCGGCCGGGTCACCGGGTTCGACGGCGACCCGTTGCGCGCTCCCGCCCTCCCCACGGCCCGTCTCAAGCCGCGCGGCCGGACCCGCTAGCCGTCACAGGGCCTCGAGCAGGCGGCCGATCTCGTCCTCGGTGTTGTAGTAGTGCACCGAGGCGCGCACGGCCGACCCGGGCGACACGGTGTCGAAACGCTGGTCGGGCTCGGTGGCGCTGACGTTGATGCCCTGCTCGCGCAGCCGCAGCTTCACCGCGGTGCTGTCCTGGCCCGCCACGGTGAAGGTGACGATGCCCGAACGCCTGGCGCCGCGGTCGTGCACGGTCACGCCGGGCTTGCCGGCCAGTCCCGCGCGCAGGGTCTCGGCCAGTTCGGCCACCCTGGCCTCGATCTCCTCCAGACCGATCGCCAGCGCGTAGTCGACGGCCGCGCCGAGTCCGAGCTGGCCGGCGAAATAGCGCTCCCACGTCTCGAACCTGAGGGCGCTGTCGCGGATCTCGTAGGTCGTGGGGGTCACCCAGCTGGCCGCGTGCAGGTCGAGGAAGGGCGGCTCGAGGCCGCGCATCGCGCTGCGCCGCGCGTAGAGGAAACCGGTGCCGCGCGGGCCGCGCAGGAACTTGCGCCCGGTGGCGGACAGGAAGTCGCAGCCGATCTCGTCGACGTCGAGGGCGATCTGGCCGACGGACTGGCAGGCGTCGAGGAGGTAGAACACGCCGGCGTCCCTGCACCGCCTGCCGACCTCGGCGGCGGGACTGACCAGGCCGTTGTGGGTGGGCACGTGGTTGATGGCCACCAGGCGCACGCCGCCCCTGCCCAGCTCGGACTCCAGGCGGTCGAGGTCGATGGTGCCGTCGGCGTCGTCGGGGATCACCTCGACGGTGACGCCGCGCGAGCGGGCGATCTGGAGGAAGGCGATGCCGTTGCTGACGTACTCGCTGGTGGTCGTCAGGATCCTGTCGCCCTCCTGGAAGGGGATGCCGTAGAAGGCCATGTCCCAGGCGCGGGTGGCGTTCTCGACGTAGGCGATCTCGTCGCGGTGGGCGCCGAGCAGGGTGGCGACGGAGTCGTAGAAGCCCTCCAGCCGCTCGGCCTCCCGGTCCTTGGCCTCGTAGCCGCCGATGGCCGACTCCAGGTCGAGGTGTTCCTTGACGGTGTCCATGACGACGCGCGGGGGCAGTGCCGCGCCGGCGTTGTTGAAATGGATCACATGCGCGCAGCCAGGGGTCTCCGCACGCGCCTTGTCAATGTCGATCACATGTCACACGCTATCAATACACCGAGATGTGCGGATGGTCGTAGTGGTTGGCGGTGGTTCCGCCCCTGTTCGACATCGTGCGCCAGGTCTTGGTCCTGACGTGCCAGATCCGCTGCCGGTAGATCACGTACATGATGCCGAGCCGTTCGGCGTTCTTGACCACCCAGGCGGAGATCTCGTGGCCGCGCTGCGCCTCCTGGGCCGACGGCATGGCGCCGCCGCGGCTCAGCATGAAGTCGCAGGCGCGCCCGAGCGGATGCTCGCCGCCGTCCTGGATGGTCCGGTAGCACCCGATCCCGTACGGCACGCCGAACCGCTCCGCGATGAGCTTCTTGACCAGCCGCATCCTCGGCGTGATGTTGTCGGGACCCGAGGGCAGCTGCGGCACCCACGACCCGTCGGGCCTGCGCACGCCGGGCGTCGGGTAGAGGAGGTCGATCCTGTCCTTGATCTTCGCGATGACCTTCTCGGCGTCCTTCTTCTGGACCTCGAGCTCCTTGATCCGCGCGCCCAGCTCGTCGGCCCGCCGCTCGGCGTCGGTCTTGGCCTGCCGGTGCTCGTCGCGTACCCGCGTGAACCCCTCGAGGCGCGCGCCCTGCTCCTCGCCGATCGCCGTCAGCACGGCCATGCCGTCGAGGTCGACCTGGCCGAGCAAGGCGGGGACGATGCCGAGCCCGCCCGACATGTACTGCTCGGTGGCCATGAGGCGCAGCTGCGCCGACTCCCTGTCGAAGTCGGCCTGGGCGACCTTCAGCCGCTCGCGGGCGGTCTTCTCGACCTTCTCCACCTTCTGCAGCTCGACGCGGCTGCTGTAGTACTCGGTGATGAGCTTGTCGGACTTCTTCTGCAGCGCGGCCAGCTCTTTCTTGAGCTGCTTGACGCTCGGCCTGGGCTTGGCCCACGCTTCGGCCGGTGGCGACGCCAGGGGCATGGTCACCGCCAGACCGGCCGCGAGCACGATGCGGAGCGGGGCGCGCCGCCGGTCGCCGGGGGCCGCAACCGCCACGCTTCTCCTTCGTCCGGGGGATGGCGCGGGGAGAGCGCCGTTCTGTCCGATGGACGATAGTAGAGGATCCGGTCAGATGTGCGGCATTCGGCCCTGACGCCGCGTCAGGGCCACGGTTGCTCACGGGCCGCGCCGCCGGCCCGCCCACGGTCCGCGGCGGCCCCGGACGACGGCGCCAGGCGACGGCGACGGCGGGTGACGGCCATCCGGCGGCCGAGCAGCAGCACGCCGGGGAAGGCCGCGCCGCCGAGCAGTCCGGAGCCGACCGTGACCCCGAGTCCCGCGTTGACGAGGCCGTCACCCTCGCCGCCCAGCAGGGGGACCTCGACCGAGACCGACACCTCGGCGGACACGATCGGGCGCCCGGCGGGCGTGGTCGCCTGGCCGCCGGAACCCGTGTCACCGGAGCCCGAGTCGCCGGAGCCCGTATCACCGGAACCCGAGCCACCGGAACCGGAGTCGCCCGGGTTCGGCCCACCCGTTCCGGGATCACCCGGGTTCGGATCACCGGACCCCTGGTCGCCCGGCCCCGGGTCACCCGATCCCTGCTGCCCCGGCCCGGGATCGGCCGGAGCGGGGGTCGCGGGATCGGCCGGCGGGGTGGTCCTGGCGCGGGTCGGTTCGGGGGCGGCGGTGCGCGTGCGGGTGGGTTCGGGCGCCGGGATGCGGCTGGGTTCGGGGGCCCTGGTGCGGGTCGGTCCAGGATCAGAGGTGCGGGTCGGTCCGGGATCAGGGGTGCGCGTGGGGCGCCGGCCGGGGGTGGCGGGCGGCGGGCTGGGCCGGGCCGGCGGCGGGTCCGTGACACCGGGAGGCTGCCGGTGCGCGGTGTCCGCGGGCCGCGGCTCGGCCGGCCACTCCGGTTCACCGGGCCGCCCGGGGCGCGTGTCGGGGTCCGGGACGGCCGGCGCCGCCGTACCGGAGGCAGGGGCGGGCAGGGCCGCAGGGCCGGTCGTCGGGCGGCGTCCGGACAGCGGTTCCGCCGGCGGGTCCCGCCAGATCGTGAAGGTGGCGAGCACCGCGGCGATCGTGGCCACGGTCACGGCGGCCGTCACCGCCAGCTTGCCCGCGGGCGCGAGGGTGGTCCGCGCCAGCGTGCTGGTGGTCTCGGCGATGGTGGGCCCGGCCAGCGGGAAGAGCGTGGTGTACGGCACGGTGAGCGCCGCCAGACCGGTACGGCCGCGCCGTTCCCAGTCCTCGCCGTAGGCGGCGGCCGCGGTGGCCTCCAGTTCGGCGATGAACGCCTCGGCCGAGGCGGGCCGGGCGGCGGGGTCCTTCGCCAGGCCGTGCCCGACGAGCGCCCTGACCGGTTCGGCCACGTCACGCAGCGGCGGCGGCAGGTACTGGTGCTGGTAGGCGAGGGCGGCCGTGGTCGAGCCGTCGAAGGGACGGCGCCCGGTGAGGCATTCGTAGAACACCACGGTCGCGGCGTAGACGTCGGTGGCGGGGCTCGCGGGGGCCTCGTTCCACTGTTCGGGCGCCATGTACGGCGGGGTGCCGGCCGGCGGGCCGCTCTGTCCGCACGAGCCGGCGAGGCCGAAGTCGACGAGGCGGCTGTCGCCGTCCGAGGTGACGATCACGTTCTCGGGCTTGAAGTCGCGGTGCACGACGCCCGCGCGGTGCGCCTCGGCCAGCCCGAGCAGCGCGCCCTTCAGCACGGTCATGGCGGCCTCGGGGCCGGTCGCGCCCTCGCGCGTGAGCAGCCGGCGCAGGGTGACTCCGTCGACGAGTTCCATGACGATCGCGGCGCCCCGCTCACCCTCGACGTACTCCAGCAGGCGGGCGATGTGCGGGTTGTCCAGGCCGGCGACGAGCGCGGCCTCGGTCCTGAATCGATCGACCAGTTCGGGGTCGGACAGGTGCTTGATCGCGACGGGTAATCGGTCGGTGTCGCGAAGGGCCAGCATGACCCGCCCCGTGCCGCCGTGGCCAAGCTCCCTGATCTCGGTGTAGCCAGGCACCTGCATGCCCGGACGTTAACCCGCCGTCCCACACCATGTCGAGATCCGTTGTCGAACTATGCGCTGTAGTACCCTGTGCCGATTACCTATAGGGGGCACCCGTACCCCTCTCCCCCTGGACGCTGACGGAGTATGAAATGTCCGACATGCACGATGCGCATGACCATCACGGCACGCACGGCCAACATGCCGCGCCCGCCCGCCACGCCGCGCACGAGCACGAAGCGGGGCACGACCATCATGCCGGGCACGGCAGTCATGCTGAGCACGGCAGTCATGCCGGGCACGGCAGCCATGCCGCGCACGGCGGTGGCGTTTCCTGGGGCATGGCCGCCACGGCGACCCTGCACTGCCTCACCGGATGCGCCATCGGAGAGGTGCTCGGCATGGTGATCGGCACCGCCCTGAGCTGGTCGAACGCGCCGACGATCGCCCTGGCCATCGCCCTGGCCTTCGTGTTCGGCTACCTGCTCACCATGATCCCCGTGCGCAGGGCCGGGCTGAGCTGGGGGCGCGCGCTGCGGGTGGCCCTGGCCGCCGACACGGTCTCCATCGTGGTGATGGAGATCGTGGACAACGGCGTCATGCTCGTCATCCCGGGCGCGATGGACGCGGGGCTGGCCACGGGCCTGTTCTGGGGGGCGCTGGCGGTGGCGTTCGCGATTGCCTTCCTGGTGACGACGCCGATCAACAAGTGGCTCATCGGCAAGGGCAAGGGCCACGCGGTGGTGCACGCCTACCACTGAGATCCGCCGGTCAGGCGGCGACCCTGGCGGCCCCGAGGAACCTGCGCACGTTCACGGCGGCGGTACGGCCCGCGCGGTTGGCGCCGACCGTGCTGGCCGAGGGGCCGTAGCCGACCAGTTGCAGGCGCGGCTCCGCGACCGCCTGGGTGCCGTCGACCTGGATGCCCCCGCCGGGCGTGCGCAGCCGTAGCGGGGCCAGGTGGTCGAGCGCCGAGCGGAAGCCGGTCGCCCACACGATCGTGTCGGCGGGCTCGAACCGGCCGTCGGCCCAGGCCACCCCGTCCGGCTCGATCCTGGCGAACATCGGCAGCCGGTGCAGGGTGCCCTTCTCCATCGCCTCGAGCACGACGGGGGTGTGGCCGAGGCCGGTCACGCTGACCACGCTCCGCGGCGGCAGGCCCTGCCGTACCCGCTCCTCGACCTTGGCCACCGCCTCCCTGCGCGCCCCCTCGCCGAAGTCGTCGTCGCGCCAGACCGGCGGGCGGCGGGTGACCCACAGCGTGCCGGCCGCGACGCCGCCCAGCTCGGACAGCACGTGCATCGCCGAGGCGCCGCCGCCCACCACGACGACCCTGCGGCCGGTGAACTCCGCCGGTCCACGGTAGGCGGCGTAATGGAGCTGCCTGCCGAGGAAGCCCGCTCCTCCCGGGTAGTAGGGCCAGTAGGGGCGCGTCCACGTGCCGGTGGCGTTGACCACCGCCCTGGCCGCCCACTCCCCCGCGCCGGACGAGACCACGAGCCTGTCGCCGGCGCCGCGCCGCACCGCGCTCACCTGGGCGGGCCGCACGATGGTCAGCCCCACCTGCCGCTCGTAGGCGCCGTAGTACTCGGGGACGACCAGCGCGGCGGGCGCGAGCCCGTCGGCGGACGGCTCCCGGTGGACTCCGGGCAGGTCGAAGATGCCGTGCACCTTGCTCATGGTCAGCGAGGGCGAGCGGTGCCGCCACGCGCCGCCCGGCCCCTCGGCGGCGTCGAGCACCACGGGTCCCAGGCCGAAGCGGTCCAGGAAGTAGGCGCTGGACAGGCCCGCCTGGCCCGCTCCGATCACCACGACGTCGGTCTCGTTCACGTCCATCACCAACCACGCGGGCGCGCCGGGCCTTCCCGCCCTCGGGGAAGGCCCGGTACGGCCTCAGCCGAGCGTGACGCTGTCGAGGTCGGGGGCGTAGGCGGTGTCGTTGAAGAACCGCAACGTGTTCGACCCCGCCTGCAGCGACGCGGTGAACACCGCCGACACCGGCGTGTTGAAGTCCGGCCCGGTCAACGTCACCGCCACCGGCGCCCCGCCGTTCACACTCACCGAGAACGACCGCGTCCCCCCGACCGTCCCCGCCACCGTCACCTGACGCGCACCCGCCGACGCCGACACCACCGACAACGTCACCGCGTTCGCCGGACCGTTCCCGATGAACCGCACCTTCGACCCGCCCGAACACGCCCCGCACGACGACACCACCGCCGCCCCGCCCAGCACCCCGGCCTCCCCCTCGTACGCCGAGACCGGCGGCGCCGCACCCGACACCTCCAGATAATCCAGATTCGGCCCCCCACCCGCGGTCGTCGCCGTCGCCGTCACCGCGTTCACCCCGGCATTCAACGGCACCGGCACCGACACCTCCCGCCACGCCGTCCACGACCCCGTCCCGGGGAAGTCCACTGGCAACGCCGTCCCGTTCACCGCCACCGCCATCGGCCGGTTCGCCGTCGTCCCGTTGGCATACCGGAACGTCAACGACGCCTGCCCCGCAACCGCGGCACTCACCTGGAAACCCACCGACGAACCCACCACGTTGTCGTAGTTGACGAACCCACGACCCGAGAACCCGGCGTGATTCGACTCCACCACCCCCTGACCGATCACCCCGTCCTCGGCCTCGTGGCGTCCGGGGGGCGGCGCGCTGCCGGGGTAGGAGGTGCCGACCCACGCCTCGTCCACGCGAAGCCTGGCGACGCCGTGACTGTTGACCTTCTCCAGGCGGACATACCTGGTCGTGGAGGCGGGCAGGTCGATGATCTGCACGCCGCGGTGGTTGGGCAGCGTGCCCGTCTTGACGGGCGAGCCCCACGTGGAGCCGTCGTCGCTGACGTAGACCCGGTAGTCGCGGATGCGGGCCGACTGGGTGACGGGGTGGGTGGCGGAGTCCTCACGCTGGTTGACGGCGAGGTAGCGCACCTGCTTGGCCGAGCCGAGATCGAAGCGGAGGGAGACCGGCTGCGTCGTGCCGGCGTCCCAGTAGGTGAGGTAGTCGCCGTCGCCCGCGGCGGCGGCCGAGGTCGTGACGCCGGAAAGGATGCCCTCCCGGCCGCTGGAGACGACCTTGAAGACGGTGTCGTAGGGGTCCCATGATGAGATCCCGGTGAGGGTGAGGGTGCCGCCGCCCTGGCTGAAGGTCACCGGCGCGCCCGTACGCAGGTCGGTGACGGAGGTGATGCGGTAGCCGTTGTCGCGCAGCGCGAGCGTGCCGCCCGTCGGCCTGGTGAGGACGTGCACGTAGTGCAGGTTCGGGTCGGTCCTGCTGATCGTGGTGACGCCGTGGGCGCCGTCGTTCCAGAAGCCGGGCTTGAGCCCGCCGTGCATGTAGCCGCCGCCCTCGGTGCCCTTCAGCGACTCCCAGATGGCGTCCAGGTAGCCGTCGGCGAAGGTGTTGAAGGCCGCCTGGTTGGTCGGGAAGGTGCCGTTGACCTGCGCGGTCTCGGCCATGAGCGCCTTGACGGAGGATCCGGCGTTGCTGATCAGCCGGCCGAGGGTGAGCATGCGGTCCACGCCCGGGTCGGACCCGTCGTACCACCAGGCGCCCGACGTGGGCAGCTTGAAGTCGGCCTCGATGAGTCTCGGCAGCGCCGTGTAGACCGCCTGCGGGTAGTCGTAGGGCGGCGTCATCCCGGTCTTCTGCTCGTTGCTGATCATGTCCATGATCGCGGTGTCTTCGTTGTTGTTCGACAGCGTCATGTCGGGCCGCTGCTGGTAGATCTTGGCGTAGAGGTTGTTGCGCTCCCAGTAGGCGTTGTCGTTGTCGATCCAGAACCCGGCCAGCTTGGGGTAGCGCTGCATCTGCTCGAAGAACTGCAGGTAGCTGAACTCGCCGAAGCCGTCGCGGGTGCTCAGGTCGACGCTGTGGCCCACGTAGGCGGAGAAGGCCGCCGAGTTCAGCCACGACCCCGAGCCCAGCCCCTCCCGATGCCACTGCGGGTCGTCGGTCATGTAGTAGATGACCTTCAGGCCACGGGCGTCGGCCGCGTCGATGAGCTCGCCGAGGAAGTCCCTGCCGGTACGGCAGGAGCCGGGGATCTGCGAGGGGTACGGCCTGGCGTAGCCCAGCCTGCTGTGGAAGGTGGCGAGCACGATGTACTCGGCGTGCAGCTTCTCGGCCTCGCGCACCCAGTAGCCGGCGTCCCATCCGCCGTTGGTGACGTCGGCCTCCCACTGGGCGCAGTCGGTGTGCTGGGGCGCGGTCCGCAGCCCCCAGTGCAGGAACAGCCCGGCGACGGCGTCGCGCAGGAACGCCTGCCGCGGATGCTGCAGGTCGGCCGCGGCGGGCGCGAAGGCCGGCAGGCTCAAAAGGAGCGCGAGCAGCGCGATCCGCAGGGTGCGGGAGCGCATCTACACCACCTCCAGGTGGTCGAGGTCGGGTGCCGTCGGCGGTGGTGGCGATCTCCGCGGAGAGATTGGAGCTTTGCACCGTGATCCCACACATAGTCACGGTGGTCAACGGGAAAAGGGGCCCAATTTAGGAAACCTTCCTAACTTTCATGGACGCGTTGACCATGATGACGTATGAGTTGAGCAGAGGCATCCGGGAGAAAACGCGCCATCAGCCGCCCGCAAGCCGTCCATGAGACATGGGAGGTCTCGTGCGCATGTCACTCAGATTCCGTCATCTGGCCGCGGCGGTGGCGCTGCTGCTGGAGGCGGAGGCCGCCACGATCTCCCAAGGCGTGGTCGAGTCGAACCACGCCGGGTTCACCGGGTCCGGCTTCGTCAACTACCACAACGTCGCCGGCTCCTCGGTGGAGTTCGCGGTCGAGGCGGCGGAGGCGGGCACCCACACGCTGACCTTCCGCTACGCGAACGGCACCACCGCCAACCGGCCGATGAGCGTGTCGGTCAACGGCACCGCCGTCGCCGTCGACTTCCCGCCGACGGGCGCGTGGACCACCTGGCGGACCGCGGTCGTCGGCGCCAGGCTCGAGGCCGGCGCCAACACCGTCAAGGCCACCGCCGCTGCCGCGGTCGGCGGGCCGAACCTCGACTCGCTGCGGGTCGAGCCCGTCGACTGGTCGCGCGAGGTCGTCGAGTCGACGATGGCCCGCCACACGCCCGCCACGCTGGGCGGCTGGAGCTACACGCGCGGCCTGTACCTGTGGGGCCAGTACCTGGTGTGGCAGCGTACGCGGGACCTTCGCCACCTGGCCTTCATCAAGGACTGGGCGGACCGGTTCGTCGACGCCTCGGGCGGCATCGGGCAGAGCTTCGACAACCTCGACAGCATGCAGTCGGGCAACATCCTGCTGGCCCTCTACCGGGAGACCGGCCAGGCCCGCTACCGGACCGCCGCCGCCAAGATCAGGAACCGGCTGAACACCTATCCGAGGACGAGCGACGGCGGGTGGTGGCACGCCACCTCCGACTCGCGCCAGGGCCAGCTGTGGGCGGACGGCGTCTTCATGGTCAACCCGTTCGTGGCCCGTTACGGGGCGTGGGTCGCCGCCGACTCCTTCACCCGCGACGAACCCGCCAGGCAGCTCGAGGTCTACTTCAGCCATCTCAGGCGCCCCGGCGGGCTGCTCTACCACGCCTACGACGAGCCAGGCGGGCTCACCGCCTCGTGGGTGAACCCGTCGCTCGGCAACACCAACGGCCTGTCCTGGTGCCGGGCCATCGGCTGGTACGGCATGGCCACCACCGAGCTGCTGGAGATCATGCCGGCCGACCATCCCCGCCGGGCCGCCCTGGTAGACATCCTGCGCACGCTCGTCCAGGCCTATGCGCACTGGCAGGACCCCGCCACCGGCAGGTGGTTCCAGGTGGTCACCGAGCCGGGGGACCCGGCCAACTGGACGGAGACCTCCTGCTCGGCGATGTACACCTACACGATCTCGCGAGCGGTCGAGCGCGGCCACGTCGACGCCTCCTACGCGGCCGTCGCCGCCCGCGGCTACCAGGGGGTGCTGGCGAAGGTGTCGCTCGGCGCGGACGGCCGGACGACGATCACCGACATCGGCGAGGGCACCAACGTCGACGACGTCACCGGCTACTACTACGGCAGGGCGCGGCCGGTCAACGACTTCCACGGCCTGGGCGCCTTCCTCATCATGAACGAGCAGCTGGCCCGGGTCAGCCGTCCTTCCTGAGCGCGGCGCGGCCCTCGGCCGCGCCGACGAAGCGCATCTTGCCCAGCGGCACGTCCGCGGGCTCGGGCGCGGTCCTCCTGCCGGTCCGGCCCGCGCCTTCGCGATCGGTGGGCAGCACGTAGGGCCGCCTGAGCACCTCGTCGAGGATGAAGACCGTCTCGGTCGCCTTCACCGCCGGGATGTTGGCCATCCGCTCGGTCACCAGCCGGTGCACCTCGGCCACGTCGGCGACCCGCACCTGGATCATCGCGTCGTGCTGCCCGGTGGTGATCGCGCAGTACTCGACCTCCGGCATCCGCGCCAGCTCGGCGCGGAACTGCTTCCACATCTGCTGCCGCACGGTGACGAAGACCAGCGCCGTGATGCCGAGCCCGGCGCGCACGTGGTCGATCTCGGCGGTGAAGCGCTTGATGGCGCCGTCGGCGCGCAGCGCCTCGAAGCGGGTGTAGGCGTTGGCCCGCGAGATGCCCACCCGTTCGGCCAGCGCGGCGACGGAGATCCGGCCGTTCTCCCGCAGGACCTCGAGGATCTTCATGTGGGTGGCGTCGAGATCAAGCCCGATACCGATCCGTCCAGTCGGATCCCCAAGCCTCCCGCTATTCCCAGACATTTCACTCATTGTGTAGCCAATTTCTTCAGTACCGTCTCACTCATATGACGTGAGCTGGACATTCTGCCGCACAATCCTCGACCAACCCCAACCACCCGTCCAGCTTCGGAGGACACCCCATGGCGACCCGCTCTCAGACGGCAGCACTGCTGGTCGTCGGTGCTCTCGCGCTCGCCGCCTGCTCCGCCGGCGGCGTCAAGTCGTCGGCAGCCCCGCAGTCCGGCGCCAAGTCCCTCGTCATCGACACGTCCTTCGACCTGAAGACCGCCGACCCGGGCCGCACCTACGAGCCGACCGGGCTCATCGTCGGCAAGGCCGTCTACGAGACGCTGCTCACCTTCGACGGCTCCGACGTGACCAAGCCGGTGCCCGGCCTGGCCGAGTCCTACGAGCTGTCCGAGGACGGCAAGGCGCTGACCCTCAAGCTCAGGCAGGGCGCCACGTTCGCCGACGGCTCCCCCGTGACGGCCGACGACGTGGTGTTCTCGCTGACCAGGGTGCGCGACATGAAGGGCACCCCCTCGTTCCTGCTCGACGAGGTCGAAGTGGCCAAGACCGACGCCACCACCGTCACGCTGACCTCGAAGGCGCCGAACCCGGCCCTGCCGTACATCCTGCCCAACCCCGCCCTCGGTGTGATCAACAGCAAGGTCGCCAAGGAGCACGGGGCCACCACCGACGCCTCCGACAAGGCCGAGCAGTACCTCAACTCGGCCTCGGCCGGCTCCGGCCCGTACGTGATCGAGTCGTTCAACCTGACCAGCCAGGTGGTGCTCAAGGCCAACCCGAAGTACTACGGGACCAAGCCCGCCTACGACCGGGTGGTCATCCGCAACGTCGAGGCGGCCACGCAGAAGCTGAACGTCCAGCGCGGCGACAGCCAGGTGGCGCTCAACCTGTCCGGTGACCAGGTGACCGGCATGCCCGCGACGCTGCAGGTGAAGAAGACCGCCTCGGCGAACGTCATCTTCCTGCTGGCCAACCAGGACTCGGCGATCAGCAAGACCACGCCGAACGCCAAGTTCGTCGAGGCCCTGCGCAAGGGCATCGACTACGCCGGGCTGCTGGAGCTGGCCGGTGAGGGCTCAACGCAGGCGCCGGGCATCATCCCCTCGCAGCTGCTCGGCGCGCTGCCGGCCGACCAGGCGGCCAAGCGCGACGTCGAGGGCGCCAAGGCGGCGCTGGCGGCCAGCGGGCTGTCCAACCCGACGGTGAAGCTCGAGTACCCGAGCGAGCTGACCGTCAACGGCCTGTCGTTCCAGCCGCTGGCCGAGCGCATCCAGGCCAACCTCAAGGAGGTCGGCATCACCGTCGACCTCTCGCCCGCGCCCGTCACCACCGCGCTGGACAACTACCGCAACGGCAAGGAGGAGCTGGGCCTGTGGTACTGGGGCCCTGACTACCCCGACCCCAGCGACTACCTGGCCTTCCTGCCCGGCAAGCTCGTCGGCCTGCGCGCCGGCTGGAAGGACGGGGCGGCCAAGGACGTCTCGGCGGCCGGCGACAAGGCGGCCACCACGATCGGCGACGACGCGCGCAAGGCGGCGTACGCCGAGGTCCAGAACAAGCTGAACGAGGCCGGGCCGTTCGTCCCGCTCATCCAGCCGAGCCAGAACATCGTGACCGCGGCGTCGGTGACCGGCCTGGAGTACCACCCGGTCTGGACGGTCGACGTGGCCGACCTCGGCGCCAAGTAGGCCGCGATGACCGTCCCCGAGGACACCTCGGCCGCTCCCCCCGCCGCGGGGGCGGCGGCCGGGGGCTCCCCCGGCAAGGCGCCCGCCCCCGCCCCCCGTGCGGGCGGGGCACGCGCCCGCAGGCACCCGCTGGCGCGCTTCCTGCTGCGCCGGGTGCTCATCGCGATCCTGCTGGCGTGGGGCATCACGCTGGTCACCTTCGTCCTGACGAACCTGGTGCCCGGCGACCCCGCCGCCGCCAACCTGGGCCAGCGCGCCCTCGGCGATCCCGCGATCGTCGCCCAGTGGCGACAGGAGCACGGCCTGGACAAGCCGCTGCCCCAGCAGTACCTCCTGCACCTGCGGGGCCTGCTGAGCGGCGACCTCGGCACCAGCCAGCAGAGCCACCGGCCGGTCAGCCAGGACCTCGCCGAGACCGTCCCGGCCACCCTCGAGCTGGCGGGCGCGGCGATCCTGGTCTCGCTGGTCCTGGGAGTGGCCTTCGGCGTCGTGGCGGCGCTGCGCAGGGACCGGCTGTCGGACCACTTGCTGCGCGTGCTGAGCCTGATCGGCATCTCGGTGCCGACGTTCTGGTTGGCCCTGGTGGCCTTCTACGTCTTCTTCTACCGCCTCCAGCTGACCCCGGGCAGCGGGCGCATCGACCCCGGCCTGACCGCGCCGCCGCCCGTGACGGGCCTGGCGACCGTCGACTCGGCCCTCGCCGGGCAGTGGGACGTCTTCGCCAGCGCCGTCGGTCACCTGCTGACCCCCGCGCTGGTGCTCGCCCTCTACACCATCGGCCTGCTCACCCGCTTCACCAGGAGCGCGGTGCTGGAGGTGCTGGGTCAGGACTACGTCAGGGCGGCCAGGGCCAAGGGCCTGCCGGGCCGGGTGATCCTGTTCAGGTACGTGCTGCGCTCGGCGCTCGTGCCGATCATCACGGTGGCCGGGCTCGCCTTCGGCAGCCTGCTGTCCGGCACGGTGCTGGTCGAGGCGATCTTCGCCTGGCCGGGCGTCGGGCAGTACGCCTACAAGAGCGCCACCACCCTCGACCTGCCCGCCGTCATGGGCGTGGGCCTCGTGGTCGGCGGCGTCTACCTGGTGATCAACCTGATCGTGGACGTGCTGTACGGCGTCATCGACCCCCGAGTGAGACTGCAGTGAGACGACGACTCCCCGAAGCCTGGCGGCAGCCCCTGGCCATCATCGGCGGGGCCGTCGCGCTCGCCTGGCTGGTCATCGCGCTGGCCGCCCCGTGGCTGGCCCCGCACGACCCGCTCGCACAGGACCTGCCCCGCCTGGCCGCGCCAGGCCCTGGCCACTGGTTCGGCACCGACCAGCTCGGCCGCGACATCCTCAGCAGGGTCCTGTACGGCGCGCGCGTGTCGATCCCGCTGACGCTGCTGCTGGTGGTGTTGTCGGTGCTGGTCGGCGGGCTGCTCGGCGCCTGCGCCGGATACTTCGGCCGCTGGGTGGACGAGACCATCATGCGGGTGGCCGACCTGGTGTTCGCCTTCCCCACGGTCATCCTGGCCATGGTGGTGGCCGCGGCGCTCGGCGCGAGCCTGGGCAACGCGGTGCTCGCCGTCCTGGTGGTGGCCTGGCCCGCCTACGCCCGCGTCACCCGCGGGCTGGTGCTCGGCGTGCGGGAGCGGGAGTTCGTGCTGAGCGGGCGGCTGCTCGGCTTCTCGGTCTGGCGCTCGCTACGCGTGGACGTGCTGCCGAACGTCACCGGGCCGGTCCTCGTCCTGGCCACCCTCGACATCGGCACCGCGCTGCTGCTGCTGTCGGGCCTGTCCTTCCTCGGCCTGGGCGCCAAGCCGCCGTCCCCCGAATGGGGCGCGATGGTCGCCGGCGGCGTGGAGGTCTTCGACAGCTGGTGGGTGGCGACCTTCCCCGGCCTGGCGATCCTGACCGTCGTGCTGGCCTTCAACTTCCTCGGCGACACGCTGCGCGACGCCCTCGACCCGCGTACGGCCCGCGCCATCAAGGAGCGTGCCCTCTGATGCTGGACATCACCGACCTCAAGGTCACCATCGGCGGCAGGACCGTCCTCGGCGGCGTCGACCTCTCGCTCCGCGAAGGTCAGGTGCACGGCCTGGCGGGCGAGAGCGGCTCCGGCAAGACCATGACCGGTCTGGCCGTCCTCGGGCTGCTGCCGCACGGCGCGCGGGCCACCGGCACGATCGCGCTGGAGGGCAGGGACCTGCTCGGCCTGCCGGCCAAGGAGCTGAACAAGGTGCGCGGCGGCCAGGTCGCCATGGTCTTCCAGGACCCCGCGACCAGCCTGCACCCGATGCTGACCGTGGGCAGGCAGCTGACCGAGCACATGCGCCACCATCTCGGGCTCGGCCGGGCCGAGGCCCGCGCGCGGGCGGTGGAACTGCTGGGCAAGGTGCGCATCCCCGGCCCCGGCGAGGCGTTCGAGCGCTACCCGCACCAGTTCTCCGGCGGGATGCGGCAGCGCATCGCGATCGCCATCGCGCTGGCCTGCTCGCCCAAGGTGCTGATCGCCGACGAGCCGACGACCGCGCTGGACGTGACGGTGCAGGCGGGCATCCTGCGGCTGCTGCGCGGGCTCTGCGACGACCTGGGCCTGGCCGTCCTGCTGGTCACGCACGACCTCGGGGTGATGTCGGCGGTGGCCGACCAGGTGAGCGTGATGAAGGACGGCCTGGTCGTCGAGACGGGCCCGCGCACGCGGGTCCTGCGCGAACCCGCCCACCCCTACACCCGCGCGCTTCTCGACTCGCTGCCGGACGCGCCCGCGCCTCTCGCGGCCGGCCCCGCCGAGCGGCCCGCACAGCAAGAGCGCCGAGCCGACGGGGAGAGCTCATGACGACGCTGGACATCCGCGACCTGGTGGTGGAGCACCGCTCCCCCGGACGGCCCGTCGTAAGGGCGGTGGCGGGCGCGAGCCTGACCGTCTCCCCCGGCGAGGTGGTGGGCCTGGTGGGCGAGTCGGGCTGCGGCAAGTCGACGCTCGCCAGAGCCGTCTGCGGGCTGCACCCGGCGGCCGAGGGCGAGATCACCTTCGGCGGGCGCCAGGTCACCCCGCTGGGCCTGCGCAGGCGGGCGCTGACCGAGATCCAGATGGTCTTCCAGGACCCCTACGCGTCGCTGAACCCGCGCCGCCGCGTCGGCGACCAGATCGCCGACGGCCTGCGGACCGCGGGCGACACCACCACGGCCCCTGCCGACCTGCTGGAGCGGGTGGGCCTGCCGCGCGAGTTCGCCGGCCGGCACCCGCACGAGTTCTCCGGCGGACAGCGGCAGCGCATCGCCATCGCGAGGGCGCTGGCGGCCAGGCCGCGGCTGCTGATCGGCGACGAGCCGATCTCCGCCCTGGACGCCTCGGCCCAGGCGCAGGTGGCCAGGCTGATGCGGGACCTGGCCGTCGACTCGGGCGCGGGCCTGCTGTTCATCAGCCACGACCTGTCGGTGGTACGGCTGATCGCCGACCGGATCGCCGTGATGTACCTGGGGAAGATCGTCGAGGTGGACCGTACCGAGGAGGTGTGGGCCGACCCCCGCCACCCCTACACCCGGGCGTTGCTGGCCGCCATCCCCCAGCCCGACGGGCTCGGCGTGCTGCCGGCGGAGCTGTCCGGCGACGTCCCCGACCCCGCCGACCCGCCGCCCGGCTGCCGCTTCCACCCCCGCTGCCCCCTCGCCATGGACGTGTGCCGGGTGAAGGAGCCCGACTTCGGTCCCGTCGCCTGCTGGCTGCACGCCCCCGAGCGATGAGGGAGGAGCTGGTCAGGCAGGCGATGTCCGGGGCCGGGGTGGACGCGCTGGTGCTGCGTCCCTCCCCCGACTTCCGTTTCCTCGGCGGCGCCGGCGAGGGGTTCCTCGTCGTCACCCTCGACGGGCCGCCCGTCGAGACCGGCGACCCGGTGCCGTGCATCCCGCGCGGGGCCCGCCGGGTGGGGGTGGACGACGAGATGCGGGTGGCCGAGCTGTTCGGCATGCGGATCGACGCCGAGATCGTCCCGGCCTCCGCCGTCCTGCGCGACCTGCGGCTGCGCAAGTCGGCGGAGGAGGTCGAGGCCGTGGCCAGGGCCGCCGCGGCCGCCGACGCGGTCGTGACGGCGGCGCGGGAGCTGGCCTGGTTCGGGGCGACCGAGCGGGAGATGGCGCGCCGGCTGCGGATGCTGCTGATCGAGTCGGGCTGCGAGGAGATCCTGTCGGTACGCGTGGGCGCCGGCGAGCACACCGCGGCCAGGGACCACCGGCCCACCGACCGGGTCATCAACCCGGGTGACGCGCTGCAGGTCTCGGTGTGCGGCAGGTGGGACGGCCTGTGCGCGGAGGTGGCCAGGGCCTTCGCGGTCGCCGAGCCGCCCGAGGACTTCGAGGCGATGCTGTCGGTCGTGCTCGCCGCGCGCGCCGCCGCCCTCGACGCGGTACGGCCCGGCGTCCCGGCCGAGCAGGTCGCCGCCCGCGCCCGCCAGGTGATCGAGGACAGCGGCTACGGCGGGTTCGCCGACGTGAGCGGCAGGGGCGTCGGCTGGGGGCACCAGGAGGGCCCGTCGCTGGCCGACCCCGAGCCGCTGGCCGACGGGATGACGTTGTGCGTCGCCCCGGCCATCCACCTGACGGGGCTGTTCGGCGCCCGGGTGGCCGACACGGTCGCCTGCGCCGCCGGCGGCCCCGTCCTGCTCAGCTCCAGCTCCCCCGCCCTCCACGTGCTCGACGCCTGACCCGCCGCCCGGCCGGGCGGACGGGCGGCGCGCCGTGGTCTCGCCGGGAGGGCGCCGCGAGCCTGTCCTGGTTCGTGAGGGCCTTCCCGGCGGCGTGGGCCCGGCGGGGCGGGCGCCTATCGGCGTTCGGCCAGCCAGGTGAGGTTGTGCCGCTGGTCGGCGAGGGTGGCGGCCCACGTGTCGGGGGTGACAGGGGGGCTGTCCTGCTCGATGACGTACCAGCCGGCGTACCCGTCGGCCCTCAGCTGGGCGAGGAAGGGTTCGAGGGCGACGTCGCCACGGCCGAGGGGGCTGGCGACCTCGCCCCACCACGCGTCCAGGCGCGCCTCGCCCCTGGCCTCGGCGTCCGCGACGACCGCGTGGCGGACGTCCTTGACGTGGACGTGGTGCACCCGGCCGGCGTACTTGCGGGCGTATTCGGCCGGTTCGGCGCCGCCCAGCGCGAAGTGGCCGCTGTCGAGGCAGAGCGCCACGTCGGTCAGCTCCATGAGCGTGTCGATCTCGTCGGCCCGCTCGACGTAGGTGGCGTAGTGCGGGTGGAAGACGGGCCGCACGCCGTACGAGGTGACCAGCTCGCAGGCGGCGGCGACGCGGTCGGCCGCGCGGCGCCAGGCGGCGGCGTCCCACCGGCCGCCGGTACGCCACGGGTCGGCGCGCAGCGCCTGGTCGCCGTCGTCGGCCAGCACGGCCACCACGTCGGGGTTGCCGGAGGCGGCAAGCTCCTCCAGCGTGTGGCGCATCGCCGCCAGGTCGGCGTCCGGCACCTCGTGCGGCGCCGACAGCTTCAGCGGGACGTAGGCGCCCACGACGGCCAGCCCGTTGTCGGCGAACGCGCGGGCGGTCTCCTCGGGTGAGCCGAAGAAGCCGGGCGGGCCGAGCTCGCTGCCCGTGTACCCGGCGGCGGCCATGGCCTCGAGCAGCTCGACCGGCTTCATGCCGATGCCGTGCCCGCTGTGCACGCCGTAGCTGCAGGGCGCGGAGGCGATCTTGTTCATGCGAGGCTCCTGGCGATCTGCTGGAGGGCCGCGGTGTCGTAGGCGGCGCCCGCGGCGGTGGACAGGACGGGCGCGCCCTCGGTGACGGAGGCGTGGAAGGCGAGCAGCTCGTGCAGGAAGCCGGTGCGGTGGTCGCAGCGGAACTCGGCGGTGGCCCGCTCGCCGTCCTGGGCGGTCTGCACCACCAGCGAGGCGCGGGCGTCGCGCAGGTAGGGGCCTGGCATGTTCAGGTAGAGGCGTCCGGCGGACCCGAAGACGGCGATCTCCTCGCCGTAGTCGGGATAGTCGGGCAGCCAGTTCCACGACAGCGACAGCTGGGCCTCGCCGAACGTGCCGAGCGCCTGCAGCTGTGGCGGCTCCTTCAGCTTCACGCCCGGCTCGAGCCCGGCGGCCTGGGCGTGCGCGATCGTCAGCGGCTGCTCGCCGAACAGGGCGCGCAGCACCGACAGCTCGTGCACGACCGAGCCCTGCAGCACGTCGGCGTAGATCGACAGGTACGGCTCGCCCAGGTCGCCGACGGCCTCGACGGCCTTGCGCCGCTCGTGACCGTCGGCGGGGACCACCGCGTCGGAATGGCGCAGGAAGCGCTGGTGGGAGTACTGCGGCTGGTCGGCGGGGTGGAGGACGGTGACCCGCACGAGCCGGATCGCCCCGAGTCGCGACAGCTCCGCCCTGGCCCTCGCCATGATCGGGTCGTACATCTTCATGTACGCCACCTGCAGCACCAGGCCCTTGGCGGCGGCCGTGGAGCCGAGCTCGACGCACTCGGCCACGGTGTGCGCGAACGGTTTCTCGGCGAGCACGTGCTTGCCCGCCTCCAGCGCCCTGCGGGTCAGGTCGGCGTGGGTGCCAGGGGTGAGCAGCAGGACCGCGTCGACCTCGGGGTCGGCCAGCACGTCCGCCGCGTCGGTGGAGTGCCGCACCGGGCCGCCGTGCTCGGCCGCGATCTGCGCCGCCAGCGTGGGCGACAGGTCGCAGACGTGCGTCACCTGGTACTTCTCGCGGAGCGCCCGCAGGTTCTGCAGGTGCACGGCTTGGGCGATGAGGCCGAGACCGATGACGCCGAGGCGCATGGGCGTGCTCCTTGACTCGATGGGATCAGCTTTTTCTATCGACTCTCCCACCGAGGTGTCAAACATTTGTTAAGACATTAGGTGGTTCTCATGTGTGGTCCTCACGTGGTGGCGGCAGCCGTACGGTCAGCTCCAGGACATCTCCCCCGTGGCCACCTTGGCGCCGAGCTCCAGGTTGACCAGCCCGCCGAGCCCGGGATAGCGCCTGGTCATGGACCTGCGCAGGGCCCTGGCCCGGTCGTCGCGGCGGCTGGCGTCGCGCAGTTCCGTCTCGAACGCCACGAGGTAGTCGTGGGTGAAACGGATGACGGAGGCGTCGAAGGGCCCGCCCGACGCGCGGTGGCCGGCCACGACGTACTCCGGCTCGAGCGCGCTCATCTCGTCGAGCGCCCGCCGCCAGCCCTCGCGCTCCTCCGGCGTGGGGGTGTCGGCGGTCCACGGGTGGACGCCGCTGAACAGGGCAGCGCCGCCGAGGACGGCGCGCCGCTCGGCGTTCCACAGGTACCCGGTGCGCCACTCGACGGCCGGATCGCCCGCCCGCACCTCGAAGACGTGCTCCTCGAGCTCCAGGTGGCCGCCGAGGAGCGGCTCGGGGATGACCACGTCGGTGGCGAGGTTGCCGCCCAGTTGCTTCCAGATCTCCAGCTTGGACCGCCAGGTCGCCTCGATGCGCTCGACGGTGTCGGGGGTGGCCAGGACGCGCACCCGCGGGAAGACCTGCCTGACCACCTGGAGGCCGAAATAGTAGTCCGGGTCGGCGGCGCTGACGAAGACGGTGGACAGGTGCTTGCCGCTGTCGATGACGTCGGCGAGGACGCGGTGCTGCTCGGCGAGGGTGAACTGGCCGTCGACGAGCAGCGCCTGCTGCTCGCCGGCCACCAGGACGGACGTCTTTCCCAGGCCCGTCTCCCCTGCTGTGTGAACGCTGAAGCGCACTGTGGGCATGCCGGGATGATTCCCGACCAGGGTCAAGTCGTAAGGCGGAGTTTCGTCCAGACTTGGTGATTTCGCGGTGCGGGCCCGCCGCGCCCGGGCGACGCCTTGGGGTAGGAGACGAAGCGACGCCTGATTTTCCGGCTTGCCGGACGAATCGGTGGAGGGTCGTCGTGGCCTAGCGTCGGACGGAGCCCTGCGACGAAGTGGAGAGACAATGAAGATCACCGGAGTGGAACTGCGCCGGATCGCCATGCCGTTGGTCGCGCCGTTCCGCACCTCCTTCGGCACCGAGACCTCCCGCGACGTGCTCCTGGTCAGAGTGGTCACGCCGGACGCCGAGGGATGGGGCGAGTGCGTGGCGATGTCGGAACCGCTCTACTCCTCCGAGTACGTGGAGGGCGCGGCGGAGGTGATCCGGCGCTTCCTGCTGCCCCTGCTGCCGGACGACCTGGACGCGTACGGCGTGGGCAGGGCCATGGAGCCGATCAAGGGCCACCGCATGGCCAAGGCGGCGCTGGAGACGGCCGTGCTCGACGCGCAGCTGAGGGCCTCGGGCGAGTCGTTCGGCCACTTCCTGGGCTCGGCGAGGGACCGGGTCCCCTGCGGGGTGTCGGTCGGCATCATGGACTCCATCCCGCAGCTGCTCGACTCGGTGGAGGGCTACCTCGACGAGGGCTACGTCCGGATCAAGCTGAAGATCGAGCCGGGCTGGGACGTCGCGCCGGTGCGCGCGGTCAGGGAGCGGTTCGGCGACGACGTGCTCCTGCAGGTCGACGCGAACGCCGCCTACACGCTCGTCGACGCCCAGCAGCTGGCCAGGCTGGACGACTTCGGGCTGCTGCTGATCGAGCAGCCGCTGGCCAACGACGACCTGGTGCAGCACGCCGAGCTGGCCAAGCGGCTGCGCACGCCCATCTGCCTCGACGAGTCGATCGAGTCGGCCGAGCACGCCGCCGCGGCCATCTCGCTCAAGGCCTGCTCGATCATCAACATCAAGCCGGGCCGGATCGGCGGCTACCTGGAGGCGCGGCGCATCCACGACCTGTGCAGGGCGCACGGGATCGCGGTCTGGTGCGGCGGCATGCTGGAGACGGGCCTCGGCCGGGCCGCGAACGTGGCCCTCGCCGCCCTGCCCGGCTTCACCCTGCCCGGCGACACCTCCGCCTCGCGCCGCTACTACGCCACCGACATCACCGAGCCCTTCGAGCTGGACGGCGGTCACCTCGACGTGCCGTCCGGCCCCGGTCTCGGCGTCGAGCCGATCAAGGACATCCTGGAGGAGGTCACCACGGCAACGGAGTGGATCGGCCTCGGCTGAGGCCGGTTGGGCTGCCGGACGAACCGACCCCCCCGTCTTGATGTTTCCCGACGAGTTCCTCCGGCGGCCCCTTGGCATACCGTCACGGCATGCCGTTCGATCTCCACCACCGCGCCCTCGTCGCGGACACGCATAACGACCTGCTCATGGCCGTCGCCGCCCGCCCGCCGCAGCGCTGGGCGGGCTTCTTCCGCGACCGGTGGCTGCCCCAGTTGCGGGAGGGCGGGGTCGATCTCCAGGTGCTGCCCGTCTTCATCGACGACGCCTTCCGCCCGGAGGGCGCGCTGCGCGAGACGCTCCGCATGATCGAGTGCGCGCACGTCGTCGCCGAGGGCAACGCCGACGCCGTCGCGCTCTGCACCGACGCGGCCCAGATCGACGCCGCCCTCGACGACGGCAGGATCGCGCTGGTGCTGGCCATGGAGAGCATGCCGGGCCTCGACGCCGACGTGGAGCTGATCTCCACCGTGTACCGGCTCGGCGTACGGATCGCCTCCATCGCCCACTGGGGCCGCACCCCGCTGGCCGACGGCAGCGGCGAGGACGCCACCGGCAGCGGCCTCACCTCCCACGGCGTCGCCGCGCTGAAGGAGATGGAACGGCTCGGTATCGTCTTCGACATCTCCCACCTGGGCGCCTCAGGCGTCGCGCACGTGCTGGAGCTGGCCACCAGGCCGCTCATGGCCACCCACTCCTCGGCCCGCGCCCTGCGCGACCACCACCGCAACCTGACCGACGACCAGCTGAGAGGCGTCGCCGCGACCGGCGGTGTGGTCTGCGTCAACTTCGTCCCCGCGTTCCTGGCCGACGACCCGGCCGGCCACACCCTCGACCGGCTCGTCGACCACATCGAGCACATCGCCGCCGTCGCCGGCGTCGACCACGTCGGTCTGGGTCCCGACTTCGTCCGCGAGGTCCTCATGGACACCACCCCGCCCTGCTGCGAGGAGCTCGGTTACGGCGAGATCGACCCCCTGGCCACCCTGCCGGGACTGGACGGCCCGCGTGGCCTGCCGCTGGTCACCGAGGCCCTGACCCGCAGGGGCGTGCCGGAGAAGGACATCCTCAAGATCCTCGGCGGCAACGTGCACCGGCTCCTCGGCGAGGCGCTGCGATGACCGAGATCAGGGAGTTGCACAGCCTCGAGGAGTTCGGTGAGGCCTTCGCGGTCTTCACCGGCATCTGGGGCTTCGAGCAGAGCAACCAGCCGATCAACCCGGAGCTGATGCGCGCCCTGGCGCACGCGGGCAACTACGTCGCCGGCGCCTACGAGGGCACGCGGATGGTGGGCGCCTCCGTCGCCTTCTTCGCCGAAGGCGGGGCGCTCCACTCCCACATCACCGGCGCGGTCACCGGCCGGGGCGTCGGCTTCGCGCTCAAGCAGCACCAGCGCGCGTGGGCGCTGGCGCGCGGCATCAACCGCGTCACCTGGACCTACGACCCGCTGGTCCGCCGCAACGCGCACTTCAACCTGGCCAAGCTGGGCGCCAGGCCCGAGGAGTACCTGCCGGGCTTCTACGGCGTCATGCAGGACGCCGTCAACAGGGGCGACGAGTCCGACCGGCTGCTGGCGGTGTGGCGGCTGGCCGAGCCGCCGGTGCCGTACACGGTGGAGGGGGCGGGCGTGGCGCTGAAGGAGGAGGACGGCAGGCCCGTCGTGGGCGACACGGACGCGAAGGTGCTGCTGGTCGCGGTGCCCGCCGACGTGGAGGCGCTTCGCCGGCGGGATCCCGGCACCGCGAAGGCCTGGCGGCACGCGGTGCGCGAGGTGCTGGGGGGGCTGCTGGAGGACGGCGCCCGGGTAACAGGTTTCCATATGAAATCCCATTACGTGGTGGAGCGGCCCTGAGGGGCGCAGTATGGGACGCGTACCTCTGTTGAGGAGGACGCGATGCTATCCGAAGGACCGCGCGTGGTCGTCGGGGTCGACGACACACCCGCCTCTCGCTGGGCACTGCTCTGGGCGGTGGAGGCCGCCAGGCTGCGGGGGATGGCGCTGGTCGCCGTCCATGTCAGCAGGGCGCCCGTGCATCCCTTCCCTGAGGCGCTGCCGTACACGCACACCGTCAGGCAGATGGAGGAGGCCAGGAGCGTCGAGCTGATCCAGACCCTGTTCGACGACATGACGGGCGGCGCCCCGCCCGACATCAACACGCTCGCCGTCGCCAGGCTCGGCGAGCCCGGCCCCCTGCTCGTGGAGCTGGCCAGGCCGATCGACCTGCTGGTCGTGGGCAGGGGGCACCGGAGCGGGCTGGACCGGCTGCTGATGCCGTCCACCCGCCGCTACTGCACCGGCCACGCCCGCTGCCCGGTGGTCGTCGTGCCGACGCCGCCGGCCGCGGACCAGCGGACGGGAGCGCTCTCCCGTCCGGCGTGGATCCGCTGGCTGTCGCCGCGCCACCCCGCCGAGTGAGGCGTCCCGCCTCGTGGCGGCCCGCCACGGGAGGCGGTTCGCGGGGTGAGGCGGCCGCGCGCCGGCGCTCAGGTGGTGGGCAGGCGCGGCACGGCCGCCAGCAGGGCGCGGGTGTAGTCGTGCGCGGGCGCCTCCACCACCTGGTCGGCGGGCCCGTACTCCACCAGCCTGCCGTGACGCATGACGGCGATGTCGTCGGCGACGTAGCGGACCACCGCCAGGTTGTGCGAGATGAACAGCATCGACAGGCCGAGCTCGGCGCGCAGCGAGCGCACCAGGTTCAGCACGGCGCCCTGCACCGACACGTCCAGCGCCGAGGTGATCTCGTCGGCGACCAGCAGGCGGGGCGCGGCGCCGAGCGCCCTGGCGATCGCGACGCGCTGGCGCTGGCCGCCCGACAGCTCGCGCGGATAGCGGGCGGCCGTCTGCGCCGGCAGCGACACCAGGGCGAGCAGCCGTTCGACCTCCTGGGCGTCGGGACAGCGCAGGCCCTCGGCCACCGACGCGCCCACCGTCATCCGCGGGTTCAGCGAGGCGTAGGGGTCCTGGAAGACCATCTGCACCCCGCCGCCGTCCTCGATCACCCCCGTGTACGGCACCAGCCCGCTCACCGCTCTGGCCAGCGTCGACTTGCCCGAGCCCGACTCGCCCACCAGGCCGACGACGCGCCCTGGCGGGATCTCCAGCGAGACGTCGTCCACGGCGGTGAACGCGCCGAACCTGACCGTCAGGCCGTTGATGATCACGAAACCTCCCAGCAGGCGACACGGTGCGCCTTGCCATGCTCTTCCAGTGGCGGACGCTCGGCCACGCAGCGGCTGGTGGCCAGCGGGCACCTGCCCGCGAACGCGCAGCCCTCGCCGACCTCGGCCGGCCCCGGCTGGCGGCCGGGGATGCTGGCCAGCGGCAGCGACCTGTCGGTGGTCATGTCGGGCACCGAGGCGACCAGCGCCCTGGTGTAGGGGTGGGCGGCGGCGGCGAGCCGGTCGGCGGGCAGTTCCTCGACCACCCGGCCGGCGTACATGACGACGACCCTGTCGCACAGCGCGCCGACCACCGCGATGTCGTGCGAGATGAACAGCGTTCCCGCCTGGCTCTCCTCGGTCACCTCGCGCAGCAGGCGCAGGATCTCCTGCTGCACGGTGACGTCCAGGCCGGTGGTGGGCTCGTCGGCGATGACGAGCCGGGGCGCGCCCATGAGCCCCATGGCGATGACGGCGCGCTGGCGCATGCCGCCGGAGAACTCGTGCGGGTGCTGGCGGGCGCGGCGCTCAGGGTCGGTGATCCGCACGTGGCCGAGCCGGTCGACGGCCCTGCGCCAGGCGTCGGCGCGGCCGGCGCGCTGGTGCACGGTGGCCACCTCGGCCAGCTGCCCGCCGACCTTCAGCGCCGGGTTGAGCGAGGCCATGGGGTCCTGGAAGACCATGGCCAGGCGGGTGCCGAGCACCTTCCTGCGCTGCTCCTCGGGCAGCGCGTGCACGTCCTGGCCGCACAGCAGCACCGGCCCGCCGCCGACCACGCCGGGGTGGGGTACCAGGCCGCCGACGGCGTAGGCGGTCAGGCTCTTGCCGCTGCCCGACTCCCCCACGACGCCGACGATCTCGCCGGGGCGGACGGTGAGCGAGACCTCGCGCACCGGGGTGACGCCGCCGGGGAAGGTGACGGTGAGGTTCCTGACCTCCAGCACCGCCTCGTCGTCGTGCCGCCCGTCCTCGTCCGCCGGGGGCGGCGGGACGGCCGGGGCCGCCCGGTGGACCTCCGCGCGGCTCGCGGTCCTGGCCAGCGCCTCGCCCAGCAGGTTGAACCCGACGCCGGCCAGCACCACCATCAGCGCGGGACCGAGCGCCACGACGGGGTTGACGTAGATCCGGGCGAAGCCGTCGAACAGCAGCCGCCCCCAGTCGTAGCCGGGCGGCTGCACGCCGAGCCCGAGGAAGGACATCCCGGCCAGGCCGAGCAGGCTGCCGCCGATCATGGTGGTGAGGTTGAGGATGAGGGGTTCGGCGATGTTCGGCAGCACGTGCCTGGTGACGATCCTGGTCCTGGACACGCCGAGCAGCCTGGCGGCGGCCACGTAGTCGGCGGCCGCCACGGAGGCGGCCAGCGTCTGGGTCAGCCTGGCGAAGCCGGGGGCGACGGCGACCCCGATGCCGAGCACCGCCCCGCGCGCGCCGAGCCCGGCCACGACGGCGGTGAACATGGCCAGCAGCAGCCCGGGGAAGGCCACCAGGGCGTTGACGGTGGCGGTCACGAGCCGCGCCGGCCGGCGCGGCAGCACGGAGGGCAGCGTGCCGAGCACCACGCCGATCGCCGCGCCGATGGCGGTGGCCAGCACGGCCAGCAGCAGCGACATCCTGGTGGCCACCAGCACCCTGGCCAGGATGTCGCGGCCGAGGTTGTCGGTGCCCAGCGGGTGCGCGGCCGAGGCGCCCGACAGGGCCGCCACCGGGTCGATGAGCTCGGCCCTGTCGCCCCAGATCGGCGGCCCGACGACGGCCAGCACCAGCATGAGCGCGACGACGGCCGCTCCGGCCAGCCCTGCAGGGGTCCGCATCAGCCCTCCTTGATGGTCGAGCGGGGGTCGAGCGCGCCGAGCGCGAGATCCACGGCCAGGTTGACGACGAGCACGATCGCGCCGTAGACGAGGATCACGCCCTGGGCGACGGGGAAGTCCTTCTGCGTGATCGCCTCGGTCAGCCGCATGCCGAGGCCGGGCCAGGCGAAGACGTACTCGACGAGCACGCTGCCGGCGATGAGCCCGCCGAGCAGCAGGCCGCCCGTCGTCAGCGTGGCCGTCAGCGCGTTCGGCAGCACGTGCCTGACGTTGACCCTGGCGGCCGGCAGCCGCTTGGCCCTGGCCAGCCTGACGTAGTCCTTGCCGAGCTCGCGTGCGGTCTCCACGCGGACCAGCCGGGCGATCAGCGCGGCGGGCCCGATGGCCAGCGCGGCGATCGGCAGCACGAACGACAGGGCGCCCTCCTTGCCGGCCGGCGGGAACCAGCCCAGCGTGATGGCGAAGACCACGACCAGCGCGATCGAGTAGAGGAACTCGGGGACGGCCACCGCGGCGCCGGTGCCGGCGGTGAAGCCGAGCTCGGTGCCGCGGTGGCGGCCGTTCTCGGTGCGGATCGCCACCCACAGCCCGAGGGGCACCGCGACCAGCAGCGCGACGAGGGTGGCGAGCACGGCCAGGGTCAGCGTGTTCGGCAGCCGCTCCAGGATGGTCTGGCCCACCGGCTCCCCGGTGAGGAACGAGGTCCCGAGGTCGCCGGTGAAGACGCCCCTGACGTAGGTGACGAACTGCATCGGCAGGGGCTGGTCCAGGCCGAGCGCCGCGGTGCGGGCGGCGACCAGTTCCGGGGGCGCGGCGGGCCCGAGGGCGGCCCTGACGGGGTCGCCGGGAATGAGGTGGATCATCGCGAACGTCGCGACCATGAGGGCGGCCAGGGCCGCCGCGAACCTGACCAGGCGCGGCAGGAGCAAGGGTCAACCCGCCTTCGTCATGCGGATGGAGGTAGGCATGACCAGGCTGCCGACGATGTCCACGGTGGCGCCCTTCGTCGCGACGACCACGGTGTTCTCCACGACCGGGACCAGGTCGGCGGCCTCGAACAGGGCCGACTCGGCCGCCAGCCAGTCGGCGCAGCTCTCCGCGGCAGGCCTGGCCGACGCCTTGGCGACCAGTTCGTTGTAGCGGCTGTTGTCGATGTGGGCGAAGTTGGCGCCCTTGGGCGCGCTCGGCCCGCTCAGGAAGCCGGTCAGCTGCGACGGCAGGAACACGCCGATGGGCAGCCAGACGACGTCCCAGTCCTGGGTGACGTTGAGCGATTCGGCGAGTTTGGTGTCGATGACGCCGTTCAGCCGTACCTCGACGCCCAGCTTCTTCCAGGTGGCGGCGAGGTATTCGGCCGCGGCGAGCACACCCTGGCCCCTGGTCGTGGCGTACAGGTAGCGCAGCGTCAGCCGCTTGCCGTCCTTGACCCTGACGCCGTCGGGACCGGGCCGCCATCCGGCGGCGTCGAGGGCGGCGGCCGCGGCCGCGGGGTCGTGAGCCGGCACGTGCCCGCTGACGCTGTCGCCCTTGCAGGGGCGCGGCTCGAGCACCAGGCTGGTGGCCTTCCGTCCGGTGCCCGAGGCGGCGATCGCGGCCAGTTCCGTCAGGTTGACGCCCTGGGTGAGCGCCTTGCGCACGGCGGGATCCGCGGTCGGCCGGTCCTCACCCTGGTGGTAGAAGAACTGGCCGTTGGCGGCGCCGAGGACGGTCTTCTGGATCGACCGGTCGGCCTCCACGCGCTGCCTGTCGGGCCCCTGGATGTCGGCCGCGTTCAGCGCGCCCGACGTCAGCAGGTTGACCGCGGTCTGCTCGTTGGGCACGACCTTCAGCACGACCTTGGCCGGCAGCCCCGGCGTCCTGGCGGTGACGCCGCCGGGGCCCCAGGCGTAGTCCTGGCGACGGGTCAGGGTGTAGTGGTCGCCGGAGACGGCCTCGGCGAGCTGGAACGGGCCCGAGCCCGAGGTCTGCCTTGCCAGCAGCGAGCGGTCCTTCAGTCCCTTGCCGCAGACGATGTACACCATGGCCGCGCTCTCCACGATGAAGGAGAAGGGCTGGGGCATGGTCAGGGTGACGGTCCCGGCCGCGTCGTCGGCCTTGGCCGTCATCCCGGCGGGGACGAATACGCCGTAGATGGGCGACTTGGTGGCGGGGTCGGCGATGTGGGTGAAGTTCTCGGCCACGACCGACGGGGTGACGGGCGAGCCGTCGGCGCAGGTGACGTCCTTGCGCAAGGTGAAGGTGACCGACTCGGGTCTGACGTCCCACTTCGCGGCCAGGGCGGGGGTGAGCGTCCCGTCGGGCCGCATGCCGACGAGGGTGTCGTAGGCGTAGTTCAGCACCTCGTTGGTGACCGACAGGATGGCCGTCGCGGGGTCGAGAGCGCCCGGATCGGCGGGGATGGCGGCGGTGAAGGTGGCGTCGTCGGCGAGGCCGCCGGCGCCAGGGGTGGACGGCGCCGCGCCGCAGGAGGCGGCCAGCAGTCCCGTCAGGGCGAGCACGGTCGCCGCGGTGGTTGCGTTCATGCGAAGCTCCCGGCTGGAGGGGTGGCCTCACCCTCCCCTGTGGCCTCGCGGGATTCTTCGTGCGCGGCGACGAAAGCGGCTGCTCCTCTAGTGCCGCCGTCCGAAGATGCGCATCATGAGCATGGCGGCGAGCCGCGCCTCGGCGTCGGCGAGATCGAGACCGCTGATCTCGGTCAGGCGGCGCAGCCGGTATCTGAAGGTGTTGGAGTGCACGTGCACGGCCGCGGCGGCGGCGTTGACGTCGCCGAAGCTGTCGAGATAGGCGCCGAGGGTGGCGGCCAGTTCGGTGCCGTGCTCGGCGTCGTAGCGCAGCAGCCGGTGGTAGGGCCCGGTCGGGGCCTGTTCCTCGGCAGCGGCCAGGTCGCCCAGCTGGAGCAGCAGCGACTCGAAGTGCACGTCGCTGTAGCCCGCCACCTGTCCTGAGAGGCCCCTGGAGCGCAGCACGCGCAGCGACCTGTCGGCGTCGGCCCGCGATCTGGCCACCTCGCCCAGGTCGGCGGCGAGCCTGCCGACCCCGATGTTGGCGCTGTGGCGGGGCCCGACCCTGGACAGGAAGCTCTCGGCGACGCGTACGGCCCTGGCCTCCTCCTCACCGCTGGCGTGCAGCGGCAGGAGCGCGTAGGCCACCGAGCCGACGAGGGCGGCGGCGGCCCTGGGATGGATGGCGCCGACGTGGAGGGCGAGCGCGTCGCAGAAGCGCTGCCGGTCGGCCTCGGCCTGGGCGGCGTCGGCCCGCGTCTCGGTGAGCTGCGCGGCCAGCACGCACAGCCGTTCGCTGGCCACCCCGAGGCGGCCGGCGGCTTCGGCGGCGTCCCTGCCGCCCTCCAGGATGGTGGACAGCAGGTCGGCCTGCAGCCGCCGGCGGGTGTCGGCGCCCACGCGCTGGCGCAGCAGGTGCAGGGCGACGATCTTGGCGGCGTCGACGAGCGCCCACTCGCGCTGCTCGCTGAGCGGCTCGCGGACGGCGGCCCAGATGGAGCCGAGGATCTCGTCGCCGGAGCGGACGGCGATCGCCACCCGGGGCAGCCCCTCGGACAGTTCGATGAAGATCGGCCCGGTGCTCTGGTAGAGCTTGCGGAACCAGCCCTGCTCGTCGAGCATGCGCTGGTACACCTCGGGCACCTGGCGGCCGAGCACGGTGGCGATCCTGCTGGAGTCGGCCTCCTCCTGGCGGCCGGAGAAGGCCAGCACCCGGGCCGAGCGGTCCTCGATGGTGACCGGCGCGTCCAGCAGCGCGCACAGCGCGTTGGCCAGGGAGAACAGATCGTCGGGCGGCTGCTGGCCGGACTCCGTCAGATCGCCTTCGGCCAGCAGCGAGCGCAGCAGCGCCGCCACCTGTGACCAGGAGGCGGCGCGGGTGAGGCCGAGCACGGCAACGCCGGTCTCCAGCACCTTGGCCCGCACCCGCTCGTCGGCCGCCACGGGCTGCTTGATCACGATGCCGGAGCCGGGGCGGGCCCCCTCCAGCAGGTCGCAGATCGCCTCGGCGCCTTCGACCCCCACGCCGAGCAGCAGGCCGCCCGGGGGCAGCAGCAGCTCGTCGAGGGGGTCGTAGATGTGGACGCCGGTGACCTCGGCGTCGAGGTCGCCGGGCGAGGCGGCCACGTCGAGCACCGTGCTGCCCAGATCGTCGAGGATCCGGCGCAGACTGGCCCGCGGCCGAGTCGTCATCTCCTCACGATAGTGGACGAAAACTGACATCAGCCGCGTAGCTCGTCGACCGCCTCGCGGGCCACCGCGCCGATGACGGCATCCGCCTTGGGCAGGCGGTAGCCGAGCGAGCGCGGCCGGAGGTAGACGGCGACGGCGTAGCGCCTCCCGTCCGGGTACTCCACGACGCCCGCCTCGTTGCGGACGCCGAAGATCGTCCCGGTCTTGGCGGAGATCCGGACGTCGTCGCCGAAGCCCGACGACAGCCGGTGCGGCCAGACCTGCCGTCCCATGATCTGCCTGACCTCCGCGCAGGCCTGCGGCGGGCCCGCCTCGTCGCGCCAGATCTTGGCCAGCAGCGTGGTGGTCTCGCGGGGGGTGGAGGCGGAGGTCCTGGCCGGGTCGAGCACCGACAGCGTGCGCATGGTCTCCGGCGGCGCGGCCGCCGCCTCCTCCAACGAGCCGGCACCGAGCTCGGACAGGACACTGCCCAGCAGCACGCGGCAGTCACCGACCAGGCGCGTGCCCTTCAGCCCGAGCTCGGCGAGGGTGGCGTTGACACGCTCCACCCCCACCTTCTCCAGCAGCACGTCGGTGGCCGCGTTGTCGCTCATCGACATCATGAACAGGGCCAGGTCGCGCAGGGAGAGCTCGATCTCGTCGGCGCAGCCGGAGGTCCCGATGCCGCCGTCGCGGTGCTCCAAGGTCACCGGCAGCCGCTCGGTCCTGGAGATCAGGCCCGCGGCGGCCTGCCTGGCGTACTCCAGGACGATCGGGATCTTGAAGACGGAGGCGAGCACCACGGGGTCGTCGGCCCCGTGGCACACCTCGCGCTCACCGTCGATCTCCCGCGCGTGCAGGAATCCCTCGACCTCGGCGGCCGCGAACAGCTCACGCACGTGCCACCGCCCTGCCGCCGCTGTGGAGGAAGATCCGCCCGTCCCGCTCCAGGAAGGTGATCGTCGTCTTGGCCTCGACGTCGATGAAGGACTCGTCGGAGTGGTGGACGAACCTCTCGGTCGTGCGCTCGATGCCCGCCTGGCGCATGAACTCGCCGGGAATGGTGGTCACCTCCAGGCCGCCGCCGACCGCGGCCACCTCCTGCACGGCGGCCGGCCCATGGTAGGTGCCCGCGTAGCGGGTGGCGTCCACCGCGGCGGGCCGGTCGGGCACGGTCGGCAGCGGGGTGGGGGTCACCCCCGCCAGCTCGCGGACCAGTGAGAAGGCCAGGTCATCGAGCATGGCGGGCACGTCGCCGCCGTTGCAGCTCATCGCGATCGTGAAGCGGCTGCCGGGGACGATCCGCCAGAACGTGCTCTGCCCGACGGTGCCGCCGTCGTGGCCGAAGACGGGCGCGCCCCAGTCGAACAGCTCGAAGCCGAGCCCCCACCGGTCGGCGAGCAGGCCGGGCACGCCCGGCACGTCCACCTGGGCGGTGGTCATCGCGGCGACCGTCTCCTCCTCCAGCAGCCTGGTGCCGCCGGGCGTGACGCCGCCGTCGAGGAACATCCGGCCGAAGCGGACCAGCTCGCGCGGCGCCAGGCACAGGGTGGACCCGGCGGGCGCGTTCGAGCGCGGCATCTGCCAGTTCGGGTTGACCGCGTTGCCGGGCCCGAGGTGCCCTGCCGAGGCGCGGAACAGCACGGCCTCCTCGGCCAGCAGCGCCCCGTGCGTGACGCCGAGCGGGTTCATCAGCCGCTCGCGCATGGCCCGCTCCCACGTGCCCCCGGCCAACCTGGCGGCCAGCGCGCCGAGCACGACGTACCCCGAGTTGCAGTAGGAGAACATCGCGCCCGGCTCGTAGACCTGCGGCGCGCCGTGCAGGAAGCTCACGAAGCGGTCGAGGCAGTCGTCGCCGCGCCCGGTGTCCTCGAACAGGTCGCCGGCGAACCCGCCGGTGTGGGTCAGCAGGTGCCTGACCGTGACCGTCTCGGCCGCGGCGGCGTCGGCCAGGCCGAACTCCGGCAGGTACTTGCGCACGGGCGCGTCGAGGTCCACCGCGCCCTCCTCGACCAGGCGCATGACCAGGGCGGCCGTCCAGATCTTGGTCGTGGAACCGACCTGGAAGAGGCTGTCGGTCGTCGTCTCCACGCCCGTGTCGCGGTTGACGACGCCGGTGGCCGCCTCGATCAACCGGCCGTCCGCCCACACGGCGACGGCGGCTCCGGGGACGTTGTGGTCGCGCGCGGCCTCGTCGAGGCGGTGCTGCAGGTCCATGGATGCTCCTCAGGCGATCTTGGGAGTGGCGCGGACGCCCATGTGGACGTAGGGGGAACCGTCGGCCAGCTCGTAGAAGACCGCCGACAGCCACTGCGGGTCGTCCGGGAGGCGGCCGACGAAGGTGACGTCGTCGACGGGCAGCAGGTCCAGCTCGGCCGGCTCCGACAGGTCCGCCAGGGCGCCCGTGGACTCCATCAGCAGCCGCAGGCCGCCGTCGCGGACCGTGATCGTCAGCCGCGCGCCGACCCGCTCGTACACCCCGGCGTACCGCTCGGCGTCCACCTCGACCGGCTGCTCGGGCGGCCCGAGCACCGGGGGGACGGCCACGCCGTCCAGCTCGCGGAACAGCTCGGTGGCCAGGTGGTGGAAGAAGGCCGCGCTGTGCCCGCCGTTGGCCACGGCGCACACGACGGTGCCGGTGTCGGGCAGCATCCACAGCATCGACGACTGGCCGATGGTGTTGCCGCCGTGGGAGACGACCCGCCGGCCGTCCCACTCGTCGAGGATCCAGCCGATGCCCCAGTGCGTGCCCAGCGTGTACGGGTTGGGGAGGGCGACCTGCGGCTCCCACAGGGCGCGCGGGTCCTTGAGCAGACCGCCCTCCAGGTGGGCGCGGGCGAAGGCGACGACGTCGGCGGGCCTGGCGGTGATCAGCCCGGCCGGGCCGCAGGAACGCATGAGTCCCCACACGGGGCTGGGCTCCCCGTCGACGTGACCGACGGCGGCGCCGAAGCGCAGCACGTCCTCGGGCAGGGTCCAGGTGTGGGTCAGGCCCAGCGGTTCGATGATCTGCTCGCGCAGCGCCTGGTCCCATACCTTGCCCGTCAGGTGCTCGACGACACGGCCGGCGATGACGAACCCCGCATTGCAGTAGGACTGGGTGGCGCCGAGCGGATGGTTCTGCGCCAGGTCGGCGCAGGCGGCGACGTACCGCTCGATGCAGTCGTCGCCACGGCCGGTGTCGAGGAACAGGTCGCCGTCGATGCCCGAGGTGTGGCTGAGCAGGTGACGGACGGTCACCGTCCCGGTCACCTCGGGGTCGCCGACCCGGAAGCCGGGCAGCAGCTCGGCGACGGGGGTGTCGAGGGTGAGCGCGCCCTGCTCGGCCAGCAGGGCGAGCTGGGTGGCGGTCCACACCTTGGTGACCGAGCCGATCTGGAAGAGCGAGTCGGGCGTCACCTGCGCGCCCGTGCGGCGGTTGAGGACACCGGCCGCGCTCTCGTGCACCTCCCCCTGGTGGAGGTAGGCGACAGCGGCGCCGGGGACGTCGTATTCGGCGATCAGCTCTGCGAGCCGATCACCCATTGCTCCAGCCACGCGACGATCCTTTCGTTGTAGTCGAGCCGGTGGGACGGGCGTCCGTTGAGGATGAACAGGTGCGAACCACCCGGGTAGCGCACGAGCCTGGCGGGCACCCCGCGCTCGCGCAGCGCGGCGAACCACTGCTCGGCCTGCCCGACGGGGCAGCGGTCGTCGCGCTCGCCGTGCAGGACGAGGGTGGCCGCGCGCACGCCTGCCACGTGCGTGAGCGGCGACTGCGCCGCCAGGTCGCCGCGGCACTCGAACGTCTTGAGCAGGTGTCCGGCGTCCGAGGTGCCCGACATGCTGGTCAGGTCGCTGACGCAGCCGCCGGGGATGGCGGCCCTGAACCGGTCGGTGGTGGCCGACAGCCAGCAGGCCATGTAGCCGCCGTAGCTGTAGCCGGTGACGGCCAGCCGGTCCGGGTCGGCCACGCCCTCCTCGACCAGGTCGTCGAGCGCGGCCAGGAAGTCGCCGGCGTCGGCCAGGCCCCACGCGCCGATCGCGGCGGTGTAGAAGGCCTCGCCGTACCCGTCGCTGCCGCGCGGGTTGAGCGTGAGCACGCTCCAGCCGCGCGCGGCGAGCACCTGGTGGTAGAGGTGGACGCCGTCGAAGACGGGCGCCCACGCGTTGTGCGGGCCGCCGTGCACGTCGAGCAGGAGCGGTCCCGGCTGCTTCAGCGCCGGGTCGCGCAGCAGGAAGCCCTCGACCGGGGTGCCGTCGGGGGCGGTGAACACGCGGCGTTCGAGCGGGAACAGCTCCACGTCGGGCAGCGCGTGATCGGTGAGCCGCCGGCCGTCGAGGTAGACGTCGCCGGCGCTGCCAGGGCCGGCGGCCACGTAGGCCAGGCGGCCGGCCGCGGCCGTGGCGCCCGACACGCCGAACTCCCCTCCCACCCTCGCCCGGCCGTCCAGGTCGAACAGGTGGGTGAGGCCGCCGTCACGGGCGCAGAACAGCAGCTCGTCGCCCAGCAGGAGCGGCGGGGCGCCCGGGTAGCCGGGGGCGCCCACCATGACGTTGCGGTCCAGGCCGGTCTCGATCTCGACCAGGCCGCCCGCCTCGAGCGCGAACAGGCGGGTGTGGCCGACGGGCTCGCCGGTGAATCCGGTCACCACCAGGCGCTCGCCGAGCCACCACACGCCCGTGCAGGTCACGCCCTGCTCGGTGAGCCGCTTGGGCTGCCCGCCGTCGAGGTCGACGAGGTAGACGGCGCCGCCGGGCACCAGGTCCCGGTCGGGCTCCATGGCGGCGACGAAGGCGAGACTCTGCCCGTCGGGCGACCAGGTGGGCTCGCCGGCGTGGAAGTCGCCCTCGGTGAGCCTGCGCCAAGCGCCCGAGTCCACCTCCACGACCACCACGTGGGTGCGCAGGTCGCGCAGCAGGCCGGCGCCGTCGGCCTTGTACTCCAGGGTGTCGGCCACGACCGGGTCGTGCGCCTGCGCCTCGCCGTACGGGGCGGTGAAGGCCAGGCGGCGGCCGTCCGGCGACCACACGGGCGGGCCCGCGCCGTCGGTGGCCAGCACACGCGGCTCGCCGCCGTCCATCGGCAGCAGGTGGATCTGCGGCTTGCCGTCAACGGGGCGGACGAACGCGAGCGTTCGGCCGTCGGGCGACCAGCGGGGAGCCAGGTCCGCGGGGCCACCGGTCAGCCGGCGCGGCTCGTGGCCCGGCTCGGCCAGCCACACCTCGCAGCGGTTGTCGTCGGCGTCCCTGTCCGCGGTGGTCAGCGTGTAGGCGACCGCGCCGCCGTCCGGGCGCACCTGCGGATCACCGGGTACGGCGATGCGGAAGAGATCGTTCAGGGAGAGGCGGGACATGATCGAACGGTAGGTGAGAGGCCAGGACGCATCTTCGGCCGCGCGCACGAAGCGGACGCCGTTCATTGTGCCGTCGTACGAGGGGGCACCCCATCGGCGAAGTGATCAAGGCCACACCCTAATCCTGTCCGATCGGTCAGACCTGACCGATCGGACAGTTATTGTTCTGGCATGGCACGTCCCGCTTCCGCCCTGCGCGGCCACATCCTGGACGCGGCGCTGGACCTGTTCGCCACGCGCGGCTACAAGGGCACCTCGCTGCACGACATCGCCCAGGTGGTGGGCTGTTCCAAGGCGTCCTTGCTCTACTACTTCGTCAGCAAGGAGGCGATCCTCACCGAGCTGCTCACCCCCGCCGGCGAGGAGCTGGGCACGCTGGACGCCCGGCTCGCAGGCGTGGAAGGGATCCCGGCCGCGGAAGCGGCCGTCACCGGCTTCGTCGACCTGGCCATGCGGTTCCGGCGCGAGGTCAAGGTCCTGTTCCAGGACATCCCCGGGCTCACCGGCCACCCTGCGCTGGGTGCCGTACCCGCCGTCATCGCGCGGCTGATGGCCGCGATGGCCGAGGGCTCGGCCGGAGCCAAGGGCCTGGTCACCGCTTCCATGGTCATCGGCGCGGTCTCCGTCACCTGCGCCAGCGACCTGCCGGTGCCGGACCAGGACCTGCGTGCCGAGCTGATCCGCGGCGCCCTGCGCACACTCGACCGCGAAACCCCCTGAACACGAGGAAAGACACCCACGTTCATGGCTTCTCTGCTTTACCGGCTCGGCCGGTACTCCTTCCGCCGCCGGGGGCGGGTCCTCGCCGTCTGGCTGCTCGCGCTCGCCCTGCTGGGCGGGGCGGCCGCCGCCTTCATGGGCCCCACCAGCGACGACTTCACGATGCCCGACACGGAGTCGCAGCAGGCGCTCGACTCCGTGCGACGGCAGTTGCCGCAGGCCGGCGGCACGACCGGCACCATCGTCATCGCCGCACCCGAGGGGAGGAAACTCGACAGGGCCGCCGTCGCCGCCATCGTGCAGGAGGCCGGCCGGGTCCCGGGTGTGATCGCCGCCGTCGACCCCTTCCAGGTCGGCGCGGTCTCGCGCGACCGCTACGCGCTGGTCCAGGTACAGTTCGACACCGCCGTCAGCGAGATCACCGACGCTCAGCGCGCCGCCTACCAGAAGGTCGGCGCCTCGGCGCACGGCCTGCGGGTGGAGCACGGCGGTGAGGTGATGACGGCAGGAGCCGAGATCGGCTCCACCGAGGCTCTCGGTGTCCTGGTCGCCGCCGTGGTCCTGGTGGTCACCTTCGGCTCCCTCGTGGCCGCCGGCATGACGCTGCTGAACGCGCTCGCCGGCGTCGCCGCGGGGATGTCGGGGCTGTTCGCCCTCAGCGGCGTGCTCGACCTGACCAGCACCGCGCCCATCCTGGCGCTGATGCTGGGGCTGGCCGTGGGAATCGACTACTCGCTGTTCATCACCTCCCGCTACCGGCAGTACCTCGCCGAGGGCGTCGAGGAGCAGGAGGCCGCCGGGCGCGCGACCGGCACCGCGGGCTCGGCCGTGGTCTTCGCCGGTGCCACCGTCGTCATCGCCCTGGCCGGTCTCGCCGTGGTGGGCATCCCCTTCCTCACCGTCATGGGCCTGGCCGCGGCCGGCACCGTCACCCTTGCCGTGCTGGTCGCCCTCACCCTGCTGCCCGCCATGCTCGGCTTCGCCGGCCCCCGCGTCATGCCCAGGGCGCACCGCCGTGGAAGGGCCGCCGGCCCCGGCCGCGAGGGCTTCGGTTACCGCTGGGGCCGGATCGTCACGCGCCTGCGCGTCCCGATTCTGGCGGCCGGTGTCGTGGGGTTGGCCGCGCTGGCGCTGCCCGCCCAGGACATGCGCCTGGCCCTGCCCGACGCCGGCACCGCCGCCTCCGGCTCCGCGGCCCGCGAGGCGTACGACCTGATCTCTGAAGGCTTCGGGCCGGGCTTCAACGGCCGGCTGGTCGCCGTCGTCTCCGGCGACGACGCCACATCCACCGGCGCGGCCGCCAAGCAGGCCGCACTGCTGATCCAAGGCACCGAGGGCGTGCTCGGCGTCTCCCCGCCGCAGGCCAACAGGCAGGGCACCACCGCGCTGATGACCGTCATCCCCAAGGCCGGCCCCACCGACGCCACCACCGAGCGGGCGGTGCGCCTGATCAGGGAGCGCGTGTCCGGCGTCGAGGGCGCCACCGTCGCGCTGACCGGCGCCACGGCCATCGGCATCGACGTGTCGGCGAAGCTCGCCGAGGCGATGCCCGTCTACCTGCTGCTCGTCGTCGGCCTGTCGATCCTGCTGCTCATGCTCGTCTTCCGCTCGCTGCTGGTGCCGCTCAAGGCGGCGCTGGGCTTCCTGCTGACCGTCGGCGCCACGTTCGGCATCACGGTGGCCATCTTCCAGCAGGGACACCTGGCCGACCTGGTGGGCGTCGACGTCCCCGGGCCGCTGGTGAGCTTCCTGCCGATCCTGCTGATCGGAATCCTGTTCGGGCTGGCCATGGACTACGAGGTCTTTCTCGTCTCCCGCATGCGGGAGGACTTCGTCCGCGGCGACAGTCCGGGCCAGGCGACCGTCAACGGGCTGGGCCACAACGCCCGCGTCGTCACCGCCGCGGCTCTCATCATGGTGGCCGTCTTCGGCGGATTCGTGTTCATGGATGACCCGATCATCAAGTCCATCGGCTTCGCGCTGGCCGTCGGGGTGTTCGTCGACGCGTTCCTCGTCCGGCTGACCCTGGTGCCTGCCGTGATGTCCCTTCTCGGCCGCGCGGCATGGTGGCTGCCCCGCGCCGTCGACCGGGTCCTGCCGAACCTCGACGTCGAGGGCGAGGGCCTTCACGAGCACCCCGCCGACCGGCACCGCGACGACTCCAGGGAGACCGCCGGGGTCTGACGTCCCGCCCGGCCGCCCGCTCGCTCCCGGCGGGGTCGCGGCCGTGGCACGGCGGTGGCGTCGCCTGGGTGCGGATTCCGGCGCGGCGGTGGCGCGGCCCGGGTGCGGATTCCGGCGCGACGGCGGCCGGGTCCCGGTGGGGGACCCGGCCGCCCGCCAGGCCGGACGTGCTAGTCGAGGATGGACAGCACCGTGCCGGCGCCGACCGTCAGCCCGCCTTCGCGGATGGCGAAGCCGAGCCCGGGCTCCACGGCCACCGACCGGCCGAGCTCGACGACCGCCTCCACCGTGTCGCCCGGCGCGGCGGGCCCGTCCATGACGATCTGGCCGGGCACGTCGGTCGTGCGCAGGTAGAACTGCGGCCGGTAGCCGCTGCCGACGGGCCGGCGTCGCCCGCCCTCGGCCTCGGTGAGCAGGTAGACCCTGGCGGTGACGCGCGTGTGGGCGCGCTGGGAGCCGGGCGCGGCCAGCACCTGGCCCCGCCGTACCTGCTCGCGCCGCACGCCGCGCAGGAGCACCGCCGCGTTGTCACCGGCCTCGCCGCGCTCCATGGTCCTGCCGAAGGTCTCCACCCCGGTCACCACCGCGGTGAAACCCTCGCCCAGGCCGACGACCTCGACCGTGTCGCCGACCTTGACCGAGCCGCGCTCGATCGCGCCGGTGACGACCGTGCCGCGCCCGGTGACGGTGAGCACGTTCTCCACCGGCATGAGGAACGGCGCCTCGACGTAGCGGACGGGGACCGGGATGTGGTCGTCCACCGCCTGGAGCAGCGCCTCGACGGACGCCGTCCACGTGGGGTCGCCCTCCAGCGCCCGCAGCCCGGAGACGCGGACCATGGGCACGTCGTGGTAGCCGTGCTCGGCCAGCAGCTCCGACAGCTCGAGCTCGACCAGGTCGGCCAGCTCCGGGTCGGCGCCGTCGGCCTTGTTCAGCGCGACGACCAGGTGCTCGACCCCGACCCGCCGGGCGAGCAGCACGTGCTCGCGCGTCTGCGGCATGATGCCGTCCTGCGCGGACACGACCAGGATGGCGCCGTCGAGCTGCGCCGCCCCCGTGATCATGTTCTTCACGTAGTCGGCGTGGCCGGGCATGTCCACGTGCGCGTAGTGGCGGGTGGCCGTCTCGTACTCGACGTGCGAGATGTTGATCGTGATGCCCCGCTGCGCCTCCTCGGGCGTGCGGTCGATCCGCTCGAACGGCGTGTACGTCGCGCCGCCCCGCTCGGCGAGCACCTTGGTGATCGCGGCGGTCAGCGTGGTCTTGCCGTGGTCGACATGCCCCATGGTGCCGATGTTGAGGTGCGGCTTGTTCCGCACGTAGGCCTGCTTGGCCATCGTCCCTTTCCTTCGACGCTCGATGCCTGGTGACCCGTCGGGTCGTCAACCCTCCCCCGCCGGGTCACGATCGGACGCACGGGAAAGGGTCAGCGCTCCAGGCCGTCGCGGAGCGTCGCGGCACGGCCCAGCGCGCCTGCTGCCGCAGGCGTGAGCTGGAGGACGTACCGGAACATGATGACCATGATGTCGGTGTGGAATGCCCGGCGGCAACGGATTATTCCGCGTCCCGCCCGGCCGCACGGCGCTGTCAGGCGGCCGCCGCTCCCGGACGGGCCTGTGAGGCGGCCCTTACTCTCGGACGGGCCCTGTCAGGCGGCCGCTACTTCCGGACGGGCCTGTCAGGCCGCCGTTACTTCCGGACGGGCGGGGCGGCGAGGGGAAGGCGCAGGACGAAGCGAGCCCCGCGGGGGTGATCGGCGGCGTGCAACTGGCCGCCGTGCGCGCGGGCGATCTCGCGCGCGATGGCCAGGCCGAGTCCGGTGCCACCGGGGTCGCGGTGGCGAGCGTCGTCCAGCCGGTACAGGCGTTCGAAGACCCGTTCGCGGTCGGCCGACGCGATGCCTGGCCCGTCGTCCACGACCTCGAGGATCGCCTCGGGCGGGGCTGTGGTGACGTGGACCTCGATCGTGGTGGAGGCGTGCCGCTCGGCGTTGTCCAGCAGATTGCCCAGCAGCCTGGCGAGGCGGATCCGGGAGGCGCGTACCAGGACCTCGCGCTCCAGGCCGGTGACGACGGTGGCGGCGGGGGCGCGGCGTTCGAGCTCGTCGGCGGCGAAGACGCCCAGGTCGAGCACCTCCATGTCGGCGGTGGTGCCGCTGTCGGGACGGGCCAGGTCGAGCACGTCCGCGACGATCTCGCTCAGCCGCTCGGTGTTGCGGAGCAGTTTGCGCAGCATCTGCCGCTGGTCGATGTGCGGTTCGGCGAGCGCGGCCTCGAGCTCGGTCAGCAGTCCGGTGATGGGGTTGCGCAGGTCGTGCGAGGTGTCGAAGACCGCCTGGCGTTGCCGGCGGACGGCCTCCTGGAGCGCCGAGATGGTCGCCCGTTGCCGGTCGTGTGTCTCCTGGAGCTGTCCGGCGAGGTTGTGCAGTTCGCAGGCGCGCGCGTAGAGATCGGCGTTCACCTCGTCCGGTTCCACGTCGCGGCCGGGGGCGTTCCGCATGCCGTACCGCTTCATCGCCTTGACGAAGCCGGTGACCTCCTGGCTGCTGAGCAGGATCCAGTCGACCCCGTCCTTCGGCCCCAGGATGGGCGTGTTGACCGTGCTCCAGTACCTCTCCTCGAAGACGCCGGGCCGGCCCACCTCTTCGATGTCGTAGCGCTGCGCCGACATGACGTCGGCCTGGCCGGTGGCCGCGACCTGTTCGAGCGAGGCGCGCAGCGCCTTGGCGCCCTGCATGCCCGGGTCGTCGAGGATGTTCGGGTTCATCGGGAAGGCGGCGAAGACGTCCTGGCCGATCAGTTCAGCCCGGGTGCGATCGAGCACCCTGAGGAGGGAGTCGTTGACCGCCGTTATGACGAAGTCCGGTGTCAGGACCGCCGACAGGGACGGGGCGGCCGTGAACACCGCCTCGTAATCGATCTTTACCTGCATACCCCAGCCCCCTTTGGCATTTTTTGTCCTTTTTGGGGTGACCTAAACGCGGGGAACGCCGGAGGCCGGACGTCACGGCTGGTCGAAGGGCGCTCCGCCCAGACTCGTCGAGAAGGAGGTGGTGGCCGTCGGGGTGGTGATGACCCCGTCGAACGCCTCCCGCATGGGGGTCAGCACGCTGGCGCTCTGGCTGCGAATGCGGTCCAGCGCGCCCTGCGGGGCGTGGCGCAGGTTCGTGAGGCTGACGGCGGTGCCGAATCCCGCATCGACCAGCGCCGCCTCGACGCTTCCCGGCTCGGGCGCGGCGAGCTGCTCCTCGGCGACGGTGAAGCCGGCCTCGCTCTTCTCGTCCAGGTGCATCTCGGCGACGCTGCCGGCGGTGTGGGTCAGGGCGAGCGCCCGGTAGCCGTCGCCGAGCATCCGGCTCAGGTAGTGCCCCATGGGAAGGGCGGCCAGCTCGCCGCCGTAGCACACGGGCGTCTTCTGGATGTGCTGGTTGTGGGCGGCCAGGACGATGCGCGCGCCGGGCTCGGCTCGGTCGAGATGCCAGCGCAGCGACCGGGCCATGTAGTGGTCCCGTACGGACGCGTCCCCCGGCAGTCCCTCACCCGCGAAGAGGGCGCGGATGGCCCCGAACATGTAGTCGGCGTGCAGCGCCGCCTCCAGATGGCGCCGCGCCACGTCGTAGCGGTGCTGGTCGCTGCGCGAGACGTAGAGCGGCTCCAGCGCCCGGAAGCGCAGCAGGAGCCGGGTCAGCGAGGCGGTGAGCGCGTCCTGCTCACCCGCCCCCAGGCGCGCCCACCGGGGCGCCGCCACGGCGACCGATCTGCCGGTGAACCGGTCGGCGATCGCCATGGCCCGCTCGACCTGGCCCAACGCCTCCCTGTCGACGTCGAGCAGGTAGCCGGCCAGCGGCTCCAGCGCGGGGCGCAGCTGCCCTCCGGCCACGGGGGTGTCGACTCCGACGAAGCGCACCGGATGCGCGCTGGTGAGGTTGTGCCGGCGCAGCCAGCGCACCATGTCGGGGTTCATCCCGGCGTTCGTGGTGCCGCTGAGGGCGGCCAGATCGGCTTCGTCGCCGTCGCCCCGCAACCACTCGTCCAGGGCGAGGCCTTCGCTGAACCCGAACTCGAAGGCGAGGACGGTGAACCCGCACCGCTCGGCGAGGAAGCGCAGCACCCGCTGGCGGACCTGGGTGAACTCCCTCACGAAGTGGGCCCCCTCCCCCACGGCCACGACCCGGGCATCACCGATGATCTCGCGCAGCGGCTCGAGGTCGTCGAGCGGCGCGTCGGGATCGAGGCCGGTCAGGATGCTGGTGTGCGTCCGGAACCAGGTGGCGAGAAGGTCCGCGGACATCCGGTCGGTCGTCATGGCGAGTCGCTCGATTCTCGGTATGGAAACGTCGGAAGGTCACCGAAAAGGGGGCGCGGAAGGAGCCGAGCGGCGGCGAAGGGAGACGGGGCCGTGGCCCCCGCGTCATCCGGCCGGAGACGAACGCGCTCCGGCGTCAGAGGAAAAGACTGCCCGTGGCCATGGAAGCGACACTATCAGCGCCGCGACCTCGGACGACGTAAGGCCGGTCCCCTCCGGGTGAGAGGACCGGCCCGCGTGGCGGCGCGGCGGTCACACCGCCGAGAAGCGGAAGCCGAAGCGCGCCTCCCGCGCCCGCAGCTCGTATCGCGGCAGGACGCCGGGGCCGCACGCCGCGCTGCCGACGCCGTGCTGGGCGTGGTCGAGGTGGACGTGCACCCGCTCCCCCGCCCGCAGGTCCGTCAGGTGGGCGGCGCGCTCCAGCTCGGCGGTGCTCCACCGGCGTGCGGTCAGCCCGAACGCGGGCTCGCCCGCGATGCGCAGGCCCCGGCCCTGGCCGTCGACGAGGATGGCCCACCGCACGTCGGCGCGCTGCCCGTTCTCCTGCGGATACACGTACGGCGTCTGCAGTTCCTCGATCGTGGCGCCGAAGCCGCCGATCCGGGCCGCCAGGCCCGTGTCGGGGTAGGACTCGCCCGGGCCTCTGCCGAACCAGACGACCTCCGACAGGCTCGACGGCAGCGTCATGGCCACGCCGAGCCTCGGCAGCGGCAACGTCCACTCCCCCTCGGGCACCACGTGGACGTCGAGCGCGAGTCCCGCCTCGTCGGCGGTCCACCGGTAGGTGACGCGCATGCCGAGGTCGGTGGCGGCGGGGGCGACGCGGGCGCGGACGGTCAGCGCGTCGTCCTCGTGGGTGACGGCGACGACCCGGTGGGTCAGGCGGTGCAGTCCGAGGCTGCGCCAGTTCCAGTCGAGACCGCCGAAACGCTCGTTGTCGACGGGCGCCCGCCAGAGGTCCAGCCTGGGCCCCTCGACGTCCAGCCCGAACAGCGTGGTCAGCCGTCCTGTCCTCGCCTCGAACACCCCTCCGCCCAGCTCGGCGCTCTCCCCCCGCACCACGAGCTCCGCCCGCCCCGCGGGAGCGGGTCCTTCGCCGCGCCCGGGGGCGGGCGAGCCGTCGCCCACCTTCAGCTCGCTCCAGGCGATCTCGTGTCCCTTCTCCGCCCACGGCAGGTCGGCCGCCAGGACGGCCTGCACGGTCAGCCATACCTCGCCGGGCTCGTCCGTCTCCGGCAGGTCGGGGAGCTTGACCTCGGCCCGCTCCCCTTCGGGCACGTCCAGGACGCCCTCGGCGACCGCAACGCCGCCGGCCGTCAGCGCCCACCAGAACTCCAGCGGGTACGGCACCGCCCGCGTCACGGTCACCGTCCCGTCCGAGAAGGTGACCGTGACGGGCTCGAACACCTTCTTCAGGTCGAGCAGCCCCGGCGACGGCCGGCGGTCGGGGAAGACCAGGCCGTCCACGACGAAGTTCGCGTCGTGCAGCGGCTCGCCGTAGTCGCCGCCGTAGGCGTAGCCGTACTCGTCGTGGGCCAGGCCGTGGTCGATCCACTCCCAGACGAACCCGCCCGCGAGTCTCGGATAGGTGTCGAACAGCTCCTGGTACTCCGCCAGGCCGCCGGGGCCGTTGCCCATCGCGTGGGCGTACTCGCACTGCACGAACGGCATCGCCCTGCGCCGCGCGTCCAGCCCGGGGTCGTCGAGCGGGTCCTCGGCGCCCCGGCCGATCGCCTCCACCTCGGCGTGCGAGGCGTACATCCTGCTGTAGACGTCCACGTCGGCGCACGACGGGTCGCCCTCGTAGTGGATGGGCCGCGACGGGTCACGCTCGCGCGTCCAACCGGCCATGACCGCCATGTTGGCGCCGACGCCCGCCTCGTTGCCGAGCGACCACATGACCACGCTGGGGTGGTTCTTGTCGCGCTCGACCATCCGCTTCATCCGGTCGAGCAGCGCCTCGCTCCAGCGAGGGTCGTCGGTGGGGTTGCCGCGCCAGCCGACCTGCCCGAACCCGTGCGTCTCCAGGTCGCACTCGTCGACCACCCACAGCCCGTACTCGTCGCACAGGTCCAGGAACGCGGGGTGCGGCGGGTAGTGGCTGGTGCGGACGGCGTTGACGTTGTGCCGCTTCATCAGCAGCACGTCCTCGACCATCGTCTCGTACGGCACCGCGCGGCCGTGCCGGGGGTGGAACTCGTGCCGGTTGACGCCCTTGAAGACCAGCGGGACGCCGTTGGCCTTGAGCACGCCGTCCTCGATCGTGATCGTGCGGAAGCCGATGCGCAGCCGTACGGTCTCCTCGGCGGTGGAGAAGACGGCCTCGTACAGGCGGGGCGTCTCGGCCGACCACGGTTGCGCGGCCACGCGCACCTCGGTGCCGGGCGCCAGGTCGGTCACACCCAGCTCAGGGACGGACAGCAGACCCGCGCCCTCGAAGCTGAGCGTGCCGTCGGCGGCGGCGTGCACGAACACGTCAGCGGTGGATCGGGTGAGCGTCACCTCCCTGAAGATTCCGGGCAGCCACCACATGTCCTGGTCCTCGAGATAGCTGGCCGCCGACCACTGGTGCACCCGCACCGCCAGCACGTTGCGCCCCGGCCTGAGGTACGGCCTGGCGTCGAACTCGGCGGGCAGCCTGCTGCCGGTCGTGAAGCCGAGCTCGTGGCCGTTCAGCCAGACCTTGGCGCACGAGTCGACGCCCTCGAACCGCAGCCGCCCGCCGCTCCACCCCTCGGGAAGCTCGAACGCGCGCCGGTAGTCGCCGGTGGGGTTCTCGTCGGGCACGTACGGCGGGTCGACGGGGAAGGGGTAGGAGACGTTGGTGTAGGCCGGGCTGCCGTACCCGTGCAGCGGCCAGTGGGAGGGAACGGGAAGCGTGTCCCAGGCCGCGTCGTCGAAGTCTGGGGCGGCGAAGTCGTCGGGCGCGTCGGCGGTGGCCGACAGGCGGAAGCGCCAGTCACCGTTGAGATCGATCGAAGGGGCGTCGGAGCGGAGCGCGGCACGCGGGTCCAGTCGGCCCGCTCCCGGAGCGAAATCGGCGAAGTACACAAAAACCGATGTTTTCCGAATTAATCACACATGTCCAGACGTTCAGCGGGTCCGGCGACGTCGCGACGGCCCGCCACGCGCGCTCGGTGACGCGTGCCCCTGGACGCGTGCCCCTGGACGCGCCCCGGCCCGGCGCCCAGGGTGGCGGCCGGGTGGGCTCGCCGTACGGGAAGGAAGAGCCGGGGTGGCCGCGCCGTACGGGAGGAAGCACGGCACGGGCGGGCTCGCGGTAGCGGAGAGGACGGCACCGGACGGCCGGACCGGGCAGGCAGGACGGGGGTTCAGTGACGCGGGGGGAGTTCGCCGGAGCCGCGAGGGATCAGGTGGGTGGGGATCTGGGTCTTGGCCGTGCGTGACCGGTCGCCGGCCAGCCGGGACAGCACCAGCGCCGCCGCCGCCGCCCCCATCGCCGCCGGGTCCTGCGCGACGACCGTCAGGGGCGGGTCGAGAACCTCGGCCAGCGGCAGGTCGTCGTAGCCGACCAGGGCCACGTCCTTGCGTCCCGCCCTGGCCAGCCCCACCACCGTCCCGGTGGCGGCGAAGTTGTTGGCCGCGAACAGCGCGGTCGGCGGGTCGGGCAGGCCGAGCAGCCGTTCGGCCGCCGCTGCGGCGGCCGCGGCGGAGTGGCCGGTCTCCACCAGCGCCTTGTCGAACGGCAGGCCGGCCGCCGCCAGCGCCTCCCGGTAGCCCTGCAGGCGTTCGCGCCTGGTGTAGAGCGTCGTGGGCAGGTCGCCGATGAAGCCGATCCTGCGGTGCCCGTGGGCGATGAGGTGGGCGGTGCCGTCGCGCGCCCCCTCCCGGTTGGAGCTGACCACGCAGTCGGCCACCAGCCCCACCGCGGGCCGGTCGAGGAAGACGATGGGCAGCCCGGCTTCGCGTTCGGCGCGCAGGTAGCGGTGGTCGCCGGCCGCCGAGGGCACGACGAGCAGCGCGCTCACCCTGCGGGCCAGGAAGGTGGCCACCAGGGAGCGCTCGAGTTCCCTGGTCTCGCTGGAGGAGCCCACGATCACGGTCAGGCCGCGTTCGCGCACGGCGCTCTCGATGCCGCCCGCGACGGTGCCGAAGAACGGGTTGCCCATGTCGGGGATGACCAGCCCGATCGCCGCGTCCCTCGCGCCGACCCGCATGTTGCGCGCCATCAGGTTGGGCTGGTAGCCGAGCCTGCGCACGACCTCCATGACCCGCGCACGGGTCTCGGGGGCGACGGGGCCGTCCTCGTTGAGGACGCGGGAGACGGTCTTGGCGGTGACGCCGACCTCTCGGGCGACATCGGTCATCGTCGGGCGCCGCGCGCTCGCCATCGAACCTCCCCGTTGTCGTGAACAGGGTAAGGGATCACGACAGGCCGATGGCCTCCGCTGCGTCCTTGTCGGCGATGACCGCCTTGCCCTCGGACACGGTCAGCGCGCCGGTCATGATGGCCACGACCTCGGCCATGCTGTGCTCGCCCGGCTTGAGCTGCGCGACCCTGCGGCCGAGCCGCTGGACGTGGATCCTGTCGGCGATCTCGAAGACGTGCGGCATGTTGTGGCTGATCAGCACGACGGGCAGGCCCCGGTCGCGGACCCTGCGGATCAGGTCGAGCACCTGTCCCGACTCCTTCACCCCGAGGGCTGCGGTGGGCTCGTCCATGACGACCACGTGCGAGGCCCACGCCACCGCTCTGGCGACGGCCACGCCCTGCCGCTGTCCGCCCGACAGCGACTCCACGGGCACGGACAGCGAGCGCAGCCCGATCTTCAGCTCGGCCATGTACTCGGCCGAGGCGGCCCGCATGCGCGGCTTGTCCAGCATCCTGAAGACCTTGCCGAGCACGCCCGGCCTGCGCAGTTCCCTGCCGAGGAACATGTTGGTGGCGATGTCGAGCGAAGCGGCGATGGCCAGGTCCTGGTAGACGGTCTCGATGCCGTGTCTGCGCGCCTCCAGCGGGTCGCCGAAGCGCACCCTTTTCCCGTCGAGCAGGATCTCGCCGGAGTCGGGCTGGATGGCGCCGGTCAGCGCCTTGATGAGGGTGGTCTTGCCGGCGCCGTTGTCGCCGATGACGGCCAGCACCTCGCCCGGCATCAGGTCGAAGTCGGCGCCGTCGAGGGCGGTGACGTGTCCGTAACGCTTGACCAGGCCCCGTGCCTGGAGAACTGCGGTGGTCATCGGGTCCTCCTGCGGGAGAGCTGGTCGACGGCGACCGCGAGGATCACCAGGATGCCGGTGATGAGCGTCTGGTAGATCGACGGGACGCCCATCAGCTGGAGCCCGTTGCGGAACACTCCCACGATCAGCGCGCCGATGAGCGTGCCCAGGACCTGTCCGCGCCCGCCGAACAGGCTCGTGCCGCCGAGCACGACCGCGGTGATGCTGTCGAGGTTGTCGGTCTGCCCCGCCTGGGGGTCGCCCACGCCGGTGCGGGAGACCAGCAGGAGGGCGGCGATGCCGTACACGAGGCCGGCGAGGCTGTAGACGCCCACGGTCAGCCGGTCGGTGCGGATGCCGGTGAGCCTGGCGATCTCCGGGCTGTTGCCGAGGGCGTAGACGTGCCTGCCCCACGCGGTGTGCCCCAGCAGGTAGGCGAACAGCAGGAAGAGCGCGATGGTGAGCACCGAGCCGTAGGTGACGCGGGTGTCGCCGAGCTGGAAGGTCTGGCCGAGGAAGGTCAGCTCGGGCGGCAGCCCGGTGACCGTCTGGTCCTGGGAGTAGATGTGGGTGAGGGCGAAGACCACGTTCAGCATGCCGAGCGTGACGATGAACGGCGGCAGCACGATCTTCGTCACCAGCAGCCCGTTGATCAGGCCGAACGCGGCGCAGACGGCCAGGCCCGCGCCGATCGCCACCAGCGGCGGGATGGACAGGGACAGCTTGGCCATCACGATGCCGCCGAAGGCCATGATCGCCCCGTTCGACAGGTCGATGCCCGCGGTGAGGATGATCAGCGTCTGGCCGATGGCCAGCGTGCCGACGACCATGACCTGCTGGATGATGAGCGAGAAGTTGCCTCCGGTGAGGAACTGCTCGCTGTTCAGCGAGAAGAAGGCGCAGGCCAGTATCAGCGCGGCCAGCGGCCCCGCCGTCGGTGTGGTCAGGATCCTGCGCGGCAGGCTCGCTTCGGTAACGGCCATGTCAGCCCCAGCAGTTGGCCAGGCCGTAGGCGGTGTCCTTGGCGTCCACCCCGGCGACCGGCTTGTCGGTGATGAGGGTGACCCCCGTGTCGGTGTACCCGCTGGGCTTGTTCCCACTCTTGGCGAAGTCGGTGACGGCCTTGACCCCCATCTCGGCCATCTTCAGCGGGTACTGCTGGGAGGTGGCGCCGATCCAGCCGTTCTGCACGGCCTTGACACCGGTGCAGCCGCCGTCGACGGAGACCACGAGCACGTTCTTGTCGACGCCCTTGGCCTTCAGCGCCGTGTGCGCGCCCAGCGCGGCGGGCTCGTTGATGGTGTAGACGAGGTTGATGTCGGGCGCCTTCTGCAGGCAGTTCTCCATGGCCGTCTGGCCCTTGGCCTGGTCGCCCTGGGTGTCCTGCGAGCACACGATCGACGGGTCGCCCTCGGCGACGCCGAAGCCCTTGAGGAAGCCGTCGTGGCGCAGCTTGCCGACGGTGATGCCGGGAGCCAGGTCCAGGGTGGCGATCTTGGCGGCCTTGCCGGCCATCGCGGCCTTGGCGTACGCGCCGATCAGCTCGCCGGCCTTGAAGTTGTCGGTGGCGAACAGCGCGTCGGTGGCGTCCTGCGGGTCGGTCGGGGTGTCGAGGGCGATGACCAGCACGCCCGCGTCCCTGGCCTTCTTGATGGCGGGCACGATGGCCTTGGTGTCGCTCGGCGTGATGAGGATGCCCTTGACGCCCGCGGCGACCATGTTCTCGATGGCGGTGATCTGGCTGGCGTTGTCGCCGTCGAACTTGCCCGCGGCGCTTATGAGCTGGGCGCCCTGGGCCTTGGCCGCTGCGGTGGCGCCCACCTTCATCTTGACGAAGAAGGGGTTGGTCTCGGTCTTGGTGATGAGGCCGACCTTGACGGGCTCCGAAGCCGAGCCGGACGTGGTGCCGCCGCCGCATCCGGCGGTGAGAAGGGTAGCGGCCGAGAGGCCTGCGATGAGTCGCTTCATGGCGGGTGTTCCTCACATGAGCTGGGCGGACCCGGTGTCATCGTTGACATATGTCAACGTTGACATCCGCTGTGCTGCGATGATGAACTCCGTTTCGGGAAACGTCAATGCCCCCCGCCCGTAACGAAACGGCAACAGCGGAAAGGCAGGCACATGATCGCCGTCCTGGGTGAGTGCGTCGCCGACGCCTTCGCCGGCAAACGTCCGGGCGAGCTGATGTTGCGGGTGCTGCCCGGTGGCGGGCCCGCCAACACCGCGGTCGCCCTGGCCCGCCTCGGCACGCCGGCCGGCTTCCTCGGCCGGCTGTCGGACGACGTGTTCGGCGAGCTGTTCCGCGAGCGGATGGCCGCCTCCGGCGTGGACCTGTCGGCGTGCGTGCCGGCCCGCGAGCCCAGCACGCTGGCCGTCGCGACCCTGGACGCCCACGGGCAGGCGCGCTACACCTTCCACGCCGAGGGCACCGCCGACTGGCAGTGGAGCGCCGCCGAGCTGTCGGCCGACCGGCTGGACGGCGCGTCCTGCCTGCACACCGGCTCGCTGGCGCTGGTCAGGGAACCGGGAGCGAGCGCGGTCGCCGACTTCGCCGCGCGCGCCGCCGCGACGGCGACCGTCTCGATCGACCCCAACGTACGGCCCAGCCTGGCCTCGCGCGAGGACTACCTGAGCCGGATGCCGCGGTGGTGCGAGCTGGCCGACATCCTCAAGCTCAGCGCGGACGACGTGGCGTTCCTGCTGCCCGGCGCCTCGGTGGCCGAGGCGTGCGCGCTCTGGCACACGTGGGGGGCCCGGCTCGTGGTGGTGACCATGGGAGCCGAGGGGGCGCTGGTGTCGCTGGACGGGGAGACAGCGGCCCCGACAGCAGGCCCCACAGCAGGTCCGGCAGCGGGCCCGACAGGGGTGCAGACAGCAGGTCCGACAGCGGTGCAGACAGCGGCCCCGACAGCGGCCCCGACAGTGGTCCCGACTGCGGCGCAGACGGCGACGGTGCCGGCGGTGCCCGTCGAGGTGGTGGACACGGTGGGCGCGGGCGACTCGTTCACGGCGGGCCTGCTGCACCGGCTGGAGAGCAGGGGGCTGCTGGGCGGGCGGCTGGAGCGGCTCGACCTGGCCGCAGCGGCCGAGGCCGCGGCGTTCGGCGCCAGGGTGGCGGCGCTGACCTGCGCCGTGCCGGGCGCCGACCCGCCGTGGGCCGACCAGCTCGCCCAGCCGGACGCCTGACCCGGAGCCGGGATGGCGGCGGAGGGACTGCCCCTGCCCCGGGCGGGCCACCGCGGCGGCCCGCCCGGCGGCACGGCCGACCGTGACAGCCGACGCCGGGCGGCCCGGGGTGACGGCCGGCGGTGGTGGCCGGACGCGGAAGGCGCCCGCCTCCCGGTGGGGAAGCGGGCGCCTCAGGGTGCGAGGGTCAGGCGGCGGCGCTGGACGCGGTGGCGACCGTTGCCTCCTTGGTGACCCCGTTCACCGTGACCGCCACCAGCACCTGCCCGCGCCGTAGCGCGGTCAGCGTCCCGGTCGCCGGGTCAAGCGAGGCGACGTGCCAGGGCCTGGCCTTCGACAGCGGCCCGATGTGCAGGTTCGGCGAGCCGGACCACTCGGCCGACACCGGGTAGGCCACGGGGACCGTCCGGTCGTCCTGGGTCAGCGACGCCTTCACCGTCGCGGGCGATCCCACGGAGACCGACGCGGGCGCGGTCAGCGTCAGCGTGTCCACGTGCGGACGCACCTGGGTGCCGATCCAGCTGGGCGCGTCGACGAACCAGTTGCGCCTGACGTGCTCGGCCTCCTTCGGCGTGACCGGGTCGACGCCCCACAGCGACCACCCGGTGAACCCGCCGTCGTCGGCGGCGGTGGCCGGGTTCTTGCCCGAGTTGCCGTTGATGAAGTACGGCACCGCGTCGACGCGAGCGGCGTTGAACGTCCCGACGTGCGCCCCGATGTAGGCGGCGCCCTTGCCCGTCGTCCGCTGGAAGTCGGCCAGCCATCCTTCGACGAGGGCCGTCTCCTTCCGGTCGCCGAGCTGGCTGCCCTTGCCGGGCGTCGGGTCGCGCGGCGGCACGTGGAACAGCACGACCACCGACCCCACGTTCCCGTCCCCGGCCGCCGCGGTGAGCTGGTCGCGCAGCAGCTCGATCTGCTCGAAGCCGCCGCCGCGCAGGTTGAGCCGCGAGGTGTCGAGGGTGATGAACCTGGTCCCCTTGTGGTCGAAGACCTTGGAGGTGTCGCCGAACACCGCCCGGAAGTTGTCGATCTTGCCGCCCATCACCTCGTGGTTGCCGGGCACGTAGTGGTACGGCAGGCTCCCGCCCAGCTCCTCGTCGAGGATCCGCTTCGCCAGCGCGAAGTCCTCGGGCGAGGCCTCGTCCACCAGGTCGCCGTTGATCAGCAGGAAGTCGGGCTTGGCGGCCTTGAGCTCGCGCAGCGTCCTGCGCGCGTTCTTGACGATGTCGCTGTCGGGCTGCCGGGCCACGAACTGGGCGTCCGACATCACCGCGAACCGCCACGGCATGGCGGTGACCGACGGCTTCACCACCGGGTCGCTCACCCGGGCGGCGGGCGGCGCCTGCACCGAGGGAGGCACCCTGGCCACCAGCCCGTCGATGGTGATCGCGTTGGTGTACGTGGCGTCGGCCCTGGTCTCGGCGACGTAGAAGCGGCGCAGCTTGAGCGGGTAGCTCACCCCGGGCGGCACCGTGAACTCGACGTACTTCCAGCCGCTCCAGGTCAGGTACGGCCCGCGCAGGATCTGCGACTGCCCCTGGGAGTCGTAGAACTCCAGGCTGGGCCACTCGCCCTTGCCGGCGGAGTTGATCCACAGCCCGAACGCCTGCGGCTGGCCGGGGATCACGATCTGCTGGGGCGGCGAGGCGTAGGCGGCGCGGGTGGCGGTCGACTGGGTGAAGTCGTAGGTGAGCTTCAGCCCGCCGCCGCTCTGCCCCTGGCCGGCGGCCAGCGAGCCGGTGGCCCTGGCCGCGGCGAACGTCCACGAGCCGGCGTTCTCGAAGTCGGCGACGGCGACGTCCTCGAACCCGACGGTCACCGGCACGGCGGCGCTCACCGCGCCCACCCGCGCGGTGATCAGGCCCGATCCGGTGCCCTTGAGCGCCTTGACGGTGAAGAACCCGTGCGGGGCGGGCTTCACCTCGAGCAGCGAGGTGTCGTAGTCGAGCTTCACGTCGCCCGGCTCGATGGGCGCGGAGTTGCCGTTGCGGTCGTAGCCGACGACGCCGAAGCTGCCCGTGGCGTCGGCCGCCGCCAGACCCACCCGGTCGGTGGTGACACCGAGGCGGGCCAGCGGCTGCAGGACGGTCAGGTCCAGGGTGCCCTTGGCCGCGCCGTGCCTGGCCGTGACCGTGGTCTGCCCGGGGACCCAGGCGTGGAAGACGCCCTCCTTGGAGACGCGGCCGTGCACGGAGGTCGAGGTCTGCCACGAGGGCGCGCCCTCGGCCGGGCCGTACGTCTCGTCGTATCCGGCGGCGGTCAGCCGCCTGGTGAGCCCGGGGAAGACGCGGTCGGGACGGCCGCCGGCGACCGGTCCGACGCCGGGCGCCTTGGCGGGGTCGCTGGCGGTCTCCAGCCAGAAGCCCTTCAGCTCGCCGCTGCCCTGCGGGGCGTAGAGGGCCAGGCCGTTGGGGACGTGCCGCTCGCCGCCGTCGGAGGGGCTGTTCTCCACCTGGACGTCGGCGCTGCCGGGCTCGCGGGCGAGCATGGTGGAGGAGCCGCCGCCGTCGAGTTCGAGCGCGTTGTGGGCGCCCAGCTCGACCAGGAGCGCGGCCATCTCGCGCAGCGTCAGGCCGCGGCTGTCGGCCTGACGGCCGTCCACGGTGAGCAGGTACATCTTCCTGCCGTCGGCGGAGAAGCCGACCGCGGTGCGGGGGTGGCTGTCGGTGTCGGTGAACGGCTGCGCCTTGCCGTCCTTGACCAGGACGTTCCTGCCGCCGAGCGCGGTCTGGACGGCGCCGCCGTCGGAGGGCTTGGGCTGGTACTTCACCTCGACCCGGTCGCCCACCTTGAGCTGGGCCAGCGCGTCGGCGCCCGCCTCGCGGCCGAGCAGGACGGTGGTCCCGGCGGGGATGGGGCCCTGGCCTGCGCCGGTGCGCACCTCGGTGACGGCTCCGTCCACGAGCACCACCTCGGTGACCTTGGCGGAGTCGGAGCGCCGGTAGGAGCCCCACAGCGGGGTGAACAGGCCCACCCCGCCGGTCTGGACGAGCTGGTTGAACTGGGTGAGCGTGATCGGTGCGCCGCCCGCGGGCGTGGCGGTGCCGTCGAAGTGCATCTGCAGGACTCGGCCGACGCCCTCGTTGAGGGCGATCGCGTTGTTCCAGCCCTGGACGGGCGACTGGACGAGCGCGCCGTCCTTCACGCCGACGCCGAGCGCCGCGCCCGAGCGGTTGATGTCGAAGAAGTCGCCGTTGACGGCGGCCACCGCGCGGGCGCGATCGGCGGGCCCCGACAGCGGCTCGGTCTTCGACACCTCGCCCGAGTTGAGATAGCCGGTGGTGACGCCGCCCGACAGGTCGGCCGACAGTGCGTCGGCGCGCAGCCAGCCTGCCGCGTCGAAGCGGTCGAAGGAGGTGAGCGTGAGGCCCGGCGCGACGGGCCGGACCTTCTTGGCCGTCTCCAGCGACCGGCTCGCGGGGGCGTTGAGCAGGAGGGTGGAGTCGGAGCTGTAGGACGACGCGGGAGGCGCGTCCTCTGCGGGAGCGGGGGGATCGGCCTGCGCCGGGCTGGCCAGAAGCCCTAAGGCCAGCGCGGCGGACGCCATGAAGCGGAGGGTCTGCACGACGGCACTCAATCGTGCCATGGTGACAAGTTTCAAGACTTAGTCATGAACTAAAAGAAAATTTCAGATCTTGTCTCGTCCCGTCCGGCCCCTGCACGATGGGGCGCGTGGACCTCGACGCGTTCTACCGCGATCCCCATCCTGTCTACACCATCGCCAGGCGGACGCCGGGTCTGACGTTCGTCCCCGAGCTCGGGGCGTGGCTCGTCGCCCGCCACGCGGACGTGCGCGAGGCGCTGAGCAGGCCGGACCTCTTCTCCTCCGCGGGAGCGCTGCGGCCCGACCAGGTGCCGGGGCAGGAGGCGCTGGCCGAGCTGGCCAAGGGATTCCTGCAGACGAGGACCGTGCTCAGCACCGACGGCGAGGCCCACCAGCGCTACCGGCGGCCGATCTCGCGCGGGCTGTCCCCCGCGCGGGTCGCGGCGGCCCTGCCGTACGTCACCGGGAGGGTCCACGCGCTGCTGGACGCCTTCCCCGACGACGGGCCGGTGGAGTGGATGGCGGCCTACGCCAGGCCGCTGCCGGCCGAGGTCTTCGGCCACCTGTTCGGCCTCGACCCGGCCGACGTGCACCCTGCCGTCGAGGCGGGCAGGCAGGCCGAGGCGCTGCTGTTCCGGCCGCTCTCGCCCGCCGGGCAGGCAGGCGCGGCCCGCGCGACCGTCGGGCTCCAGCACCTGCTCCACGGCTACGCGCTGCGCGAGCCCGGCGACGACCTCGTGGGCGAGATGGTCAGGGCGCTGACCAGGGACGACCCGCACGAGCTGGTCTCCAACCTGCAGAACCTGCTGCTGGCGGGGCACCTGACCACCAGTGCCCTGCTCGGCACGCTGGTGCTGAACCTGCTACGCCACCGCGAGCAGTGGGAGCTGCTGTGCGAGCGGCCGGCCCTCATCCCCGCCGCGATCGAGGAGGGCGCCAGGTTCGAGGCCCCCGTCCAGGGCTTCCGCCGTACGGTCACCAGGCCCTGCACCCTCGCAGGCCACGAGCTGAAGGAGGGCGAGCAGATCTTCGTCTCCTACGGCTCGGCCGGCCGCGACGAGGCGGTCTTCGACCGCGCCGGCACCTTCGACATCACCCGCGAGCCGCTCAGGCACCTGTCGTTCGGTCACGGCGCGCACGCCTGCCCCGGCGCGCAGCTGGCCCGCGAGCAGGTCCGCCTCACACTGGAGCAGCTCACGGCCAGGTACCCGGGCCTCAGGCTGGCCGACAGCGAGGTCGCGATGCTGCCGACCCTCATCCACCGCTCCCCCGAAGCCGTCCATCTCACCTGGTGAGCGCCGACATCCGCCGCTTGCCGTGTGTCTCAACCTCTGGCTTTCGGGCAGACGTGAACGCAGACTGAAAGGGCAGATCAGCGCAGAACGCGTGGAGCAGCCGTGGACACTCTGTACGATCACATGCCGATCCTGTCGCGAGGCAGGCACCGTAACCCGCGCAAGGGCGCCTGCTTCATGGAGCTGGCCTCCTATCTGGCGGGCGAGCGGTGGAGCGACCATCCCGCGTGCACGCACCCCCTGCTCGCGGGCCTGGCCCGCCTGGTCAACGACCACACCACCGACGAGAACAGGAGCAAGCTGGTCCCGCTCGTCCCCTCGATCATCGGGCTGACCGGTGACGACCTGCGGATCGATGCCAGGCTGGCCCTGCGCGCCGCGACCACCGCCCTGCCCATAGCGGCCGCCGAGCGGCAGCTCGCGCTGGCCGTCTCGGTGCTGGCCGCCGAGGAGATGCTGGCCAGGCTGGACGGCCGTCCCGCGGGGCTGGAGGAGCGCAGCAGGCGGGCCTTCGCCCAGGCGCCGCACGCGGCCGAGTCGGCCAGGCGCTTCAGCCGCGCCGCGAAGATCACCGACAAGGGCTTCCGCAGGTACGCGGCGCCGAACGCGGTGCAGCTCGCCGTCGTGGGCATCGCGCAGGCCTGCGTGCCGGATCCCGACTCGATCCTGCGCGAGCTCCTGGCCGGCGCGATCGCCGAGTGCGACGCGATGATCCCGAGGGATCAGCGCCGGCCGGCCAGCGTGACACCGGCCAGCACCGCCACCGCGACCGCCAGCGCCGCGGGCGGGCCCACGTGGAAGTGAAGCAGCCCGCCGCACAACGCGCCGCCGCACATCCCGAACACTGAGACGAGCCGGCGCCGGGCGGCGGTCCCCGGCGCCTCGCTGGCCAGTCCGGTGATGGTGGTCGTGAGCACCGTGGTCGTCATGTCGGGGACGGCCAGCTTGCGCACGATCGCGTTCTGCATGCCCATGCCACCGGCCAGCAGCGAGATGAGCGCGATCTGGGCGCCGTCGCCCCGGTGACCGAACAGCAGCGAGACCGCCAGCGCCAGCGCCACGAGCGTCAGGTGGACGGCCGTGACGGGGGTGAAGGCCCGCTCGACGGCCGAGCGGGCGATCAGCCGCCCCGCCGTCCAGGCCCCGGCCATGAACGCCCCGATCGCCAGCAGCGACCACCACAGCGACAGCTGCCGCGCGCCCGCCAGCGCGAAGCCGACGAAGACCACGTTGCCCGTCATGTTGGCGACGAAGACCCTGCTCAGCCCCAGGAAGCTGACGGCGTCGACGAGACCGGTGACGAACGTCAGGGGGATGAGCAGGGCCGGCAGGACGCCGTGCCGGTCGGTGTCGCCGGGCAGCAGCCAGGTGGCGACGCGGCGCAGCACGGGAGCTACGGCCGGGTCGAGGTGGCCGGCCGCAGGCCCGGGACGATCATCGCCGCCCCTTCCGCCAGTGCTTCACGATGGTCCTGATCGTCAGCAGGAGCACGACGGCGACGACCTGGCCGCCGACCACGATGCGGTTGACGTCGACGGCGGGCCGCCAGGTGACCTCGCCGTTCCTGATGACGTACACGCCCGCGGGGGTGGCGCCGAGGCCGTAGCCGCCGCCCGAGCCCTGGCGCGGCTGCTCGCCCTCCTGCTTGCCGCCGCCGCCCCCGCCGCCCTGGGCCACCTTGGCGACGGGGATGACCGTCACGTCACCGTTGGTGACCGGCTCGCCGAAGACGCGCCGGACGGTGGCGGCGTCTTTCGTCTTCTCCACCAGTTCCATCATGTCCATGAGGTCATCTATATCCATTGACCCGGCGCAGGACCACCATCTCGCTGCGGTAGTCGGGGCCGTTCATGAACCAGGTGGGCAGGGCCAGGCCGTGCGACATGAGCGTCTGGCCGTGCAGGCGCCCGCCCGAGGCGTCCTCGTAGACGGCCGACGGGTCCAGGCCCGCCAGCCGTACCCGGCGGGGCGGCTGCTTCGACAGCGCGAACGGGTGGTAGGCGAGCACCACCACGGTGTCCTCGTGGACGTACTGCACGGCCGAGGCGGTCACGCCGGGGGTGCCGGCGAGGCGGTGCAGGCGGCCGTGCTGGATGACCGGGCGCACCGCCTTGTAGGCCGCGATCAGCTCGCGGGCCTGGTCCAGCTCGGCGGCCGACCACCTGGTCAGGTCGCCGCCGATGCCGAGCACGCCCGCCATGGCCACGTGGAAGCGGTAGGCGAGCGGCACCTCGCGCCTGGTGTGCGGGTTCGGGCTGTCGGTGACCCAGGCCGACATCGTCCCCGCCGGGTAGAGGTAGGAGTAGCCGTCCTGGATGGCCTGGCGGTCGCGGGCGTCGGTGTTGTCGGAGGTCCACATCTCGTCCGTGCGGCGCATGATCCCGAAGTCGACGCGGCCGCCGCCGCCCGAGCACGACTCGATGCGCAGCCCCGGATGGCGCTCGCGCAGGGTGTCCATGACCTCGTAGACGCCGCGGGTGTGCTCGATCCACAGCAGGTCGGCCCGCTCCCCCGCCTCGGTCCAGCCCGCCTGGGTGAAGCTGCGGTTCATGTCCCACTTGAAGTAGTCGAGCCCGTACTCCGACACCAGCCCCGACAGCCAGCCGACCGCCCAGGCCCGCACGTCCGGCCTGCCGTAGTTGAGCACGAGCTGGTTGCGCAGCGTGTCGCGGCGCCGGTCCTGGTAGTGCAGCACCCAGTCGGGGCGCTCGCGGTAGAGGTCGCTGTCGGGGTTGACCATCTCGGGCTCGACCCAGAGACCGGCCCGCATGCCGAGCTCGCGAACGGTGTCGAACAGCTTGGTCAGGCCCTGCGGGAAGCGGTCGGGGTTCGGCCACCAGTCGCCCAGGCCGCGCTTGTCGTCGGTGCGGGCGCCGAACCAGCCGTCGTCCACCACGAACAGCTCCACGCCCAGGTCGGCGGCCCTGCGGGCGAGCTCGATCTGGCCGTCCTCCCGCACGTCGAACCAGGTGGCCTCCCACGAGTTGTACAGGACGGGCCGCTCCTCGAACGGCGTGGGCAGGACGTGGTGGCGGGCGTAGTCGTGCCAGGCCCTGCTGGCCGCGCCGTACCCGCCGTCGCTGTAGAGGCCCAGCGCCGGCGGCGTCACGAGGCTCTCGCCCGGCTCCAACACCCACGCGGGGCCGTCGTGGCCGAAGCCGGTGGTGACGGCGACGTCGCCCTCGGGACGGCGCTGCGCGGTCAGCCGCCACGAACCGCTCCACGCCAGCGCGACCGTCCACACCTCGCCCCGTTCCTCGGTCGCGTCACCGGCGTCGATCATGATCCAGGGGTTGGCGCGGTGCGAGGTGGTGCCCGTCCTGCTGGTGAACGTGGTCTCGCCGACCGGCAGCTCGGCCCGGTGCAGCTGGGTCTCCCCTGCCCAGGCGCCCGCGACGCCGGTGTAGCGATAGCCCGCCTGCTCGGGGACGACCCAGCTGCCCGAGTCGACCCGGCCGAGCCGTACGGCGTGGGCGCCCTCGTTGGCGAGGCTCACCCAGCGCTCGACGACCTCCCCTGCCACCTTCACGTGCAGGCCCACCCGCAGCCCCAGCGGGTCGCGCAGCACCAGCTCGACCTCGGTGTCCGACAGCACCGCCTCGGCGAACGACAGCTCGACCGAGCGGACCCCGCCGGCGTACGTGGCCTGCAACGACGGCACCCCCCAGCGGCGGCCGCCCTCGACGGGAAGCAGCTCGTCGATGTCGCGGGGGTCGTGGAAGCCCGAGCCGACCCGCCTCGGCACCTGCCCGACGACCTCGGCCAGCGCCTCCTCCGGCAGCCGCGGCCCCCAGTACCACTGCACGACCCGCGTGTCCTCACCCGCCGCCTCGACGCCGAACACGTACGCGGAGGTCGCCGTGAGAGCCGCCCAGGCGCGGTCACCAACCGAGAGTATATTCACACTAGACACAAACCCCATGAGAGCAGATCGCCTCCTTCGTCGCCAGAGGGGAAGTTTCGTTCACTCCATGAATCTCTCTCCCGCCGCGCGGGCCGTCTTCGTCGAACTGCTCCTGCACGGCCCGCTCTCCAGAGCCGAGGCGGCCCGGCGGCTCGACCTGTCGCCCTCGGTGCTGACCAAGCTGACCAGGCCGCTTCTCCAGGCCGGGTACCTGGTGGAGGAGCCGGGGCCCGCCGGTGTCCCCGGCCGCCCGTCCGTGCCGCTGCGGGTCGAGCGCTCGCGCCGCGCGTACGTGGGGATCAAGCTGACCGAGACGGAGCTGTTCGCGGTGCGCACCGACATGGGGGCGGCGGTCACCGCGGAGGTGCGCATGCCGCTCGACGGGCACGACGTGACGCCGGTGGTCGGCCGGATCGCCGACGCGGTGGCGGTCCTGTCCGCGGGCGGTCCGCCCGCGGCGGTGGGCGTCAGCCTGGCCGGGACGGCGTCGCGGGCGGACGCGGTCGTCCACCGCTCGCCGTTCCTGGGCTGGCACGACGTTCCGCTGGCCGCGCTGGTGAGCGCGGCGACCGGGCTGCCCGCCGTCCTGGAGAACGACGTGCGCGCCCTGACGGCGGCCGTGCACTGGTTCGGCGCGGCCGCAGGGCACCGGACGTTCGCGCTGGTCACCGTGGGCGAGGGGCTCGGCTGCGGGATCGTCGTCGACGACCGCCTGGTGACCGGCACGGCGGGCGTCAGCGGGCAGATCGGGCACCTGGCCGTCGACGAGGGCGGGCCGATCTGCGAGCGCGGGCACCGCGGCTGCGCCCGCGCCTACCTCGCCGCGCCGGCCATCAGGCGCTCGGCCAGGGCGGCGCTCGACCGCCCCCGGCTCACCTTCGAGCAGGCGCTCGAGCTGGCCCGCTCCGGCGACCTGGTGGCGCGGCGGATCTTCGACGAGGCGGGGCGGGCACTGGGCCGGATCGTGGCCACGATCGCGAACCTGATCGGGCCCGAGGTGGTGGTGCTGTCCGGGGAGACGGTGCACATGCACGCGGTGTGCGCGCCGGCGTTCGAGGCGGCGCTGGCCGAGCACACGCACTGGACGAGCGACCCGGTGGAGGTGCGGGTGCAGCCGTTCGCGTTCACCGAGTGGGCGCGGGGGGCGGCGGTGATGGCCCTCAGGCACGACCTCGGCGTCCCCTGACGCGCGCGCCCGCGCCGCCCGTCACGGGCCCGTCATGTCCGGACCGTCATCTCGGGGCCCGTCATGTCCGGACCGTCATCTCGGGGCTCGTCCATCTCGGGGCTCGTCCATCTCGGGGCCTCTCAGGTCAGGGCGCGGCGCCAGGCCACCCAGTCACCGGTGTGGTTACGGTTGCCGGTGATCGGCCACCAGCCCGGCGGGGCGGCCGGCCAGGTGCGCCTGATGTCCGTCCCCACCGGCCACGGCATCACGACCAGGCTGACGTCGGCGGGAAGCCACTCGGGGTGGTCCGGGTCGACGGGCACGAGCCTGGCAGGCACCTGGTACGCCTGCGAGACCCAGATCCGCCAGTGCACGCCCGCGTAGTCCATCCCCACCCGATCGCCCGCCCGCAGCCCCGCGGGGGTCAGGTCGGTGGCGAACGCCAGGATGCGTCCCCACGGCGCGGTGACCTTCGACACGGTCACCCCGGCGATCGCCAGTTCCGCCGCGACGCAGACGCCGGCGATGAGGACCAGCGCGGTCGTGCGGCGCACCAGCGTCGTCACCAGGACGGCCACGGTGAGCGCGAGCACGGCGGTCACCGTGGCCTGGCCCAGGCTGAGCGAGTCCCAGTTCCAGGTGAGGAAGCAGATCTCCGGGAAGTCGAACATGCCGAAGAAGTCCCGGGACAGCCGATCCCCCGCGTGCAGCCGCACGACCGCCATGGCCAGCAGCGTCAGCACCCCCGTCGCCAGGGCCGCTCGCGCCGCCGCCGCCCGCCGGGCCCTGGCCAGCACCGCCAGCCCGGCGACGAGCAGCACCGGCGTCAGGCAGGCCAGATACCTGCCGTAGGCGAGGTTGGCGACGGTGCCCTCGCTCGGCAGGGCGGCCGAGGTGGCCAGGGCGATGCCGGCGACGGCGGCCAGCGTCGTCCCCGCCACCATCCGGTCGGCCGCCGGTCCGCCGGACGACCCCGACGGCGGCGCCGGATGACCGGCGGACGGCCCGCCAGGCGACCCCGACGGTCCCCCGAGCGACCCGAACGGCGCCGGATGACCGGCGGACGGCCCGCCAGGCGACCCGATCCGCGCTGGACGGCCACCGGACGGCCCGCCACGGCGCAGGACGAGCGCGGCCAGCGCGACCAGGCCGGCGCCCGCCAGTCCCCCGGTGGCGACGACCGTGTGCCAGAGCTGGCCGGCCGCGACCGACAGCGTCCACGCCAGGCCGTCCAGGGTGCTGAGCCGGGTGGTGAGCCACTGTCCGAGCGGCGCGACCCCGCTCGGGTAGATCTGGCTGCGCACCCAGGCGTTCAACGCCCATCCGGCGCCCGCCACGCCCGCCGTGACGGCGACCGGCAGCCAGCTGCCCCGTCCCACGGTACGGCGGTGCCGTACCACGACGAAGGCCAGCAGGCACGCGTGCACGAGCAGGAGGACGAGTCCCCGCGCGTGCGTGCTGGAGGCGAAGGCGATCGTCGCGCCGGCCGCCACGCCGTACGGCCTGCCGCCGCCGCTGAGCCAGGCGTGCAGCAGGAGCAGCCAGCCGAGCACGATCACCGGCAGGACGGCGTCGGTGAGCGCGAACTGGGCGTAGTAGACGGCGGACGGCACCAGCGCGGTCACGTGCGCGAGAAGGTAGGCCGTGCCGCGCGGCAGCCCGATCCGGCGGAAGGCCGCGTACGCCAGGAGCACGAGTCCGGCCCCGATCAGCGCGTTGACGACCACCACCAGGCGATAGACGGTGTGGGGGTCGTCGCTGATCCAGTAGGCGGGGGCGATGAGCAGGGCGTAGCCGCCCTGGTAGAACGTCCGCCAGGACAGGTCGCTCGGGGCGCCGCCGGACAGCAGCCGCGCGGCCAGGAGATAGCCGGACTCGTCGGGGATGAGCAGGGGCGCGGCGTGCTGGAATCCGAGCGCGGCGCGCAGCACGGCCTGGACCAGCCAGCCGGCCGCGAGCGCCGCCCCCCAGAACCGGCGGGGCGGGGCCGTTCTCCGGGCGCGCGCAAGGGCACGGAGCGGCGGAGTGGTGGCGGTCGTCGGTCCCACGATGGCCCCTGAAACGGCGGGAGTGAATTCCGGTGCGGTAACACCATATCCGCGCGCCTTTGCCGTCCCGAGAATGCCGGGCACCACCGGCGGATATGCGTTTCACATAAACGCGGTAATGACGCGCGGGCGCCGCGTCGGGAAACATTCCCGGACACGGCGCCCATTTCGTTTCACTGCCGCAGGTTCGGCGGCGTGTTGTTCACGAAGGGCCCGCAGTTGCCCGGCCAGGTGTAGGTGCCGGTGACGATGCAGGCCGCCTGGAAGACCTGCCCGTCGGCGGTGAGGATGGAGATGTGGACGTCGTTGCTCGGCGGCTGCCCCTGGTCCACGATCGTCGCGGCGACCACCGTCTCCCCCGCGGGGACGATCGGTGTGAGGTTCTGCCACGTGGGCGTCTTGTTCGAGTCGCGGATGAACAGGCCCCCGGTGGCCGGCACCAGCAGGGTGAAGTAGTTGTTGTTGGACTGCGCGCTGTCGATGCTCACGGCGGGACCCTGCGGACCCGTCGGGCCGGTCGCGCCCGTGGCACCCGCGGCACCGGACGGGCCGGTCGACCCCGTGGCCCCTCTCGGCCCGGTGGGGCCGGTGACACCCCTCGGCCCGGTCGGACCGGTGACACCCCTCGGCCCGGTCGGACCGGTGACACCCCTCGGCCCGGTCGGACCGGTGACACCCCTGGGTCCGGTCGGACCCGTGGCGCCTCGCGGTCCGGTGGCACCGGTCCCGCCGGTGGCGCCTCTCGGCCCGGTGGGGCCCGTCGCGCCGGTGTCCCCGGTCGCGCCGGACGGACCCGTCGGACCGGTCTCCCCGGTCAGGCCCGTGGGGCCGGTGGGACCTGTCTCGCCGCTCTCGCCCCTGGGGCCGGTCAATCCTCTCGGACCCTGGGGACCTCTCGGCCCGACGGGCCCCCTGGCCCCCGGCGGGCACTTGCAGGAGCCATGGCGGCACTGGCACGGCTTGCAGTTCTTCTCCCACGGGAAGCACGAGCGCGTGACGAGCCCCGCGTTCGCCTGCGAAGCGAGCCCAGTCGACCTCGCGCCGCCGGCCGCGGCCCGGCCGATGTCGGCGCTGGCGTTTCCTGATGCCTGAAGGGACGAGGCGAGGACGATCGTCGCGGTGGCGGCCCACGCCAGGGCGCGGCGGTTCCGACCGAGGCCTTTTGTCCATTTAATATTACTAAGGGACATCTGACTTCCAGGTGACTTCGGGGTTCTGACAAACGTGCATCTCGACCGCGCTCGACCTGCGACGGCACGCTCGGAAATACCCTGGAAACAGTGAGAGAATCTGCCGATCACATCATTGAGAAGCAAAGAGATCTCAAATACGGATACCCTCGACCGTGCCGCCATATCGAAATACTTGGCGACCCTGTTCCCTTTTATCCCTTTTCAGGACCCGACCCGCCCCCGCCGGGAGCGCCCGATCCCGGGGCTTGCGCAAAATATGCAGACCGGTCTACTTTAAGCTCCATGGGACAGAAGGGCGCCGAGACGCGGGCCAGGCTGCTGGACGCGACACAGGAGCTGATCGAGAGCGGCGGATACTTCGGCGCCGGGCTCAACCAGGTGATCGCGGCCAGCGGCGCACCGAGGGGATCGCTCTACTTCCACTTCCCCGGCGGCAAGGACCAACTGGTGGGCGAGTCCGTACGGCGGGCGGGCGGGGAGATCGGCCAGGCGATGGACGACCTGGCGGCGACCGCCGCGTCCGCCGAGGAGTTCGTCGCGGCGGTGCTGGAGTGGCTCGGCGACCGGCTGGAGGAGTCGGGGTGGCGCAGGGGCTGCCCGGTGGCCACCGTGGCGCTGGAGATGGCCGCCACCAGCGATCCGTTGCAGGAGGTCTGCTCGGAGGTCTACGCCGGCTGGGAGTCGGCGCTGCGTGGCATGCTGGCCGGCCGCCCGGACGCCGGCGACCTCGCGGTCACCGTCCTGGCCCTGATCGAGGGAGCCCTGCTGCTGGCCAGGGCGCACCGGAGCAGGGAGCCGCTGCGCAGCGTCGGGCGCCGGATCGCCACGCTGCTGCGCTGAACCCCGCCCGAGCACCCGGGTCACGCACACGGGCCCTACTACGACCGCAAAATATGTAGACCGATCTATTAACGGAGGCATCATGGACGCCATCGTCTTCGGGGCGACCGGCTTCGTCGGCCGCGCCCTCATCGCCGAGCTGCTCACCAGGGGACAGCGGGTAGCGGCGGCCGTCCGCGAGGACACCCTCACCCCCTGGCTGGCCGCCCAGGGGATCGGCACCGCCGGACTGACCGTGGTCGGCGCCGACCTCACCCGGCCACTCGACGGCCTGCCCGAGGTCCGCGACGTCTACAACGCCGCCGCCCGCTTCGCCTTCGGACTCGGCGTCGCCGAGGCCCGAGCCGTCAACGTGACCGGCGCGCTCAACGTGCTGGAGTGGGCCGCCACCCTGCCGGGCCTGCGGCGGCTCGTGCACATCAGCGGCTACCGGGTGAGCGCGTCGGAGGGCCGTCCCGACTACGGCAGGCTGGGCGCCTACGAGGCGTCGAAGTTCGAGGCCGACCTGGCCGTCCGCGGGCGGGCGCGCGAACTGGGCGTTCCCCTGACCATCGCCAACCCCAGCACGGTGATCGGGCCGGGCCAGTACATCGGCCTGGCCGCGCTGGTGGCCGACCTGTGGAACGGCCGGCTGCCCGTGCTTCCCGGCGGGCCCGACGTCTTCCTGCCGGTCGTCACGATCGACTACTTCGCGCGCTTCCTGGCGGAGATCCCGGCCCGGGAGGCGGGCGAGGACTACTGGGTGCTCGACGAGGCCACTCCCCTCCTGCCCGACCTGGTCAGGACGATCGCCGACCACGCCGGCGTCCGGGCGCCGCGCCGTACCGTTCCCGCCGGCCTGGTCCGGCGGCTGCCGCGCAGGCTGACCGGCGCGGACCCGGAGACGCTGTCGTTCCTGTCGGCCGACCGCTACCCGACGGCCAGTGCCCGCGCCTTCGCCGCCGCCGCCGGCCTGGAGATGCCGCCGGTCGCCGACGCCCTCCGCCGGTGGGCGGACGACCTGGTGGCCGCCCGCTTCGGCGCCGCCACGCCGTGGCTGCGGCCGTACGGCTACCAGGCGGTGGCAGGCAGCCGCACCTGGGTGATGGGCGAGCGGCGCCGTCCGGCCTACGTGCTCCTCCACGGCCTGCCCATGAACGCGGACGTGTGGGCGCCGCTCGCCGCGCACCTGCCGGGCGACGTCCTGGCCGCCGACCTCCCCGGCCTGGGCCGCTCCGGCCCTCTCCCGGCCGGCCCCATCCCACCCGCTGACATCCCGTCCGTGGCCGCCCCGTCCGTGGCCGCCCCGTCCGTGGCCGCCCCATCCGTGGCCGCCCCATCCGTGGCCGCCCCATCCGTGGCCGCCCCATCCGTGGCCGCCCCGTCCGTGGCCGCCCCGTCCGTGGCCGCCCCATCCGTGGCCGCCGCAGCTGTGGGCACCGCAGCCGTTGAGACGCGTGGGCATGGCCGACGACGGGCGGGAGCGGCATCAAGGAAGGCGTCGAGGGAGGCATCGACGGAGGCGTGGCTGGCCGAGCTGATGGGCCCGGTCACGACGCGGCCGGTGCTGGTGGCCCACTCCCTGGCGTGCGGTCCCGCGCTCCGCTTCGCCGTCGACCACCCGGAGCGGATCGCCAAGCTCGTGCTCGTCTCCCCCGCCTTCCTGCAGCGGCCCGCCGCACGGCTCACCCGGTCGCGGCCGGCCGCCCTGCTGGCGCGCCGGATGTCGCCCGCGCGCCTGGCCGGCACGCTGGGCCTGCCCGAGGGACCGGCCGTGTCCGGCGCCGCCGCCGACCTGCGCAGGCCCGGCGTGGCCCGCCGGGTGATCGCCGCGCTCCGTACGGCTCACGCCGAACGTGAGACGTCGCGGCGGCTGCTCGCCAGGGTCACCGTCCCGGTGGAGATCGTCGTGGGATCGGCCGACCCCCTGGTGACGGCCGTCGACCACCCGGTGACCGAGATCCCGGGAGCGGGACATCACCCGCAGCTCACCCACCCCGCCGAAGTCGCCGACGCAGCGCGCCGGGAAAGCCGGGCTCGGGTGCGGGCGCGAGACTAGCGGAGGGAGGAGCGCACGGCCTCCTCGTTACGCCCGATCACCGCCGAGCCGTCGTCGGCGGTGATGATCGGCCGTTGGATCAGGATCGGGTTGTCGGCCAGCGCCCTGATCCAGGATTCGCGATCGTGCGGGTCACGCGGCCAGTCGTTCATGCCGAGTTCGACGGCTCTGGCCTCGCCCGTCCTGGTGATGTCCCACGGTTCGAGGCCGAGCCTGGACAGCACGTCACGGATCTCGTCCGCGGTCGGGGGGTCCTCCAGGTAGCGGCGCACCGTGTAGTCCGCCGCCGCGGCGTCCAGGATGGACAGCGCGGACCGGCATTTGGAGCAGTCGGGGTTGATCCAGATTTCCATGACCTCAACGCTTTCTCATGCGGGGACCTGCCCGGTATAGCAAGCCGGCCGTCGGGCGCGCCAATCGGCGGCCCGCCTCCGCACGCGAGACGCCCCGCCGGCTGCGCGTCGCCCGCCGTTCGGCAGCCGGACATGTGACATCCCTAAGGTGCCCGCCATGAGACGTATCGCGATGATGATGTGCGCGGGCGCGCTGGCCTTCGGCGCCACCGCTCCCGCCGCCGCTGCCGACCCCGGTGCCGACCCCAGGCCCGGGGGCGACGGCAGGGCGACGCTGACGGGTTTCGCCTCGCTGCCGGCGCGGACCTTCGTCCCGGGCAGCCCGCCGTCCGGGGCGCAGTTGGGCACCACCCCGATCAACGGTGTGACGCCGCCCTTCCCCGGGCAGCCGGTGCAGGGTTTCAGCGGCATCGCGCGCCGCGGTGACGGTGTCTTCGACGTCCTGTCGGACAACGGTTTCGGCGCGAAGGCCAACAGTGCCGACTTCCTGCTGCGCGTGCACCAGATCAAGCCTGATTTCGCCACGAAGACCGTGCGGGTGCTCGGCGGCTTCAACCTGTCGGACCCCCGTGGCCTGGTGCCGTTCCCGCTGACCAGGCCCGACCGGACGCTCACCGGCGCCGACTTCGACGTCGAGTCGATCGTGCGGGCCGCCGACGGGACCTACTGGATCGGTGACGAGTTCGGCCCGTTCCTGCTGCACGTCAACGGGCGGGGCGAGCTCGTCGACGCCCCGATCGAACTGCCGGGTGTCAAGGCGCCGGAGAATCCGGGCCTCGACGGGGCCCAGCCCAATCTCGGCAGGAGCAAGGGCTTCGAGGGGCTGGCCAGGTCGGTGGACGGCCGGCGGCTGTATCCCCTGCTCGAGGGCACGGTGAGCGGCGATCCCGCGGGCACCCTGCGGATGTACGAGTTCGACCTGCGCAGGCGCGCCTACACCGACCGCCGGTGGACCTACCGCCTCGACGACCCGTCGCACGCCATCGGCGACGCGATCGCCGTCGACAGGCACCGGTTCCTGATCATCGAGCGGGACAACCTGGAGGGCGACGCGGCCAAGGTCAAGCGCGTCTACCTGGCCGACATGCGGGATCGGGACGGCGACGGCGCGCTCGACAAGACGCTGGTCGCCGACCTGCTCGACCTCGCCTCGCCCGCCGGGACGTTCCGGTTCCCGTTCCAGACGATCGAGGATGTGATCATCCTCGACGACCGGACGCTCGGCCTCCTCAACGACAACAACTTCCCGTTCTCGTCCGGTCGCAGGCCGGGCAGCCCCGACGACAACGAGTTCATCACCATCCGCCTGGCCCGCCCGCTCCACGCCGACGACAGGGTCTATCGCTAGTGGCGTGGAGGGCGCTTCTGCCACCTGGATGGCGCCGATCGCGTGCGATCGGCGTTCGGAGGCAGGATGGCCCGAACGGTCAGGGTCCGCGGGCTCACGGATCCAGCAGGGTGGCGAGGCGGCACGAGTACGACGCGCTGTCGGCGGGCGATGATCGTGCCGGCCTCGGCCGGCGGCAACACGGTGCCGGTCATCGCCCGGCTGGTGCGGGCCGATGAGGACACCGTCCGCGATGTGATCCACTGCTTCAACCAGATCGGGCCGGCCCGCCGGGACCCTCGGCGGCCGGGAGGCCGGCCCCGTCTGCTCAGTGATGACGACGAAGCCTTCGTCATCCAGACGACCACCGAACCCGGTTCACCCGCTGGCCCGTCCGCAAGCTCCTGGCGTCTCCGCATCGCCTGCCCGCCGCGTGAACCCACTTGACCTTGACACGGTGACAAGGTCTTCGCTGGTGCCAAGGAGGTGGTCCCGATGGCCGTACAGAAACAGGACACGGATACGATTCGAGCTTTCCAGGGACTGGAGGACAGCAGCTCGTCGGTGCGGCTGCGGGCAGCGCTGGCGGTCGGCACGACCCCTGACCCGCGGTTCATCGACAAGCTCATCGAACGATGCGCGATCGAGCCCGAATTCCATGTGCGCGACATGCTGACGTGGGCACTCACTCGCCACTCGGCGTCGATGACGGTCCCAGAGCTTCTCAAGGAAGTCCGCTCGGAACGTGCGCAGGCACGAAGCCAGGCATTGCACACGCTGTCCAAGATCGGGGATCGGCAAGCGTGGCCGGCGATCACACGGGCGCTTCTGTCCGACGCCGACGACGAGGTGGCGCGGAGCGCTTGGCGGGCGGCGGTCGTGCTGGTGCCTGAAGGGGAAGAGCCCGAGTTGGCCGCGGTGTTGTCGACACAGCTCGGGCGCGGCGGACGCGAGATGCAGCTGAGCCTCAGCCGGGCGCTGATCGCGCTCGGTGAGGTGATCGTGCCGACGTTGCGCACCGCGATGACGGATCTCGACCCACGGGTGCGCGCGCACGCGATCGCCACGGAACGGCTGTTGCGCGACCCGGACGCCGGATTCGAGTTCGCGATCGAGGAGGCCAAGCGCGTCGTAGCGCTCGGCAGCGTCAGCAAGGAGGAGTGATGGGCAGTGTTGATCGGTGACGTGGCACGACGGTCCGGGGTCAGCGCCCGCATGCTCAGGCATTACGACTCACTTGGTCTGGTGCGGCCAACGGGTCGTAGCGGCGCAGGCTATCGGGAGTACTCCAGCGAGGACGTTCGGCGGATCTTCCATATCGAGAGCCTGCGGTCCTTGGGGTTGTCGCTGCGTGACGTCGGGCGCGCGCTCGACGATCCCCACTTCACGCCCTCAGAGCTCGTCGACGACCTCATCCGCCAGACGCGAGCACGCATCGCAGCTGAGACGGAACTGCTCACGCGACTGCGTCGGATCGACGCCGTAGAACCCGCCGGCTGGGAGGATGTCCTCCAGGTCGTCGCGCTCCTGCAGGCGTTGCGCTCGAAGAGCGCCGGGAAGCGCCAGCGAGCGGCCTTGTCCTCAGCCGAAGAGGTTCCGGTGCCGGTGGAAGCACTGGTCGAGGCAGCGCTGAGCGAAACGGACCCGAACGTCGCCGGAGCCCTCCGATGGGCTCTGGCGCGATCGGGCGATGCCGGATTGGCGCTGCTGGCGGAGGGCCTCGGCTCACCAGTGGCCGAGGTGCGCAAACGTGCCGTCCAGTCCATCGCCGAGTTTCCGAACGGCGAGGCGACCACGCTGCTGCGGGACGCCCTCACGAACCCCGACATCGTGGTCCGCGGGTACGCGGCTCTGGCACTCGGGGCACGGGGCGGAGCCGACGCGGTCCCGACGCTCATCGACATGGTCGTCGAGGGGACGAATGACGTCGATGCGGCCGATGCCCTGAGCGCGCTGGCGGGTCGCCCCGCGTTGGCGGATCAGATCGCTACCAGGCTCGTCGATCGCCTCGCCCACGGCGCCGTTGAATCGGCTGCACGTCGACGGCTGACACAGGCGCTCGCGGACATCCCGGGAACCACAGCGTCACGAGCCCTCGCGGATCTGTCACATGACGAAGACCGTGCCGTCGCGCTTACCGCGACATACATTCTCGGGATCCGCGACGCGCGATGACGGATCTTTCCCGGGGTGCTGGGTGCCTGGACAAGGGGATCCTCTGCTCGCCGCGGAGCGAATGCCTGGTGATCCCGCGGCGTGAACCCATTTGACCTTGACACGGTGACAAGGTCTTCGCTGGTGCCAAGGAGGTGGTCCCGATGGCCGACCTCGTGTGGTTCGTTCCAAATCTCGATGCGCGAGACGCGCGGCTGGCGGTGCAGGTGTCATGACCATGATCTACAAGTCCGAGGCCGGTGGACGCGAACTCCTCGACCAGTACCGGCAGGTACTGGACGCCTGGCCGGTGCCCGCCGAGCACGTACGGGTGCCGACTCGCGAGGGCGAGACCTTCGTCCTCGTCTCCGGCCCGCAGGACGCGCCGCCCCTGGTGCTGCTGCACGGCTCCGGCGCGAACGCGTCGATGTGGCGGGAAGATGTCGCCACCTGGTCTCAGCACTTCCGCACGTACGCCGTCGACCTCGTCGGCGAGCCGGGCCTGAGCGCGCCCTCGCGCCCCGCCCTGGGCTCCGACGCCGTATCACTCTGGCTGGACGACGTACTGGAAGGGCTCGGGATCACCGGCGCCGCGTTCGTCGGGACGTCCCTCGGCGGCTGGACGGCCCTGGACTACGCCATCCGCCGTCCAGAGCGAGTGACCCGCCTGGCCCTGATGTGCCCCGGCGGCGTGGGACGGCAGAAGGTCGGCTGGATCTTCAAGGCTCTCCTGACCGGCCCGTTCCGACGCGGCGGACTGCGCGAGTCGGCGATGGCCGTCGCAGGACTGGACGGGGAGAAGGACCGGCAGGCGCTCGACGCCGTCGTCCTGACCTTCACGCACTTCAACCCGCGCAGGGAGAAGCTCCCGGTGTTCTCCGACGACGCGTTGCGCGGCCTCACCATGCCCGTACTCGTCATCGTCGGTGACCGTGACGCCATGTTCGACTCCCACCAGACCGCGCGGCGCGTGCGTGAGTGCGTCTCGCACTCGACCGTGAACCTGCTCCCCCAGGTCGGTCACGCCGTCTTCGGCCAGGCCGAGCCGATCGCCGAGTTCCTCCGGGCATGAGCGCTAGCGGCCCGGCGAGGCCCTCTCGCCGGTCGTCGCCCCCACGCTGTGCCACCCGCCGGGCGCGATCCGCGAGGCGGCCTCGGGCCAGGTCCCCGGCGCGTAGGACTCGGGCTCGACGTCGGAGGTGAGGAGGTCCTGGACGATCCGCCAGGACTCCTCCACCAGGTCGAAGCGCACGAAGTGCCGGGGGTCGCCGGCGAGCGCGTCCTTCAGGACCTGCTCGTAGGCCGCCTCGGCCGGCCCGAGCGCCGTGGCGAAGTCGACGGAGACCGCCACCTCGTGCGTCCGGTCGAGCACGTCCAGCTCCTTGGCCAGCAGGTCGAAGGTCACGCCGGCGTCCGGGTGCATCCGGAACCTGAGCAGGTTGGGCGCCGGCCGGGCGCTGAAGTAGGCGACCGGCGGCCGGTGCAGCTCGACGACGATCTCCAGCGCGTCGACGGGCAGGCACTTGCCGGTGCGGACGCAGAACGGCACGCCCGCCCAGCGCCAGTTGTCGATGGTGGCGCGCAACGCGACGAACGTCTCGGTGCGCGAGTCCTTCGCGACCCCCGGCGTGTCGCGGTACCCCTCGTACTGCCCGCGCACCACGTCGGACTCCTGAACGGCGCGGACCGAGCGCAGCACCCGCCACTTCTCGTCGAGCACGGCGCGGGCGTCGGCCGACGGCGGGGCGTCCATGGCGGTGTAGGCCAGCAGCTGGAGCAGGTGGTTCTGCACGACGTCGCGCAGCGCGCCGACCCGGTCGTAGAAGGCGCCCCTGTCCTCCACCCCGAAGGTCTCGGCCAGCGTGATCTGGACGCTGCGCACGTAGGTGCGCAGCGTCCAGATGGGTTCGAGCATGGTGTTGGCGAAGCGGAAGACGATCAGGTCCTCGACGGGTTCCTTGCCGAGGTAGTGGTCGACGCGGAAGAGACGCTCCTCCTCGAAGCAGGTGAGGAGTTCGGCGTTCAGCTGCCTGGCCGACTCCACGTCGTGCCCGAAGGGTTTCTCCACCACCAGCCGCGAGCCGGTGTTGAGCCCCACCGCGGCCACGCCCTTGGCCACGGTGGCGAACAGCGACGGCGGCACCGCCAGGTAGTGGGTGAGGTGGCCGAGGCCGTTGACCTGATCGCGCAGCCGCTCGTAGGTGCCGTGGTCGGCGAGGTCACCGGCGACCAGCCGCAGGTCGAGGTGCGGCGACAGGTCCTGCCCGACGGCCTGGCGCGCGAAGGCGCGCAGGCCGTCGAGGCCGAGGTCGGTCTTGGCGACCCCGACGACCGGTTCCTTCAGCTGGCCCGTCTCGGCGAGCCGGTGGAGTGCCGGCAACAGCATCTTCTTCGACAGGTCGCCGGTGATGCCGAACAGGACCAGCGCCATGGGTTCACACCTTCCTGCCCCTGAGCCTCCGGTAAGCGCGCACGAGCGCGGCGGTGGAGGCGTCGGGCGCCTGTGCAGGGGCCTCGGCCGAGGTGAGCGCGGGCGCCAGGTCGAGCGCCATCTTCTTGCCCAGCTCGACACCCCACTGGTCGAAGGAGTCGATGCCCCAGATGGTGCCCTCGACGAAGACGATGTGCTCGTAGAGGGCGACGAGCTGGCCGAGCGTGGCCGGCGTCAGCTTGGGCGCGAGGATGGTGGAGGTGGGCCGGTTGCCCGGCATCACCTTGTGCGGCACGATCTCGGCGGCCGTGCCCTCGGCCGCGATCTCCTCCGCCGTCTTGCCGAAGGCCAGCGCGGAGGTCTGCGCGAGGAGGTTGGCGGTGAGCAGGTCGTGCATGCCGTCGGCGTCCTCGAACGGCTCGGCGAAGCCGAGGAAGTCGGCCGGCACCAGCCGCGTGCCCTGGTGCAGCAGCTGGTAGAAGGCGTGCTGGCCGTTGGTGCCTGGCTCGCCCCAGTAGATCTCGCCGGTCGGTACGGTCACCGACGTGCCGTCGGCCCGCACCGACTTGCCGTTGGACTCCATGGTCAGCTGCTGCAGGTAGGCGGGGAAGCGGTGCAGGCGCTGGCTGTAGGGCAGGACGGCGTGGGTCTGCGCGTCGAAGAAGTCGGCGTACCAGATGCCGAGCAGGCCCATGATGACCGGCATGTTGGCCTCGAAGGGCGCGCTGCGGAAGTGCTCGTCGATGGTGTGGAAGCCGTCGAGCATCTCCCGGAAGCGCTCGGGCCCGATGGCGATCATCAGCGACAGGCCGATGGCGCCGTCGTAGGAGTAGCGGCCGCCGACCCAGTCCCAGAAGCCGAACATGTTGGCCGTGTCGATGCCGAACTCGGCCACCTTCTCGGCGTTGGTGGAGACGGCGACGAAGTGCTTGGCGACGGCCTCCTCGCCGAGCGCGCCGACCAGCCACTGGCGGGCCACCTTGGCGTTGGTCAGCGTCTCGAGCGTGGTGAAGGTCTTGGAGCTGACGATGACCAGCGTGGTGGCGGGGTCGAGGTCGCGCAGCGCGCCGTGGATGTCGGCGGGGTCGATGTTGGAGACGAACCTGGCCGCGATGCCGGCGTCGGCGTAGTCGCGCAACGCCTCGTAGGCCATGGCGGGCCCGAGGTCGGAGCCGCCGATGCCGATGTTGACCACGGTCCTGATGGCCTGGCCGGTCTGGCCCTTCCACTCGCCCGAGCGCACCCTGGCGCTGAAGTCGCTCATCTTGTCCAGGACGGCGTGCACGTCGCCGACCACGTCCTGCCCGTCGACGACCAGCTTGGCGTCGGCGGGCATGCGCAGCGCCACGTGCAGGACCGCCCGGTCCTCGCTCACGTTGATGTGCTCGCCGGAGAACATGGCCTCGATCCGCTCGCGCAGTCCGGCCCGCTCGGCCAGCGCCAGCAGCAGCTCCATCGTCTCGGCGGTGGCGCGGTGCTTGGAGTAGTCGAGGTACAGGTCACCGGCGGTCATGCTCATCCGCTCGACCCTGCCGGGGTCCTCGGCGAACAGCTCGCGCAGGTGCCTGCCCGCCACGGCCTCGTGGTTGGCCTTCAGCGCCGCCCACTCGCCGCTCCGAGTGATGTCCACGTCTCCTCCTCGCACTCTCAACCTGACGACCTACCCGCGATGGATGATCCATCGCACCGCGGGGAGGTTATCAAGCGGTCATGAACCGATATTGCGACTGCGTCAACGCCGCCTCCTGCGCTGCTTCTTCCGGGTGCGCGTAATGCCCGGTCTCCAGCACGAACAGCTCCTTGGGGCCGGCGAGCGCGTTGTAGATGGCGAACTGCCCGGGAGGCGGGACGGAGGGATCGAACAGGGCGGCGCCCACGTGCACGGGGCGGCGTACGAAGGTGGCGGCGGTGGCGGCGTCGAAGTAGGCCAGGACGTCGAGCACCTCGGGGTGGGCGGCGTAGTGGTCGCGGACGGCCGCGCCGCTTCCCGTGCACGGCAGCGTCACGCGCAGCGGGTGGTTGCCGAAGCTGGGGATGACCAGGGCGCCGCTGGTGAACCGGTCGTCGAAGGCGAGGACGAACGGGCCGATGCCGCCGCCGAAGCTGGAGCCGATGTAGTCGAGCCGGACGGCCGCGGCCTCGGGGACGAGTTCGGCCAGCGCGGTGGCGGCGCACCACATGTCGGCGACGCAGGCGCCGTGGATGTAGGTCTCGCGGGCGCCGATGCCGTGCAGCACGTGCCGCTGGGCGTCGGCGGGGATGCCGGGATGCAGGCTGCGGGCGGGCAGGCCGCGGGCGCACGGCCAGATGGTGGCCGTGCCGGGGATGTTGACCCTGACTTCGGGGTGGTCGCGGCCGCCGTAGCCGTGGGCGACGACGCGCGCCCTGGTGACGCGGCCGTCGAGCGGGAGGCTGAGCCAGCCGCCGATCCTGAACCCGTCGACGGAGGTGTAGGTCACGCCGTGGAAGCGCAGGCCGTCGGCCTCCCACTCGGCGGGGCCGAGCTTGGGCGCGACGCTGACCGCCATCGCCTGCTCGTGTGTGCCGCGCCAGAACGCCGCGAAGTCGGCGGGCGCCGGCGGAGCCGGTACGGCCAGCAGCGCGTCGAGGTCGTAGCCGTACGTCGGGTCGAAGGTGAACTCGTGCCGCGGGATCAAAGCCAGCCCTCCATGCAAGATCGTCAGGCCAGCTTAACTGCCCTTTCCCGGACGCCGGAAACGACGCTCCACGGTGCGCCGGGCAGCCGTTCGCTGTCGGCCGTCTCGGCCATGAGCAGCGATCCGGCGGGCAGTCGCGGCGAGTTGGCGGCCACCACCCGCCCCTCGGCGTTGACCAGGGTGACCGGGGTCGGGCAGGCGGCCAGCACGCCCAGCAGGAGCGCCTCGAACCTGGCGGCGCGCACGTCGGCGCCGACCACGCCGAGGAAGCGGTCGCCGGCGCGGGCGGGCGTGGTGAAGGTGAGCATGTAGGTGTCGGTGCCGCCGTAGTCGACGTAGGGCCCGACGACGTGGCGGCGGCCGGTGCGCTGGGGCACCGCGAACCACTCGGCGGCGGTGTAGTCGTAGAAGTCGAGGCTCTCGGGGTCGAGGTCGACGTCCAGGAAGATCGGGTCGTCCTCCGGCGGCGTCTGCCACCAGTCGAGCCAGCGCGGGCGGTCGGCGAGCACGCCGGGGGCGACGATCACACCGGCGCCGGCGGCGATGCCGTGCAGGCGGCGCAGGCAGCCGAAGATCTGGGGGCGGACGCCGGCCAGGTCGGCGGCGGTGAAGCGGGACCGGTAGCTGTTCTCGACGCCGGTCCTGATCTCCTCCAGCGCGCGGAAGACGTCCTCGACGATCGCGTGGACCCTGGCGGCCACGAGGGCAACATGTGGATCGCTCATCGCCACTCCCGTTGGTCCTGGGTGACAAGTCGCCAATGGAACTCCATCAGACGCTCGGTGCCCCTGTCGAGGTGCTCCTCCGTCAACGTTCGTGCCCGGTCGGGCTGCCGGGCGGTGATGGCGTCGATGACCTGCCGGTGGCTGCGCACCACCTCCTCCCGGTCGACGGCCTCGCCGTACGGGAGCCAGAGCAGCTCGCCCACCTCGGACTGGATGTCGATCTCGGCGCGGGTGAGCCTGACGGACTGGGCGGCGGCGGCGACCTCGATGTGGAAGCGGCCGTCGGCGCGGCGGCGCTCGCCGACCGTGGCGGCCGCTTCGAGGCGGTCGACGACGTGGTGGAGCCGGGCGATCTGGTCGGCCGAGGCGCGCATGGCGGCCAGGCGGGCGGCGGCGCCGGCGATGGCGGACCGGTAGTCGCCCATCTCGCGCAGCTCGGAGCTGGTCAGCTCGCGCAGCCTGGTCCTGAGCCTGGCGGTGGAGGGGTCGGCTGGGCCGCGCACGAACGTGCCGCCACCCCTGCCGCGCCTGGTCTCGACGAGCCCGCGTTCGCGCAGCGCGGCCAGGGCGGCTCGCAGGGTGACGGTGGAGACGTTGAGCGAGGCGGCCAGGTCGAGCTCGGCGGGCAGTTGGTCGCCGTCGGCGATGAGGCCGAGCGCGATCGCCTCGGCCAGGCGCCGTACGACGACCTCGACCCTGCCGGAGCCGTCGTCGACGGGGGCGAAGACGGCGGCGTCGGGGAGCTGATCCACGGCAGCCAGCATATTGCATTCTGAAATATGAACTCATAGTTTTAATCGCAACCCGATCTGAGGGAGGCCGACCCGTGCCTGATCCCGAGAAGAGGTTCGCTGAGGAGTGGCGCAACGCCGCCTACAACTGTTTCTCCTCAGGCCACAAGTTCTGCCGCGAGGTCTGCCCGGTCCTGCAGGTCACGCGCAACGAGTCGTGGAGCCCCACCGCCTTCCACGCCAACGTGGTGGCGATGGAGCAGGGCTCCCTCGAGGTCGCCGACGTCGCGGCCGACTACGTCAACTGCACCGGATGCGGCGCGTGCGAGCTGCGCTGTCCCAACTCGCTGTTCACCGGCGACTTCTACCGTTTCCGCACCAGGACCGTCGACCTGGTCAAGGCCGTGCGCGCCCTCGCCGTACGGGAGGGCGTGCACCAGCCGGGATGGCAGCGGTGGAACCTGCTGACCGACGAGCTGACGCACGAACCCGTGACCTCGGGGGTGTCCCAGGATCGGGTGCGCGACTGGGCCCAGGGCCTCGACCTGCCGGTGGGCGGGGAGACGATCCTTTTCGTCGACTGCGAGGCCGCCTTCCACCGGACGACGGCGCCCCGGGCGGTCGCGCGGATGCTCGAGCTTGCGGGCTACCCGTTCGGGCTGATGAACGAGCAGTGGTGCTGCGGCGGGCCCGCCGCCGAGATGGGCTACGAGGAGCAGGCGCTCCGCTTCGCCAGGCACAACCTGGAGGACTGGCGGGCGAGCGGCGTGCGGCGCGTGCTGGTGCTCGACCCGCACGACTACATCACCTTCACCGAGGACTACCCCAGGTATTTCGGGGAGTCTTTCGACATCGAGGTGGTGCTGGTGGTCGAGCTGCTGGCCGCGATGCTCAGGGACGGGCGGCTGGTGCCGCACGTGCCCGTCGAGCGGACGGTGACCTACCACGACCCGTGCCGGCTCAACAAGCGCAAGGGGATCTGGCAGGAGCCGCGCGAGATCCTGCGCGCCATCCCCGGCCTGACCTTCCATGACGTGGACCGGGTCAGCCAGTGGTCGTACTGCTCGGGCGCGGGCGGCGGGCTGGGCGTCGAGAAGCCGGAGCTGACCGCCAGGATCAGCCGGATGCGCATGGACAAGGCGGCCGAGCTCGGTGTCGACACTCTCGTCACCGCCTGCCCGTGGGCCGAGCGGCCGCTCACCGAGGCGGGCGGCGCCCGCGCCATCGGCGTGGTCGACCTGCACGAACTGCTGGCCGAATCGCTGGGGGTGGCCTGATGACCATCGCCATGGACGACCCGGTGCTGGAGGAGCTGCGCCAGGTCCTCGGCCCCGAGCACGTGCTGACGGGCCGGGCCGACCGGCTCAACCGCACGCGCGTGCCCGCCCCCTTCCCCGTGCACCGGTGGGCGGAGCGGATGCCTGACCTGGTGGTCCTGCCGGGCTCCACCGAGGAGGTGGCGGAGGTGCTGCGGCTCGCGCACGCCTACCGGATCCCGGTGGTGCCGCGCGACGGCGGCACCGGGCTGACCGACGGCGCGGTGCCGCTGCGCGGAGGCATCGTCGTGGATGTGAAGCGCATCAACCAGATCAAGGAGATCGACCTCGAGAACAGGACCTGCACAGTTGGCACGGGCATCAACGCGCTGAAGCTCAACGAGGTGCTTTCACGCCACGACCTGATCTTTCCCGACGACCCCGCCTCCTACCCGTGCTCGCTGGTCGGCGGCAGGATCGGCACCAGCGGCTGGTCGCTCATCGGCTCCCGGTACGGCCACAGCCGCGACCTGGTGCTGAGCTTCGACCACGTGCTGCCGACCGGGAAGGTCATCCACGTCGGCGACGGCATCGGCCGGAAGATCACCAAGTCGTCGAGCGGCTACCAGCTCAAGCACCTGTTCATGGGGCACCAGGGCACGCTCGGCATCGCCACCGAGGCGACACTGAAGCTGTTCCCCAAGCCCGAGGCCGAGTTCTCGCCGTTCTGGGCCTTCGAGGACTACGACAGCGCCTACGCGGCGGTCGGGCGGCTGGCCCGGGCCGGGGTGGCCACGTTCGCGGGCGCGGTGCTGTTCGACGAGTGGAAGGTCGCCTACCTGCGGCGTGACGACGAGGCCTACATCCCGCAGCCGGCGTCGGTGAAGGCACTGGTCTGCGCGGCCCTGTACGGCTACGAGGACGAGGTGCGCGCCGGCGGCCGGCGGCTGCTGCGGATCGCCCGCTCGTCGGGCGCCCGCTACCTCGGCGACGAGATCTCCGAGGGCGACTGGGCCGCCCGCCACGACCGCTACGCCACGCCCCTGCACGGGCGGACGCGCTCGGGGCAGGTGGTGCCGATGAGCTGGCACTGCGAGGACGCCTCGATCAACTACTCCCGGCTGCCGGCCGTACGGCTGGCATGGCACGAGATCGCCGACCGGCTGCGCAGGGAGTCGGACGTGTTCGACGACTGGGGCATGTTCGCCTACACCAACGGCTCCACCGGCGCCGACTACCTGACCGAGATCGACATCGGCATCTGGGAGCAGCGCCTGGACGACGCGGCCTGGACGGCGTGGGTGGCCGCCAAGCGCGACCTGGCGGCGGTGGCGCTGGCCAACGGCGGCTCGATCAGCGCGTGCCACGGCTCCTGCCGCGAGGGCGAGGTGGACCTGGTGCCGGAGGAGCTGGGCGGCGGCTTCGAGATCATGCTCGCCGTCAAGCGCGCCGTCGACCCGCACAACATCATGAACCCGGGCAAGTACCTGCTCGACCGCGCCTACGAGCCGGGTCTGGAGGAGCCGTGAGCTACCGCTACCACGACGAGATGACCCCGCCGCCGCCCGAGCGCGCCTCGGAGGTGGCGATCACCAGGTTCGAGCACGTCTACGAGGTGGATCCGGCCCTCATGACCGAGCACGTGACCCAGCAGACCTTCCCCAACTGGGACACGCTGCGCCTGGCCCGCTCCCGCGCCGACCACCTGGCCTGGATGCACCGGCACTTCGCGCACAAGGTGATCTCGGGGCAGGAGCTGCTCGATGACCTCGACGGATGACAGCAGGCTGGCCGACCTGGCCGTGGCCAGACCGCAGGAACTCGGTGTGGCCCCGGCGGGCGACGCCATTCCCCAGGAGGAGCGATGAAGTTCAGTTACGTGATGCTGCCCGACTACCCGCTCCAGGAGTCGCTGGAGGCCATCAAGGTCGCCGACGAGCTGGGCTTCCACGCCTGTTACGCGGCCGACGAGACCTGGCACAAGGACCTCTGGCTGCTGTTCGCGGCCGCCTCGCAACAGACCAGCAGGGTCAGGTTCGGCCCGAGCCTGTCCTCGGTGGTGCTGCGCGAGCCCTCGCTCATCGCGCAGGCCGCCGCCACCCTCGACGAGCTCAGCGACGGCCGCGCCGAGGTGGTCCTGTCCAGCGGCAACTTCGGGCTGCTCGCCCAGTACGGCATCGACTGGGCGACCACCAGGCCGCTGTCACGCGTGAAGGAGGCCGCGCACGTCGTCCGCACGCTCCTGGACGACGGCGCCATCACCTTCGAGGGCGAGTTCTTCCGCTACAACGGCCTGTTCACCTTCGCCAGGCCCGTGCAGGAGCACGTGCCGGTGAAGCTCGGCGCGATGCGCGGCCCCCGCTCCTTCCGCGCCGCGGGAGAGCTGTCCGACGGCGTGCACCACGCGCTCAGCTACACCCGCGAGGCCTACGACTACCTGGTGTCGGAGTTCAGGGCCGGCGCCGAGAAGGCGGGCAAGGACTGGACGGCGATGGACATCGGAGCCTGGGTCGTCTTCGCCACGGGACCCGACTCCGCGGTGGCCAAGGAGGCCGCGCGCAGCATGGTCGGCCTCTACGCCTCGTCGATGCCCGCCGAGCAGCTGGAGCGCAACGGGGTCGACCCGAACGTGATGAAGCCCGTCGTCGACGCGCTCGGGGCCGGCGACCTGGCCAGGGCCATCGAGCTGACCAGCCCGGAGCTGGGCGACCGGCTGTCGATCGCCGGCACTCCCGAGGAGTGCGTGGAGAAGATCAGGCGCGAGATCGAGCCGTCGGGGGTCAACCACATGATCCTCGCGGTGACGGACGCGACGCTGGTCAAGCAGTTCATGGGACGCGACCTGCCGGAGGTGGCCTCCGTCGAGGAGCAGCTGCGGCTGATCCATGACCGGATCATGCCCGCCTTCGCGTGACCGGTGCCCGTCGGCAGCGGAGAAGGTGTGTAGCGCGGAGCTGGCGGGGCAAGGACCCCGAAACCCTGCAACCGAGAACGAGGAGGAGCCGTAGTGCTCACTCTGACGCCAAACGCAGCCCAGGTCATCAAGGATCTGACCGCCCGGCAGGATGCGGAGGCCAGCGGTATCCGCATCTCGTCACAGGGCGACGACCAGGGATCCCTGGTGCTCAGCATGGCCGACGCGCCTGAACCGACCGATGAGGTGGTGGAGAAGGAAGGAGCCAGGGTCTACCTCGACCCGGTGGCGGCCAGCGTCCTGGACGACAAGTCACTGGACGCCGACACCGACGGGGAGGGCGGGGTCGCCTTCCACGTCACGGGTCAGCAGGACGCCTCGTGAGAGGCGATCACACCATCAGGAGCGCGGCGGCCTCGGCGGCGGAGGGAAGGCCCTCGACGTCGCCGTGCACCTCCACGATGCGCCCGGCGAGCACGCTGCCCACCCGAGCGGCGTGCTCGCGCGTGGCGCCGGAGAGCCTGGCGGCCAGGTAGCCGCCGAGCAGCGCGTCTCCCGCGCCAACCGGGTCGCGCACCACCCGCGCGGCGCTCGGCAGGTGGCCGGCCGCGCCGTCCTCGCCGTGATAGTAGACGCCGTCCGCGCCGGCCTTCAGCACGACCTCGACGCCCTCGGGGCGGCGCGCCAGGGCGGCGGCGAACACGTCGGCGGGTGCCGTGGCGCCGAACAGCGGTTCCGCCTCGTCCTGGCCGAGAACCAGCAGGTCGGTGCGCGGCAGCAGGTCGAGTACCGTGGCCAGCACGCGGTCCTGGCGGCCGAGCGCCGGGCGCAGGTTGGGGTCGACGACCAGCAGCGCCCCCGCTGAGCGCGCGCCTTCGGCCAGGGCCCGGACCAGCCGCTCGGGCCCTTCGCCGAGGGCGATCGTGATGCCGCTGACGACGATCGCCCTCGGCCGGGCGTCGAGGATCGCGGCGGCGTCGCTGTCGTCCATCCCGGCCGCGGCCGACCCCGACCGGTAGTAGTGCACGCGCCTGACCCCGTCCGGCAGCACCTCCTTGAAGAACACGCCGGTCGGCCTGGTGCCGTCGCGGCCGACCAGGCAGGTGCCGACGCCGAGGGACGCGGCGACGGCCAGGACCCGCTCGCCGAACGGGTCGGCGCCCACGCGCGAGGCGAACCAGGCCGTGCCGCCGAGCCGGGCGACGGCCGCGCACACGTTCAGCTCGGCGCCGCCGACGTGCACGCCCATCCGCCCGGCGGTCGCCAGGCGCTCTCCTTCGGCGGGCTGGAGCAGCACCATCGCCTCTCCGACACCGACCACGTCAGGACGCGTCACCACATCCCCCATCGCTCGCGGGTTTGCTTTTCCACCAGTGCCGGGAAATCATCTCATCACTCATGATTGTGGACGGGGGCTCCCGGTGCGTGACTTCCGGTGGCGGCTGACCGAACGCCTGGTGGCCGACCGCGTGATCGGCATCATCCGCGCACCGTCCGCCGAGACCGCCGTCACGTACGGCAGGCGGCTGTCGGCCGCCGGGCTTGCCGCCGTCGAGGTGTCGCTGTCGACGCCCGGCGCGCTGGCCGCCGTCCGCGAGCTGGCCACCGGCGCGCTCGTCGGCGCGGGCACCGTGCTCGACGCGGTCCAGGCCGGAATGGCGATCGAGGCGGGCGCCCGCTTCCTGGTCTGCCCCACGCTCGACGCGGGCGTGATCCGCGCGGGCCACCGCCACGGCGTGCCGGTGGTCGCCGGAGCCCTGACGCCGACCGAGATCGTCAGGGCGCTGGAGGCCGGCGCCGACCTGGTCAAGCTGTTCCCCGCGACGCAGAGCTCCCCGCAGGCGCTGCGCGACATCCTGCAGGCGCTGCCGCAGGCGCCGATCGTCCCGACGGGCGGGATCAGCGCCGCCACCGCGCCCGAGTGGATCGCCGCGGGCGCGGTGGCCGTCGGCATCGGCGGCGAGCTCACCCGCGGCGCGCCGCGCGAGGCCCCCTCACGCGTCCACGGCCTGCTCGCGGCGCTCCGCGCCGCCCGCTGACGATCCACGCCGAGTATGCCTAGGCCAGGAGTTTGGCCACGTACCTGAGCTGCTCCTCCCGCTGGAAACCGCCGCCACCCTCGTGGTTGTTCCACGGCCAGACGGTGATCTCCTTGTCCGCCTGCCAGTGGTTGTAGGCGGCGAACACCGTCGAGGGCGGGCAGACGTCGTCCATCAGCGCCACCGAGTACAGCGCCGGCACCTGGCCGCGCGCGGCGAAGTTCAGGCCGTCGAAGTAGGACAGCGTGCGGAACACGGTGCCGGCGTCGGCCCGCTGGGTGGCCAGGAAGCGGACGATCTCCTGGTAGGGGTCGCGGCCGGTGATCTCGACCGCCCTGCGGAAGTGGGTGAGGAACGGGACGTCGATCAGCGCCCCCCGCACCGTGGGACGCAGCGCGGCGACCGCCTGGGCGATGCCGCCGCCCTGGCTGGCGCCCGACACCACGATCCTGCCCGCGTCGACGGCCGGGTGTCCCGCGGCCACGTCCACCGCCCGCACGGCGTCGGTGAACACCCGTCGGTAGTAGTAGTCGGCGGGGTCGAGGATGCCTCTGGTCATCATGCCGGGCGCCTGCGGCGACCGGCCGCCGTGCGGGTCGGCGGTGGCGCCGGGGCTGGTGGGGCTGTGCGCGCCCTGCCCGCGGGTGTCGACCACCAGGACGGCCAGGCCCGCGGCCGGCCAGGTGAGGTGGTCGTGGGGGAAGCCCCTGCCGCCCGAGTAGCCGATGTACTGCACCATGCAGGGCAGGGGGCCCTCGGCCCCGCGCGGCACGATCAGCCACGCGTTGATCCGGTGGCCGCCCCAGCCGGCGAAGGAGGTGTCGTAGACGTCCACGGCGGTCAGCGGGATGTCGTAGGGCGTGAACGAGGGAGCCAGATCGTGCTCGGCGGCCTCGGCGAGAGTGTCGCTCCAGAACGCGTCGAAGTCGGCGGGCTCGTCACGCTCCGGGCGGTACTCGCGCAACCGGTCGAGGGGGAGGTCGAACAGGGGCACAGGGTCTCCCGAAGGTCAGAGGTCAACTCCTGACATTCCACCTCACCCGTCACTGAAAGCGCTATCCGGACTCCCGCCCTGCGCCATGATCAGCCGTCCGCGCCGTGCGGGTCCTCCGGGCCGTGCGGGCCGTCCGGGCCGACCACGGCGGCCAGCGCCTCCAGGAAGGCGGTCACCGCGGGGCGGTGGTCGCCGGCCCGCCACCCGATGGCCAGGCGGGCCGGCGACAGCCCGCCGACCGGCCGGCTGACCAGCCCAGGACGCTTGTACAGCTGGGCGTTGCCCTCCGCCAGCAGGACCAGGCCCAGCCCGGCCAGCACCGCCTCGAAGACCTCGTCGGCCGAGCTCGCCTCCGCGCCGACGACCGCGTCGGGCCTGCCGAGCCAGAACTCCCTCATCGGCCCCGCCGCCGCGGGCAGCGCGACGAACGGCTCGTCCCTGAGGTCGGCGAAGGCGATCTCCTCCCGGCCGGCCAGCGGGTGCGCCTCCGGCAGGGTGACGAAGCGCCGCTCGGTCGACAGCACGAAGGTCGCGATCCCCTCGGGCGCGGGCAACCACAGGAAGGCCACGTCCGAGGTGCCGTCGGCCAGTCCCGCGCTCGGGTCCTCCCACCCGACCACGCGCAGCGACACCGTCCAGCCCGGCATGCGTTCCCTGAAGCGGCGCAGCGCCTCGGCCTGGATGCCCCTGCCGACGGCGGTCTGCAGGCCGACGACGAGCGTTCCCGTGGGGGCGGCCTGCCGTACCAGGTCGAGACCCTCGTCCCACCGGGCGAGCAGGTCGCGGGCGACGGGCAGCAGCGCCGCCCCCTGGCGGGTGAGCGCCAGGCCGCCCGGCACCCGGTCGAACAGCGTGCAGCCGATCTGCCGCTCGAGCGCCCTGAGCTGCTTGGACAGCGCGGGCTGGGAGACGAAGAGCCGCTCGGCCGCCCGTGTCACGTGCAGGTCCTCGGCGGCGGCGACGAAGTACCGCAGCTCCCGCAGATGGATGTCCATAACCATCGGTTATACCGGCATGTCTTGGACCGGCCCGGACCCGGGGGCGGATGCTCGGAGACATGAGAACTCTTGGCACGCTCACCGTCCCGCCGATCGGCTTCGGGGCGATGGTCCTTTCGCCCGGCATCTACGGGCAGATCGACGACGACTCGGCGCTGACCGCGCTGCGGCACGCCATGGATCACGGCGGCACCCACATCGACACCAGCGACGCCTACGGGCCCGACGGGCACAACGAGCGCCTCGTCGGCAGGGCCGTCAAGGGCAGGCGGGACGAGGTCGTGGTGGCGACCAAGTTCGGGCTGGCCGTCCCGCCCGGGGTGGAGACCCGTTCGATCCCCGTGGGCTACGCCTTCGGCGAGCTGCGCGGCAACGCCGACCCCTCGCTGGTGCGAGGGTACGCCGAGCGCAGCCTGCGCAACCTGGACACGGACGTGATCGACCTGTACTACCTGCACTACCCCGACCCCGGCGTGCCCGTCGAGGACACCATGGGCGCGGTCGCCGACCTGGTGCGGGCCGGTCTGGTACGGCACGCGGGCCTGTCCAACGTGACCGCCGGGCAGCTGCGCGCGGCGCACGCCGTTCTGCCGATCACGGCGGTGCAGGTCGAGTGGTCGATGTGGCGCCCGATCGAGCCGGACCTGCTGGCGACGGCACGGGAGCTGGGCGTCGGCATGGTGGCCTGGAGCCCGCTGGGCTCCGGCTTCCTCACGGGAGGCGTCACCAAGCTCGAGGAGGGCGACTTCCGGCACAACGCGCCGCGCTTCGACCCGGCCAACCTGGCCACGAACAACGACAGGTTCGCGCCGATCAGGACGCTGGCCGTCGAGCTCGGCATCACCCCGGCCCAGCTCGCGCTGGCCTGGCTGCTGCACCAGGACGAGCACGTCGTCCCGATCCCCGGCAGCAGGACGCCCGCGCACATCACCGAGAACCTGGAGACGGCCGGCATCACCCTGCACCCTGACACGCTGGCCCGGCTGGACCGCGCGCTGGCCGGCTTCCAGGCGGTCGGCGCCACGCTGCTGTAGGGCGCGGCAGCACGTGGCGCGACCGCCTCACCAGCCGGGGTCAGCCGGCCGGGTGGTCCTCCCACACCTCGGGAGGAACGAACGTGGAGGTGACGGGGACGAAGCGTCCCTCCTCCGCCGACTGGAGTATCGCCGCCATCACCTCCACCACGTGCGCCGCCAGCTCGCCGGAGGCCCGGTGCGGCCGTCCCGCCGCGATGGCGCGGGCCATCTCGAGCACGCCGATGCCGCGTCCCAGGGTGGTGCCCTCCACCGGTAAGTCGGTCCAATCGGGCGCTCCGGTACGGCGCAGCCGTACCGGGCCGGTGAAGTTGTTCGGGTCGGGCGCGGCGAGCGTGGCCTCGGTGCCGGTGAGTTCGAGGAAGTCGCCGCGGGCCAGCGGCGAGTCGAAGGAGAAGACGGTCGTGGCGCGCTGCCCGCCGGCGAACTCCAGCAGCGCGCTGACGTGGGTGAGCACCTCGACGTCGAAGACGGAGCCGGCCAGCGGGCCTGAGCCGACCGTGCGCCGGGCGTGCGCCCTGCTGCCGTTGGCCGCCACTTTCGTGACGGGGCCGAACAGCACGGCCAGGGCCGTCAGGTAGTAGGGGCCCATGTCGAACAGCGGTCCGGCGCCGGGTTTGAAGAAGAACTCGGGGCTGGGGTGCCAGCGTTCGGGGCCGGGGCCCTGCAGGATCGTGATCGCCGACAGCGGCCTGCCGATGGCGCCGTCCGCCAGGGCGCGGGCGACGGTCTGCAGTCCCGCGCCGAGGAAGGTGTCGGGCGCGCAGCCCACCCTGACCCCGGCCCGCTCGGCGGCGGCCAGCAGCTCGCGGCCGGTGGCGGGGTCGAGCGTGAGGGGTTTCTCGTTGTAGACGTGCCGTCCGGCGGCGACGGCCGCCATGGCGACCTCGGCGTGCGCGGCGGGCACGGTCAGGTTGACGACGATCTCGACGTCGGGGTGGTCGAGGACCTGCGACACCTCTCCCGCGACAGGCACGCCGTACTTCTCGGCGGCGGCTCTGGCCCGGTCCGCGTCCAGGTCCGCGCAGGCGACCACGCGCAGCTCGGGCATGGCGGCGAAGTTGTCGAGGTAGCGCCTGCTGATGTTGCCGCACCCCACGATCGCGACACCGGTCACCGGTCCACCTCGCGCAGGTAGGCGAGGGAGTCGGCCAGCGCCTCGAAGATGTCGGTGGCGCACCGGTCGAGCTCGACCACCCGCATGGCCTGCGGCGCGGCGGCGAGGATGTCGGGGATGGGCAGCGTGCCCGCGCCCACGGCGGTCATCGGGTCCTTCAGGTTGGCCGGGCCGTCCTTGACGTGCAGGAACCGCACCCGCTCCCCCAGCCTGCCGAGCAGCTCGGGGACGTCGGCGCCGCCGACCGCGGCCCAGTAGACGTCCACTTCCAGGATCACTCCGGGGTCCAGCAGGTCGGCCAGCGCCTCGAGGGCGTGCCGCCCGCCGACGTGCGAGGCCAGCTCCCAGTGGTGGTTGTGGTAGCCCACGCGCACCCCGCGTTCCGTCCCCCAGGCGGCCGCGGCGTTCAGTGCGTCGGCGGTCCTGCTGATCCCCTCCGCGGTGGTGAACTCCGCCGGGTCCACCATGGGCACGATGAGCGTGCCGGCGATCTTCAGGTACTCCTCCCTGTCGGGGCCCAGCAGCGGGGCGTGCGCGGAGTGGATCTCGAAGCCTTCGACGGGGGTGAGGGTGAACGGCTCGACCGCCTCGTAGCCGAGGGAGGCGAGTCTGGAAAGGGTGGCGGTGGGGTCGGCGGCCAGATGGTCTCGGAGGGTGTAGAGCTGGACGGCATAAGACCTCATGGTGTTGAACGCTAACTACGCCAGGTGTGTGGTGCAATGTCCCCATGACGGTCGACGAGTCCCAGATCGACCTGCTGTCGGAGGCCTTCCTTCGCCAGCCCAGGCGCTACACCAGCCGTCAGGTCGCCGCGATGGCCGGGGTGCCGGTCTACCGCGCGCGGCGCTACTGGCGCGCGCTGGGATTCCCGAACGTCGCCGACGACGCGGTCGTCTTCACCGAGGCCGACGTCGAGGCGCTGAAGACGCTGGTCGCCCTGGTCAGCGACGGCTGCTACGACGAGGAGCACATGCTCCTGGTGACCAGGGCGCTCGGCAGGGCGACGGCGAGCCTGGCCGAGTCCCAGGCCGAGCTGGGCGCCGAGACGCTCGACCTGGCGGGCGTGCCGCTGGCCAAGCGCCCGGAGGCCTGGCGGGCGCGCGCCGACCGCGTGGTGCCCTCCCTGGAACAGCTGCTGGTCTACACCTGGCGCCGCCAGCTCGCCTCGGCCGCGGGCCGCATCGTGGACCAGGAGGTCGGCACCGTACGGCTGGCCGTCGGCTTCGCCGACATGGTCGGATTCACCAGGCTCAGCCGCCAGATCGCGGAGAAGGAGCTGGCGGGGCTGGTGGAGCGGTTCGAGGGCCGGTCGGCAGACGTCGTCACCTCCTCGGGCGGCAGGGTGGTCAAGACGCTGGGCGACTCGGTGCTGTTCGTGGCCGATCTGGCCCGGGTGGCCGCCGAGATCGCGCTGCGGCTGCTGGAGGTGCACGCCCCCGACCGGGCCATGCCCGACCTGCGGGTGGGCCTGGCGATCGGCCCGGTGATCAGCAGGATGGGCGACGTGTTCGGCACGACCGTCAACCTGGCCAGCAGGTTGACGTCGCTGGCGCCCGCCGGTGGCGTCCTGGCCGACCCGGCGCTCGCCGAGGACCTGTCCGCCTCCCCGGGCTTCACCCTGGTGCCCGCCGAGCCGATGACCGCCAAGGGGCTGGGCGAGCTGCTGCCGTCCGTGGTCCGCAGGGCGCCCCGCGACTGAGGCGCCCCGCGGAGCGCTCTCAGGCCGGCTCGGCTCCGCCGGCCTCGTCGTGGACGGCGGGCGGGGTGAGCACGGGCTCCAGGAAGGTCAACGTGCCGCGCTCGGTGTCGAGGCGGGCCCGCACGCCGATCGGGTAGGTCTGCATGGCGATGCCGTGGCCGATGTCGGCGCCCGCCATGACGGGCACCCCGAGGTCGCCGAGCCGTTCGACCAGCATGCGCTCGACGTCGCGCGGCTCGCCGCAGTCGGTGAAGGTGCCCAGCAGGATGCCCGCCACCCCGTCGCTGTAGGTGGCGCGGCGCAGCTGGGTGATGTAGCGGTCGAGCCGGAACAGCTCCTCGTCGACGTCCTCGAGGAAGAGGATGGCATCGCGGGCGGGCAGGCTGGTGTCGGTGCCGAGGGAGGCGGCCAGCAGGGTCGCGGTGCCGCCGAGCGTGTGGCCCTCGGCGACGCCGGGCACGACGGTCCTGAAGTCGGGGAAGGTCAGCTCGCGCACCTGCTCGGGGGTGAACAGCAGCTTCATCAGCTGGTCGAAGTCGTACTGTCCCGGTCCCTCGTAGAAGCCGTCGCAGGCGACCATGGGGCCGAACAGGGAGACCCAGCCGAGCTTGGCGGCCAGCGCCTCCAGCAGGGCGGTGACGTCGGAGTAGCCGACCACGACCTTCGGCCGGTCGGCGGGGACGCGCGACCAGTCGACCAGTTCGAGCGTGCGCTGCATGCCGTACCCGCCGCAGGCGCAGAAGACGGCCGCGAAGGAGGGGTCGGCGAGCGCGGCGGTCAGCTCGCGCGCCCGGGTGACGTCGTCGCCGGCCAGGTAGTCGTACTCGGTGCCGCCCATGCGCACGGCGCTGAAGACCTCGGGCTTGAGCCCCACCGTCTCCATGGCGCGCAGACCTCTGTCGAGGTTGGCCTGGTTGGGCGGGCCACTGGCGGCGATCACCGCCACGCGGTCGCCGGGACGCAGAGCGGGTGGACGGATCACGAAATCTCCTCCAAAGGCGTGAGATGGCAGGCGACTCCCGCGAGCACGGGCGGGTCGATCGTGCCGCACTCGTCGGTACGGCTGGGACAGCGGGGATGGAAGCGGCACCCCGCGGGGATGCGGGCGGGGTCGGGCGGTTCGCCCTGCAGCGGCGTCGCCGTGCCCGACGCGGCGGCGAGCATGGCCCTGGTGTAGGGGTGGCGGGGCCTGATCAGCACCTCCTCGACGGTGCCCGACTCGACGATCCGGCCGAGGTACATCACCGCGACCCTGTCGGCGATGTTCCAGGCCAGCCCGAGGTCGTGGGTGACGACCAGGGCCGACATCCCGAGCTCGTCCCTGAGGCCGAGGATGAGCTTGAGAATCTCGCCCCTGACCGAGGCGTCGAGCGAGGCGACGGGCTCGTCGGCGACGATCACCGAGGGTTCGAGGGCCAGCGCGCCCGCGATGACGACGCGCTGCTGCTGCCCGCCGGACAGCTCGTGCGGGTAGCGCCCGAGGTAGTCCTCGGGTGGCCGCAGCCCCGCCCTGGCCAGCGCCGAGGTCACCCTGTCATCCTTCAGCCCGTGCAGGCGAGGGCCCTCGGCGACGGCCGCCCTGACGGTCTGCCGGGGGTTCAGCGCGCCGCCCGGGTCCTGCAGGATGAGCTGGACGTGGCGGCGGTACTCCTTGAGCCGCCGGTAGTCCAGGGGCGCGCCCCGGTAGCGGACCTCGCCGCGCGTGGGCCTGACCAGGCCGACGAGCGCGCGGGCCAGGCTGGACTTGCCGCAGCCCGACTCGCCGACGAGCGCGACGATCTCGCCCTGCCGTACCTCGATGTCGACCCCGTCGACCGCGCGGGCCCGCCCGTAGGCGATCTCCAGCCCGCGCGCCTCCAGCACCGGCGTCATGACGCCCCTCCCTCCAGCACGTGCACGCAGGCCGCCGCGCGACCCTCGCCGCTCGGCCACAACTCCATCGCCCCGGTACGGCACGCGGGCCCCGCCGACTCGCACCGGGGCGCGAACGCGCAGCCGTCGCCGAGGTCGGCGAGCCGCGGCGGGTCGCCCGGCAGTCCCTCGGGCGCCAGCCTCGAGGCCGGGTCGCCGATGGTGGGGAAGGCCCTGGCCAGCGCTCTGGTGTAGGGGTGGCGGGGGTCGGCGATCAGCTCCTTGGCCGGGCCCGTCTCGACGATCCGGCCCGCGTACATGACCGCGAGGCGCTCGCACATCTGCGCCAGGACCGCCAGATCGTGGCTGATCATGATGACCCCGATGCCCGACTCGCGGACCAGGTCGCCGAGCAGCCGCAGGATCTGCGCCTGCACCATCACGTCGAGCGCGGTCGTCGGCTCGTCGGCGACGATCAGGTCGGGGCGGCAGGCCAGCGCCATCGCGATCATGATGCGCTGCCGCTGCCCGCCGGAGAACTCGTGCGGGTAGTCGCCCGCCCTCCGCGCGGGCACGCCCACCGCCTCCAGCAGTTCGGCGGCCCGCCCGCGCGCGGCCTTCACGCCCACCCTGTCGTGCAGCAGGATCGGCTCGCAGATCTGGTCGCCGACCGTGCGGACCGGGTTGAGCGCGCTCATCGCGCCCTGGAAGACCACCGAGACGGCGTTCCAGCGGACGGCCCGCAGCCTGTCCCACCGCGCGGTGAGCAGGTCCTCCCCTTCGAACAGCACCTGGCCGGTGACGCGGGCGGTGGCGGGCAGCAGCCGCAGCAGGCTGAGCGCCATCGTCGACTTGCCGCACCCCGACTCGCCCGCGACGCCGAGCGTCTGGCCGCGCTCGAGCGTGAAGCTCACGCCGCGCACGGCCTGGGCGGCGCCGTCACGGGTGCCGTAGCTGACGGTGAGGTCGCGCACCTCAAGCATGAGCGGACCTCCTGGGGTCGAGCAGGTGCTCGACGGCCCGCCCGGTGAGCGTGAAGCCGAGCACGACGATGAGGATCGCGACGCCGGGCGGCAGCAGGTACCACCACGCTCCCGCGGTGACCGCCCCGCCGGCGAACGCGGCCTGCAGCATGGAGCCCCAGGTCACGCTGGTCGGGTCGCCCAGGCCGAGGAAGGTCAGCGTCGCCTCCGACAGGATCGCCGACGCGACGGTCAGCGTGCTGGAGACCAGGATCAGCGGCAGGACGTTGGGCAGCACGTGACGCAGCATCACCTGGGCGTTGCCGGCGCCGAGGACCCTGGCCCGCTCGATGAACGGCCTGGCCTCCACGGCGAGCGTCTGGGCACGGACCAGGCGGGCGGTGGCCGTCCACGAGGTGACGGCGATGGCGATGGTGATGGAGGCCGCGCCCTGGCCGAGCACCGCCGACAGCGAGATGGCCAGCGGGAGGCTGGGCAGCGCGATGAACCAGTCGGTGACGTGCATGAGCGCCTTGCCGATCATGCCCTGGTAGTGCCCGGCCAGCAGGCCGACGGCGCTGCCGAGCAGTACCGTGAGCGCGGTGGCGATCAGCCCGATGGCCAGCGACTCCCGCGCGCCCCAGATGACCAGGAGCAGCACCGAGCGTCCGGCCTGGTCGGTGCCCAGCGGGTAGCCGCCCACGGGCGGCGACAGCTGCGGTCCGGTGACCTTGACGACGTTGAGGTCGGCGTCGCCGATGTAGAGGGGGGCGGTGAGGGCCAGCAGCGCGAAGGCGGCCAGCACGCCCACGCCCCAGAACAGCGACCTCATTGGGCACGCACCCTCGGGTCGAGGAAGCGGTAGGCGAGGTCGGCCAGCAGGTTCATGATGATCACGCTCGCGCTGAAGATGATGAACGTGCCCTGGAGAAGGGGCAGGTCGGGGATCTTGAGTGCCTGGTAGGTGAGGTAGCCGAGTCCCGGCCACGAGTAGACGGCCTCGACGGTGATCGCGCCGCTGACCAGCGTGCCGAGGTGCATGAAGATCATGGTGACCGAGGGCAGCAGGGCGTTGGGCGCGGCGTGCCTGCGGCGCACGCCCCCGTCGGTGAGGCCCTTGGCGCGGGCGGTGAGCAGGTAGGCCGCGCCCCGCTCGTCGATGATCGAGGACCGCATGATCGTCACGTACTGCGCGAAGATCACCAGAACCATGGTGAGGCAGGGCAGCACCAGGTGACGGGCCACGTCGAGCACGTCGGTCCCGGGCAGCGACGGGTCGCTCATCCCACCCGCGGGCAACAGCCCCGGGATGCTGAAGGCCACCAGCAGGATCATGCCGAGCCAGAACGTCGGCACCGACCAGAGGGTGAGCGAGGCGCCCGAGGTGATCCTGTCGAACACGCTGCCCTGCCGCCAGCCGCTGCGCATGCCCAGCCACAGCCCGAGCGCGACCGAGATGACCGCCGAGGTGCCCATGAGCAGCAGCGTGGGGCCGAGCCGATCGGCGACCAGGGTGGAGACCTGCTGCTGGAACTGCCAGGAGTAGCCCAGCTCGCCGCGCAGGGTGTCGCCGACGAAGGACAGGAAGCGCCGCCACAGCGGATCGTCGAGGCCGAGCTGCAGGCGCAGCTGGGCCAGCTGGGCCTCGCTGGTGGGACGGCCCCGGGTGAGGGTCCTGACCGGGTCGGCCGGCATGAGGCTGAAGATGACGAAGCCGATGACGAGCGTGACGAAGAAGCTGACCACGGCGGCGGCGAGCTTCTCGGCGAGGTGGCGGCCGAGGCCGCGCACCGCCGTACCGGAGGCCGCCCCGCCGCGTGACGCGAGGCTACTCACGGTCGCCCGCCGTCTTCCTGCGGCGGACCACCAGCACGCCGCCGACGGCGACGATCACCAGCGCGCCCAGCCCGAGCCACACCCCTGAGCCGCCGCCACCGCCGGCGGCCGGCGCCTTGGCCACGGCAGGCGGGCTGGCCTTGAGGTAGCTCCAGAAGGCGGTCTGCGCCGGGTGGAGCCCCTCGGCGTTCGGCGTGCCGGTGACGATGCCCCGCACGGTGTCGGTGCGGGCCACGTCGAGGGTGTTGGCGTAGTAGAGGATCTGGTCGACGTTCGCCCGGTACAGCATGCGCTGCATCTCCGCGACGATCCCGGCCCTCTCGGCGGGGTCGGCGCTGGTGAGCTGCCGCTCGAACAGGGCGTCGTAGTCCTTGTCGCAGTAGTAGGCCTCGGTGTTGCCGCCGGTGCCGTCGTCCTTCGGCAGGACGGCGCAGGTCTGGATGCCCAGCAGGTAGGTGGGGTCGGGCCCGGTGGTCCAGCCGTCCATCAGGATGTCCCAGTCGCCCTTGGCCAGGTCGCTGTTGAGCGCGCTCATGCTGAGCGGCTGGATGGTCAGCTTGATGCCGATCGCCTGCAGCCAGCCGACGAGGTAGGTGGAGATGGCCGCGTCGGCGGAGTCGTCGGAGTGGGTGCCGAGCCTGAAGGCCAGCGGCTTGCCGCTCTTCGGGTCGACCCGGACGCCGTCGGCGCCCTTGGCGTAGCCGGCGGAGTCGAGCAGCTGGTTGGCCTTGGCGGGGTCGAAGCGCTGCTCCTCCTCGGCGGTGGGCTTCCAGCTCCACTGCGGCCAGGCGGGCGGCAGGTAGCCGTGTCCGAGCTGGCCGAGGCCGTTGATGACCTTGGTGACCAGCGTCGGCTTGTCGATGGCCAGCGCGATCGCGTCACGCACCACCTGCTCGCGCAGCGCGGGGTGGCCCGTCCCGATGGGCTTGCCGCTGCGGGTCTTGGCGCCGGGGTTCAGCTCGATGCCCGTCCAGCCGTTGCCCACCTCCTGGACGGCCAGCAGCGACGGGTCGCCCTTCAGCGCGGTGAACTGGGTCGGGTTGACGCCGTTGATGTAGTCGAGCTGGCCGCTGCGCAGCGCAGCCACGGCCGCGTCCGACTCCTTGAAGCTCTGCTGGACCATGTGGTCGAAGCCGGGCGCGCCGAGCACGAAGTCCTTGTTGGCGTCGAACTTGGCGTACTGCTCGGGCTTGTAGTCGGTGAGCGTCCACGGCCCGTAGCCGACGACGGGGAAGGCGTCGTTCTTGTAGTCCTTCAGCCCCTTCACCTGCGGCTCCCAGACGTGCTTGGGCACGATGGGGATCCCGCTGATCGGGATGCTGACGTACATGACGTTCGCCTGCGGCTTCTTGGTCTTGATCACCAGCGTGGTGGGATCGGGCGCGGTCACCTTCTCGAAGTTGCTGACCAGCGAGCCGTTGGCGGTGCCCGCCACCGTGTCGGTCCTGATCAGCTCGAGGGTCCAGGCGGCGTCCTCGGCGGTGATCGGCCGCCCGTCGCTCCACTTCAGCCCTTCCCGCAGCTTGAAGGTCCAGGTCAGCTGGTCGGGGCCCTGGGTCCACGAGGTCGCCAGGTAGGGTCCGGGCTTGCCGTTCTCGTCGAGGGAGTTGAGCGAGGGGTAGATCGTGCCGAAGATGTCGAGCGCGCCGTTGAAGAAGGCGAGGAAGGGGTTGAGCGTGTCGACGCCCGATCCCGACATCTTCACCCGCAGCGTCGTCTCCCGGGCGGGCGCGGTGGCGGCGGGCGCGGTCGCGGCGGAGGCGGTCGCGGCGGGGACGGCCGCGGTGGTCAGCAGCGCGGAGGCGAGCAGCGCTTTTCCAATCCACATCGGGGTGTGCTCCTCGGGGGGTGGGGATGTAGGAATGCTGGCGACCCGCGAGCATCACCCCAACGATCGTGAACGCTTGTGAGCCTCACCCCTCAACTTTTCGAGGCTGCGCGGCGGCCGGCAGCCAGCCGGCGGCGCCCCGGTGCCAGCCGGCCGGCAGCGGCGGCTTCACCGGTCGTACAGGTCGTGGTGGGTCACCCGAGGCTCCTGCTCCAGCAGGTAGTCGGCGTCGAAGTCGTAGTACTTGGCGACGGTGACGTCGTCGCCCGCGAACGCGGCGACCGACTCCTCGCTGTCCCAGAAGGTGAGCGTGATGAAGTGGGCGACGTCGCCCTCCTCACGACGCAACACGTAGGCGCCCCGGCAGCCCGGCGTCGACCGGTAGTCGGGGATCGCGACCTCCCGCATCAGTCTCAGGTAGTCGGCTGACTTCTCGATCGGGGTGGCGCCGTGCCAGATCCGGGCGATCATGGGTTCCTCCGTACGGGTGCGGTGTCCCTTCATAGATGCCCGCGGCCCGCCCGGATGCCCGGCCTAGTCGCAGCGGCCCGCCTCGACCGAGGAGACCTTCCACTCCGCCCCGGGGAACGGCGACATGAAGTGGGTGAGCAGGTCGATCGCGTACCCGGGCACCTGGCCACCCGGGTCGAGCAGCGAGACCATCTGCGGCCCTTCCGCCCCGCGCAGCGTCAGCGTGTCGCCCCGCCGGACGGGCACGACGCCCGGCTTGGTGCCGACCGTCACGCACGCCAGCGGCACGCTGCCCGCCGTGATCGCCTGCCTGGAGCTGATGGGCCGCATCCGCTGGTCGTAGCGGCGCAGCCGCAGCGAGGTGGCCCTGCCCATCCGCACCCGCTCGGCGAACACGTCGGCGCCGACGCTCCGGGTGACCTTGACGTCCAGCCGGACGTCGGGCCGCAGGTCCACCCCGCGTGCCCGCAGGTCGAGCCGGTCGTAGCCGCCCTCGAACCCGGGCGAGACGAACCCGAAGGCCGCCGGCGCCGCCGCCCCGAAAGGCACCTTGCCGGGACGGATCCGCAGCCACGACATCGCGTGCACGGCGATCGTCACCTCGTCGATCCTGCTCGGACCGAGCCCGAACCGGCCGTCGAGCCGGTAGGCGAGGAAGCCGCCCGCGTACGGCACGTCCTTGCGGGCCGAGACCTTCCGCGCCGGCACGGGCTCCAGCTCCAGCCCCGTGCGGGCGCGCAGCAACCGGGTGGGCGATGGCTTGGAGGCCAGGTCGATGGACAGGTCGGGGTTGATTCTGGCGGTGGTGTCGGCGGCCAGGTCGCCGACCTCCAGGACGGTGTCGAGCACACGGCCCCGCGACGGCCGGTAGACCTTCTCGATCAGTCCCGCCTGGACGGCGAGCAGCCCGTCGAGGGTGCCGGCGTCGGCCTTGTAGGTGAGCGTGGGCAGCCGCAGGGCCGAGGCGTTGGTGTCGGCGTCGAGGCCGAAGACCGAGGGGACGTCCGTGAACCGCAGCGATCCCGTCGCCGCGCCCGACGTCACGGCCGCCTCCAGGCGCTCCACCGGGGCGGAGTTGCGCACCCGGATCCTGGTGCGGCCGCCGTACGCGCCGGTGACCGAGACCGCGGCGGGCACGGGGTCGACGAGCACCCGGCCGCGCAGCCTGCCCTGGTCGGCCTCGGCGCGGACCTCCAGGCTGCCGAGCGTGGCGGCGGGTTCGACGGCGTAGCCGGCCGTGACGGACTGCCCCTGCAGGGCGAACGGGCCGACGGTCATGCGGGTGACCGCGGACGGCAGCCCGGTGAGGGTGGCGCTGGCCCTGATCGGGACCGGGGCCAGCACGCGGCTGTCGAGGTAGAGGGCCAGTCTGCGGCCCGCCGGGTGGAAGCCGGAGAAGGTGAAGGTCTTCCTGGCCAGGTCGACGTCCACCGTGCCGGGCAGTCCCTCGAGGTCGACGTGGGCCCGCAGGCCGGGCCGCGCGGGGGTGCCGCCGTCGACGAGCGAGATCCCGCCCTTGACGTGCGGCGCGTCGGGGACATCGGCGGCGTTGCCGAGCCACACCTGGCCGGCGAGGTTGACGGTGGAGGCGTCGTAGGTCAGCCGGCCGTTCGCGCTGGAGATCGCGATACGGCCGGGGGCGGGGCCGAGCGTGGCCGCGGCCCCGAAGCGGTCTCCCGTGGCGGTGCGCAGGTCGGCGTCCACGGCGAGGGGACGGCGGGCGGCCTGCACGTCGGCGGTGAACCCGGTGCCGGTCGCGTTCCCGGCGAGGTCGGCCCTGCGCAGGCCGTCGAGGCGGACGCTGGCGTCGAACCTGCCGGTGCCGGCGTCGTGGTGGGCGGCCAGGTGCGGGCCGGTGGGCGCGGTGGCGTCGGCGTGGTTGGCGACGGCGATCGTCGCCGAGCCGATGGGGCCGGACAGCCCCCGGAAGCTCACCTGGGTGGCGGCGGGGGTGCCGGTGGCCGCCGGAGTGCGGGTGACCGCCGGAGTGACGGAAGGCTGGGTGCCAGGCGAGGGCGCGGTTCCCGGTGAGGGCGGGGTGCCCGGTGAGGGCGGGGTGCCGGGTGAGGGCGGGGTGCCGGGGAGGGCCCAGGTGGCCGCCCAGCGGGCGGGTACCCCCGTGACGGTGAAACCGGCGCGCAGCTCCCCCGCCCTCGCCGACGCCACGACCGAGGCGACAGGCGCGTCGGCGGTCCACTCCAGCCGCCTGCCCACCGTGTCGGCCACCGCGGTGAGGTGCCCGCGCACCCCCTTCACGCTCGCCCGCACCACCCCCTGCGGCGCGCCCGCGTGCAGGTCGATCCGGCCGAGCCTGCCGGGGGCGGCCACCTCCACGGTCGTCGTCGGGCCGAGCGCCCACGACGCCTTGACGCGCCCCCTGACTCCGCGCACGCTCGCGTCGACGCTCAGACCCGTCTTCCGGTTGGCGTAGGCGGCGCGCAGCCGTTCGATGGTCCCGCGCGCGGTGTAGCGGGCCGTGCGGGCGACGGGATCCAGGTCCGCGGTCACCTTCGCGGGCGTGTTGGAGATCTCCAGCCTGGCCAGGTGCGTCCCGTCGATGTCGGCCGCCCCGGTGAACGGCCTGCCGCCAGACCCCAGCTCGAGCCGGACGCGCGGCGCGGCGCCGTACGTGGCGTCGAAGCCCGCCACCCCGGCCAGCCTGCCCGAGACCCCCAGCCGGCCACCGTCCTTGATCATGGTGACATGGTCGCCGGGCAGGGCGGCGATCGCGCCCTGCCCGCGCTGGAGCAGCAGTGTCAGCTGACCCATGGGCGAGCTGGCGGTGTGGACGATCCGGTTGGCGGCGGCGTCGTGCTCGACGGTCATGGTCGCCGGAAGTCCGGTCAGGCGCGCGCTGACGACCGTCTGGTCCCTGGCGGCGTCGTAGAAGCTCAGGTCGGCGGCCTTGGCCCGGGGCGCGCCGGAGGTGACCGACAGCCCCTGGGGTGTGGCGGTGGCGCGGAACTCGCGCGGCAGCCGGGTGATCGACAGCCCGGCGGCCCTGGACAGCCTGCCGTCGCTGAACACGTAGTCGTGGAAGCTCGCCCTGGCGATGGGCGCGGTGCCGGCGAAGTGGACGGCACCGGGCCTGGTCAGCTCGGCGGTCAGCCGGGTGCCCATCCGGTCCACCGTCACCTGGGTGAACCGGCGCCGCTCCGCGACCACGAGGGCGTCGAGCTCGGCGGGCGCCGAGGCGGTGGCGGTCAGCGCGCTGCGGCCGCCGTCGAGCCTGGCGTGGGCGCTGAAGCGTTCGGTGGCAGGCGTCTGGCGCAGGCTGACCACGGCCTTGCCCTCCAGTCCCGCGATGGTGGCGGCGGAGGATCCGGGGGCGCTGCGCCGTACGGTCGCCCGCACGTCGACGCGCCCGGCCGCGAGCGCGGGCAGGTCGACGGTGAAGACGCCCCAGTCGCGGCCCGCCAGCGCGGTGCCCCTGCGGTAGCCGTCGAAGCCGACCTTCACCACCGTGCCGGAACCGACCGCGTACTCCGCCCACACCTGCGCCTTGACGGGGCCGCCGAGCTGAACGACGCCGAAGCCGATGCCGGCCCGCTCGCCCTCGGCCTGCTGCGGCACCAGCGTGGCGAGCAGGTCGGGCATGCCGTCGCCGGTGACGTCCGCCTGGACGGGCGTGGCCACCGGCCGCGCGGAGGAGCACGCGGCGGGCAGCGCGGCACTGGACGCGCACAGCTTGAACGTGGCCACCGGCACCCCCTCTCCCACCACGGGGAGGCGGATCTCGGGCGGCAGCGGAAGCCTGTGGCCCTTCGGGACCGGCAGCAGGGTCAGCCCGCCCGGCTCGGCGGCGGGCAGGACGAGCTCGGGTGAGGGGGCCGGCCCCGACATCCGCTTGCCGGCCTCGGCGATCACCTGGTCGACCAGCGTAGGGCCTGCGGGGATCGTCACGGCCGGCTCGCCCGGGCCCTGGGGCCGTTCGGCTCCGGCCCCTGCCGCCAGGGAGGGCCTGCGTGCAGTACCCGCCTGCGCCGCCGCCGGGACCCGCACCCGGGGTACCAGCTCGATCCGCGGCCTGCCGTCCTCGGCGGCGGCGCGCCATCCGGCCTCCGCCGCACCGGCCGGTGCTCGCCCGGTCACGGGTACGGCGTGCGCCGCCGTGGGCACGCCGGCGACCAGCGCGCAGACGAGCAGGACACAGGACAGCCGCGGCATGACTGGCTTTCCCCCGGATATGTGGCCGACTGATCACGAAAGGTAAGAGCCGACCATACCTGCCCACAATCCGTCAAGTCCGGATTTACTGACGGATCGGGTCAAGTCCGCGCCTGTCCACCGTGGCGCTCAGGGACCTTCGCACGCCGGGCGCAGAAGGTTCACCGCGCAGGGGTGTGCCGGGTGACGAGCCGTACCGCTCGCGTCACGGGGCGCCGGCGATGGCGCAGGCCCGGCACGGGGGACGGGCGCAGATGCACTGCATGATGGCGTCCAGCACGTCGTGATCGTGGTAGAGGCACCGATCGTTGCAGGTATGGCGGGGCACGAAGCCCGCCTGGATCTCGTCGGGCCAGGGCTCCTCGCCCTCGCGGCAGCGGACGAACTGCTGGGGGTCGGCGGAGTGCAGCGCCTGCATGCGCTCCCTGGCCTGGCCCTCCAGCGTGCGCGCCTCGGCCACCATGACCTTGAGCTGGTCGGCGAGGTCGAAGTACCGGCCGTCGCCCGTTCGTACGTGCGCGGCTCGCAGCGCCATCACCGCGTTGCCCAGGAATCGGCTGGCGTCCTGGAGGTCCGTGGTGTGGTGCAACTGGATGCCCGTCACGCTACGGACCCACACGGCGTCATTGTTCATGAATCAACCCTTCGACGTGGCCGGCGCGTACTCGTGGCCGGGAGTTGGCTGGGGTTGCGGACTACACGCGAGAATAACCGGATTTTTGCGCATTCTTCGTACTTGGTCGGCCGGTTTGACTGTCGACAGAATGATCGCGACACACCGCGAAAGCGCCTCCGACCTGGCACGGAAGGCGCTTGACCCCGAATCACCCAGGAAACCCAAGATACCGATAAACAGACCAAAACTTTAATAAACCGGCAGGCCGGTCAATAGCCGGAAATGGCGCGATCACGGCCGCCGCGCGCTCCGTGTTGCTCCTCCTCACCGATCAAGGATCGCGCGGCGGCCGTTCCTGTCCGCGAGGGCCGTCCGGCCCTCGGTGGCGGTCAGCTCGTCACCGCGCACTGCCCGCGTTCCTTCCTGACGGGCCCCTCCGGGTTCGGACGGACGTCGAAGTCGAAGATCGCCGTGGGCAGGTAGAGCGAGCAGCAAGCGTTGGGAATGTCGACGATGCCGCTGACACGCCCCTCGATCGGCGCCGAGCCGAGGAGCAGGTAGGCCTGCTCTCCGGAGTAGCCCCACCTCTTGAGGTACTCGACGGCGTTGAGGCATGCTCTGCGGTAGGCCACCGTCGCGTCGAGGTAGTAGTTGGTGTCGGTGTCGTGGTCGACGGAGATCCCGATGAACGACAGGAACTCCGAGTAGCGAGGCTCGACGTTGCCGGGCATGAAGAGCGGGTTGGTGGTGACACCGTACTTCTCCATGCCGCCCTTGATGAGGTCGACGTGGAAGTCGATGTAACCGCCCATCTCGATCGCCCCGCAGAAGGTGATCTCGCCGTCGCCCTGACTGAAGTGCAGGTCACCTCCGGAGAGCTTCGCGTCCTTCACGTGCACGGGGTAGAAGACCCTGGCCCCGCGGGTGAAGTTCTTGATGTCGTGGTTTCCGCCGTTCTCCCGTGCCGGAACGGTGCGGGCGCCCTCGCTGGCGACCCGCTGGGCCACGTCGCCGCCCGCCGTACCGGCGATGACGTTCTCGGCCAGCGGTGGCAGGCCGAGCGGCGGGACCCGATCCGGATCGGTGTCGATGAGTGCCTGCTCCCGGCGGTTCCAGGCGGCGAGCAGCTCGGCCGATGGCGCGGTGCCGAAGAGCCCGGGGTGGGTGATGCCGGTGTAGCGGACACCTGGCAGGTGACGGGATGTGGCGACCTGTCCGTGGAAATCCCAGATCGCCTTGTAGGCGTCAGGGAAGTAGTCGGTCAGGAATCCACCGCCGTTCGCCTTGGCGAAGATGCCGGTGTACCCCCATCCCTGTCCTGGCGCGTCCCCGACCTGCTGTGGCACGGCGCCGAGGTCGAGGATGTCGACGACCAGCAGGTCGCCCGGCTCGGCGCCGTCCACCCCGATGGGTCCGCTCAGCACGTGCGCGACGGTCAGGTCGACGTCGCGTACGTCGTTGGCGGAGTCGTTGTTGCCTATCTGGGCGTCGGTCCATTCCCTGCACTCGACTCGGAACTCGTCCCCTGGACGTACCATGTCGGCCACCGGGATGTCCGGGTGCCAGCGGTTGTGCCCGGGGATCTTCTGGTCGCGCATGGACATCGATTGGTCGACGCCGAAGACGACATTGGGCATGGTGCATGCCTTCCTTGCTGATGGTGTCGGTGGAGACTCGATGGCGGCGCGGGCATCACCTCCTTCCCGGTTGCGGATCTCCTCGTCTCACGTCCAACGGGGCCGGCGCCTGCCTTCCGCGCCCAGCTGGTCGCTCGGCGTCGGCTCGGCGGGGGCGGGCTCCCGCTTGCGGGTCAGCGGCCACAGCGCGATGAAGACCACCAGGCCGAACACGGCGAGGACGATCGCGATGACGTTGGTGTTCCGCCAGTAGCCGGTGAGGACCATGAACGCGGGGATCGCCGCCGTGACCCATCCCTCGATCGCCGTGACCCAGCCCGTGTACGTGGTGATCTGCTCGTTCTTCAGGCCCAGCAGCACGAAGAAGAGGAACCACAGGTACGACCAGTAGAGCCAGATGACGCCGAACGCCGGATCACCGAGGAGCTGGAAGTTCGCCCACGAGTACCCGAGCGCCATGATGGCCACGAACAGCGAGAAGTAGCCGACTCCAGTCGAGTCGAACCCGCCGAGCAGGTTGATCCCGACGTAGAGGTAGGTGAAACCGAAGAGATAGATCCCCGACGCGCCGAGGATCGTCAACGCGTCCCCACCGCTGGTGATGATCAGCACCGTGGGCGTTATCACCTGCAGCGTCCCGACGAAGAGGTTGAAGACGCCTGCCGCGCGCGGTTCCACCTTCTTCAGGAGCATCAGTCCGTTGATGAAGAGCACCGCGCCGACGTAGAGCAGTCCGACGGCTCCCATGAGCGACGCACCTCCTGGTGTTGTGGTGTGGCGGCATCACCCACGCCGGACGGCCCGGTGGGTGCCGCCGTGTTCGTACGCGCGCGTGAGCGGTTCACGCACGCGTGTCCGCGTTGATTCCGTTGTCAGGGCCGGGGCAGGCGCGACAGCGCGGGGTGCGGCGGCGACCTGCGCCGCCGCGCCGGTGGCACGCTCGTGACGACCTCGGGCGCCTCCTGGCTGCGTTCCTCGCTGGCGCGCGCGGCGGCCACGGCCGGGGCGACCCGGCTGAGGTACGGCGAGGAGAAGACCCGTTGGGCAGGGCGTTGACAGGTGGGGCAGTCGCACGTCGTCGTGGCGGTGCCTATCGGCAGCCGCACCTCGAATCGCCCGCAATCGGCGCAGCGGTACTCGTAGATTGCCATAGGCATCCTCCGCCAGAGATCAAGCTCGCACTTCTCCGGCCTTCGGCACCGCAGACCCGTCGCCGGTCCACGGCGATCTAGGCATACTTCAGGCAACCTCTTCCTCAACGCCATGTCAATCCGGCGGTAAGGGCGGCTCGGCGCGCTGTTTTGAGGGGGAAAGCGGAGAACTGTAACTCAACCGCCGCGCATGCCGGTGGGATGTAGCCAGGTTTTTAACGCGACGCCGACTGCTCTTCCGATGACGCGTGAGGATTTGCCGGACGTTTGACGGATCCGGCCCGGTCGTCGCGGCAGTCCGGCGCCCCGGAGACCGCGCGGTCGCCGGGCCCGGCCAACGAGAGGCCCTTGACAAAAAAATTTGTCGGTGAGAGGCTCCTCGCATGACGAAGACAGAGACCTTGCAGGTGCCCGGCGCGCAGCTCTACTACGAGGTGCAGGGCTCGGGCCCGATCCTGCTGATGATCCCCGGCGGCCCCACGGACGCGGGCATCTTCTCGGCCATCGCCGCCCCGCTCGCCGACCGCTACACGGTCGTCTCCTACGACCCGCGCGGCAACTCGCGCAGCGTTCCCGACGACCCCACCCTCGACCAGGACGTCGACGTCCACGGCGACGACGCGGCGGCGCTGCTCACCGCGCTCGGCGGCGCGCCCGCGTACGTGCTCGGCAGCAGCGGCGGCGCCCAGATCGCCCTCAATCTGGCCGCCAGGCACCCCTCGCTGGTCCACACGCTGGTCGCGCACGAGCCGCCGTGCGTCGCGCTGCTGCCCGACGCCGACACGGTCACCGCGGGAATGCTCGAGGTCGAGGCGGCCTACCACCGCGAGGGGGTGCCGGCGGGCATGAAGCGGTTCGAGGAGCTCATCGGCATGGGCGAGAACGCCCCCACCCCGCCGCAGGAGCCGCCGACACCCGAGCAGATGGAGATGTTCGGCAGGATGGGCGGCAACCTCGCCTTCTTCCTGGCGCACGGGGTCAGGCCGCTGAGCCGCTTCCGGCCCGACGTGGAGACGCTGCGGGCCGGCCGGCCCAGGATCGTGGTCGGCATCGGCGAGACCACCGACGGGCAGCTGGCCCGCCGTACGGCGATCGCGCTGGCCGAGGCCCTGGGCGTCGAGCCGGTGGTCTTCCCCGGCGACCACGCCGGGTTCACCACGGCGGCCGGGCCGTTCGCCGCCAGGCTGGACGAGGTGCTGCGCGGCTGAGATGGACCGAACGCACGATCGGAGGAGGCCAGGCCGGCGCCGTTCCCCGTGCCGCCTGGCCCCGCCGCTCGCAGCCCCTCGTCCCCCGCGGGGGCGTCACAGCGGGAGCGAACCGCCCGGTTTGAGCGCCTTCATCGCGATCTGCGAGGTGAGCTTGTCGAGCCCGGGCAGCCGACCGAGTTTCTCCAGGCACAGGCGGCTGTAGGCGTCCATGTCGGCCACCGCGACCCGTAGCACGTAGTCGGGCCGCCCGAACATGCGCAGGCACTCGATGACGTCCTCCACCTCCATCACCGCGGACTCGAAGGCCGTGACGGTCTCGGCGTCCTGGCCCTCCAGCTCGACGTAGGCCAGGACCTGGAAGCCGCGCCCGACCGACGGCGGGTCCACCACCGCGCGGTAGCCGGAGATCACCCCGCTGTCCTCCAGGTTGCGCACCCGGCGCAGGCAGGGCGACGGCGTCAGCCGTACCCGGTCGGCCAACTCGATGTTGCTGAGCCGACCGTCCTCCTGCAGGAGGCGAAGAATTGCGCGATCCGTAGCATCCATGACCACAGATGCTAACCGGGGCGTAAACCACCGCAAGTATTGACATCACCTGCCGCGATCCTTGAAATAATCTCACGGCATGACGAGCGACGCCTTCATGAGTGGGACGCAGGCGCTGGTGCGGCTGATCGAGGACCAGCTGGCCGCGGACCGCAGGGCGGGCCTGGACACCGGCGCCATGGTCTCCGGCTACCCGGGATCGCCCCTGGGCGGCTTCGACCAGGAGCTGGCCAGGACCAAGCCGGAGGGCGTGGTCCACCGTCCCGGCCAGAACGAGGAGCTGGGCGCCACCGCGGTGTGGGGCAGCCAGCTGGTCCCCTCCCTGCCCGACCCGCGCAAGACGGGCGTCCTGGGCGTCTGGTACGGCAAGGCCCCCGGCGTCGACCGGGCGGCCGACGCCCTCCGGCACGGCAACTTCGTCGGCGCGCACCCCGAGGGCGGGCTGATCGCGCTCTGCGGCGACGACCCGACCTGCAAGTCCTCCACCCTGCCCAGCGCCACCGAGAGCACGCTGGCCGCCCTCGGCATGCCGGTGATCTTCCCCGGCACCGTCCAGGAGCTGCTCGACCTCGGCAGGCACGCGATCGCCGCGTCCCGGGCGAGCGGCCTGTGGGTGGCGATCAAGGCGGTGGCCAACGTGGTGGACGCCACCGCGACCGTCGACCTCGATCCCGACCGGGTCAAGCCCGTCATGCCGGAGGTGATGTGGCAGGGCAGGCCGTACCGGCACACGCCCGACGCCACGCTGCTCACGCCGTACTCGCTGGACATGGAGCGCACCCTGGTCGGGCCGCGCCTGGAGCTGGCTCGCGCCTACGCCCGCGCCAACGGCCTCAACCAGATCACCTGCGCCGCGCCGGGCGCCACGATCGGCGTCGTCGCCGCCGGCACCGCCTACTACGACGTGCGCGAGGCGTGCAGGAAGCTCGGCCTCACCGACGAGATCCGGCTGCTGAAGATCGGCATGCTGTGGCCGCTGGAACCGGAGATCGTGCGGGAGTTCGCCGAGGGCCTGTCGGAGATCATCGTCGTCGAGGAGAAGGCGCCGCTGCTGGAGGGCCTGGTCAAGGACGTGCTGTACGGCACGCCCGACGCGCCCGCCGTCACCGGCAAGGCGGTCGTCCCGCACCACGGCGGCGTCGACGCCGACCTGGTCGCCCGCGTGCTGGCCGACCGGCTGTCCATCGACCTGCCGCGCCCGCGCGAGCCGCTCAAGCTGCTCGGCCCCACCCGCACGCCGTTCTTCTGCTCCGGGTGCCCGCACAACCGCTCCACCGCCGTTCCCGAGGGCTCGGTCGTGGCGGCGGGCATCGGCTGCCACACCATGGTCGTGCTCAACCCCGAGGGCAAGGGCCGGCTCGCCGGGCTCACCCAGATGGGCGGCGAGGGCGCGCAGTGGATCGGGCAGGCCCCGTTCACCGGCACCCGGCACATCTTCCAGAACCTCGGCGACGGCACCTTCCACCACTCCGGCTCGCTGGCCGTCAGGGCGGCGGTCGGCGCCGGCGTCAACATCACCTACAAGATCCTCTACAACAGCGCGGTCGCCATGACCGGCGGACAGACGATCACACCGGCGCTGTCGGTGGCGTCGCTGACCCACTGGCTGGAGCTGGAGGGTGTGCGCAAGGTGATCGTCACGAGCGACGATCCGTCCCGCTACCAGGGCGTACGGCTGTCGCCGATCGCCTCGCTGCGCGACCGTGCCGAGCTCGAACAGGCGCAGCGTGAGCTGGCCGCCGTCGAGGGCGTCACCGTGCTGGTCCACGACCAGCAGTGCGCGGCGGAGAAGCGCCGGCTGCGCAAGAAGGGCGAGCTGCCCGACCCGGTGAAGCGGGTGGCGATCAACCAGCGGGTGTGCGAAGGGTGCGGCGACTGCGGGCAGAAGTCGGAGTGCCTGTCGGTGCTGCCGGTCGAGACGGAGTACGGCCGCAAGACCGAGATCCACCAGTCCTCCTGCAACAAGGACTACTCGTGCGTCGAGGGTGACTGCCCCTCGTTCCTGACGATCATTCCGGGCGCCAAGAAGCGCACGACCGTCCCCACTCCCCCCGACCTGCCCCTGCCGGACATCCACCCCAAGGACACCACGATCCGGCTGGTCGGCATCGGCGGCACCGGCGTGGTGTCGGTCGCCCGGCTGCTCGGCAAGGCCGCCCTGATGGACGGACGCCAGTCGCGCGGCCTCGACCAGACCGGACTGGCGCAGAAGGGCGGCACCGTCGTCTCCGACCTCCGCCTGTTCGACGGCGAGGAGGACAGGTCGGGCCAGGCCACCGCCGCCTCCGTCGACGCCTACCTGGCGCTCGACGTGATCGGCGCGACCGACCCCAGGCACCTTCGCACCGCCTCCCCCACGCGCACGGTCGCGGTGGTCTCCACGCACCTGTCGCCCACCGGCGGCATGGTCGTCGACCCGTCCACGCACGTCACCGACCTCGGGCCGCAGCTGACCGCGCTGGAGGCGCGCACCCGCTCGGTCGTGGCGCTCAACGCCGAACGCCTCGCGCAGACGCTGTTCGGCGACCACATGCAGGCCAACACGATCGTGCTGGGCGCGGCCTGGCAGCTCGGCCTCATCCCGCTGTCGCTGGCGTCGATGGAGAAGGCCCTCGGCAGGTCCGCGACGGCCTTCCACTGGGGCCGCGCGGTCATCGCCGCGCCGTCGGCGGTGGACGCGCTCTTCCCCGCCCCGGTCCCGGCCGCGCCGTCGGCGGAGGTGCTGCGGCGCATCGCCTTCGCCGGCGAGGGCAGCGAGCTGCACCGGCTGCTGGCCGTACGAGTGCCCGACCTGGTCGCCTACCAGAACCCCCGCTACGCGCAGCGCTACCTGGCGGCCGTGCGCCAGGTGCACGGCATGGCGCCCGCCGCGGTCACCGAGGCCTACGCCACGCACCTGTACAAGCTGATGGCCTACAAGGACGAGTACGAGGTCGCCCGCCTCCACCTCGACCCGGCCGAGCGGGCCAGGATCGCCGCAGAGTTCGGCCCCGGCACCCGCGTGGCCTACAACCTGCACCCGCCGGTGCTGCGCGCGCTCGGGCTCAAGCGCAAGCTCACCCTCGGCCCGTGGTTCGACCCCGCCTTCAAGGCCCTGTACGGCATGCGGAAGCTGCGCGGCACCAAGCTCGACCCGTTCGGCCTGGGCGAGGTGCGCAGCACCGAGCGGAGCCTCGCCGAGGAGTACACCGGCGACCTGCTGCGCGCCCTGTCGTCGGGCCTGCCGGAGGAGAAGGTGCTCCAGCTGGCCGAACTGCCCGACGTGATCCGCGGCTACGAGCACGTCAAGCTGCGCGGGGTGGCCGACTACCGCGCCCGGGCGGCCGCATTGCTGGAATCCGCGAGCTGATCCGGTAGCCGCCCGGCTACTCTGTGTGGCCATGGTGGGCTTTCAGCATGCCGTACGGCACGCCGCCGAGGTCGCCGGGATCCTCGACGAGCCCGCACGGGCCCTGGCGGCCCAGGCCTGGGTCGGCGGCGGCGCGCCCGCGTTCGCCGCCGACCTCGCCAGGCAGCGCGCCGCCCTCGTGGCGGCGCTGGAGTCGGCCCTGCGCAGGATCGCGGCAGAAGGCGACGCCGTCCCCTCCCTCGGCCGGCCCGCCACCGCGGTGAGCGCCGTCCACGGCTCGTTCGCCGGAGTCGAGCGCGCCCAGCTCCGCCGCCTGATCACCGGCCTGACCATCGCGGCCGACGAGCTGCCGCGCGCCGCGGCCGGCCTCGGCGCCCCCGAGGTCGCCGCCATCGGCGCGTGGGCGGCCGCCCAGGCCGGCGACCTGCGCCGCCGCCTCGCCCTCATCCTGCGCGACGGCGGCGAGCTCGCGCCCGCGCCCCTGGTCGCCTTCGGCCTGTACGGCGGGCACGCCCCCTCCACCGCCACCGGCCTGCTGAACGGTGCCGCCGCGGGCGACACCGCCGCCCTCGCCCGGCTGCTCGACCTGCAGCGGCAGGCGGCCGAGCCGACGCTCGCGGCCCGGGTGAGCGCGTGGTGGCGCATGCTCGACAGCACGGCCCGCGACCAGGTGCTCAAGGCGCTGCCCGCCGCCGGGTTCCTCGACGGGCTGCCCGTGACCGTCCGCGACCGGGCCAACAGGGCGCTGCTGGCCACCGAGAAGGCCAGGCTCGCCGCGCTGCTCACCACCGTCCCGCCCGACCCGCACCTCGCGCTCACGTGGCCGGCCGTCCTCGACCGGGTGATGCGCGAACTCGACCACGTGAAGGTCATCGAGCAGGGCCTGGCCCAGGGCGGCAGGAACGGCCGGCCGCCGGCCTACCTGCTGTCCTTCGACGTCCGCTCCCTCGGGGAGGCCGCGATCTCCTTCGGCGACCCCGACACGGCGGACCGCGTGGTGACGTACGTGCCCGGCATGAACACCAGGCTCGCCTCCTTCCACGAGGACCTGAACCGGGCCGCGGTGCTGTGGGACCAGGCGCACTACTTCGCGCCCGGCCGGAAGATCGCCTCCATCGCCTGGCTGGGCTACCGGGCACCACAGATCGACTGGCAGCTGACCGTCCCCGGCCGGAGCGTGGCGACGGACGGCGCCGCCGACACGGGCGCTCGCGCGCTGGCGTCACTCGTGGACGGGCTGCGAGCCAGCCACGACCCTTCGGGAAAGGCGAAACTCACGATGCTGGGGCACAGCTACGGGTCACTGGTGACCGGCAAGGCGGCCCTCCTACGGCACGGGCGGTTCGCCGACGAACTGGTCTTCGTCGGCAGCCCCGGGGTGGGGGTACGGCGAGCGGAGGAACTGGGGGTCGGTCCTGGGAGGGTGTGGGCGGGAGAGGCTGCGGGAGACCCGGTGGGGGACCTGGCGCGCTTCGGAAACGACCCAGGAGACGACAGCTTCGGCGCCCGCCGGTTCTACGTCGAAGACGGCCCCTTCTACCTGACCTTCAAAGCCCACTCCGACTACTGGAATGACCATTCACAGTCGTTGAGAAATCTGGCCCACATCGTCAACGGCGAATACCACAGAGTCACCCAGAACGCCGGAGAGCAGCCTTGACTCGCATGATCCTGCTTCTCTTCCTGATCCTCACCGCGTGCGCGAAGGCAACGACGATGAACGAACAGCAGGCAGTGGACCGCGTCGAACAACTCATCCAAGACACCGTTTCGGTCATGCACCCGAAGCCCGATCTCGATCTCTATCGGCCCAGTCTCAACCGCCGTTACTGCGTGGGGGCCACAGACGGCGGATCCGAGGATCGCATCATCGTTACCCGCACGTATTACCTGAGGGGCATCCCGAAAGACCGCCTTGTGGCTGTCGCGGAGCGCGTCAGAGGCCACTGGCGCGATCAAGGGCATACCATCACCCAAGCGACCGGTCTGGATATCGGACAGCCTGACATTGCGGCCCAGAGCCGTCCCGACGACTTCATCCTTTCCCTGTCGTGGACCCAGGGCGACGTCCTCGGTATCGGCGTCACCTCGACGTGCATCTGGCCCGACGTGGAATGATCTCTGCATGACCCGAGGCACCGTCAAGTTCTGGAAGCCGGAGAAAGGCTGGGGCGCGATCTCCTCGCCCGACCTCCCGCCGGGCAAGGACGCCTTCGCCCACTTCAGCGACATCGTCGGCGCGGGCTACCGCGTGCTCCACGCCGGTGACCCCGTCGAGTTCGACCTGGTCGAACGCAGCCAGGACAGCTTCGACTTCTGCGCCACCAACGTCCGCAAGCTCTGAGCCACCGCCTCACGTCCTTCCCGTAGCTCCTGCTGGCCGGCTCGTCGGCTACTTCCCGTATGCCGGGATCCGCGTGTACCCGGAGCTCTCGTACAGCGCGATCGCCTCCGGCTGCCTGATGCCGGTGGTCAGGCGGATGCGCGCGTACCCGGCGTCCGCGGCCATGGACTCCAGCGCCTTGAGCAGGGCCCTGGCCGCTCCGAGCCCTCGGTGGGAGGGCCGCACGTACATGCGCTTCACCTCGGCCGTCACCGCGTCGACCGGCTGGAGGGCTCCGCACGCCACCGCCGTGCCGTCGGCGACCGCGATCAGGAAGCGGGCCGCCGGGTCCACGCCTGACCGTCCTTCGGGTCCGTAGCGGGCGACGAGTTCGGCGAAGGCGGCTTCCAGGAGGGACCGGAGTTCACCGTCGCCGGGTGCGCGTTCCTCGATCAGCACCCACGCAGCCTATGACGGTCCGCGAAGGAGAGGTCATCGCGGAAGCCAAGGCGTACCTAGTGCACTGGTCGGACCAGTGGGTAGGGTGACGGTCATGGACTACGAGCGGTTGTTCCGGCTGGACGGGCGGCGGGCGGTTGTCATCGGCGCGGGGAGCGGCATCGGCAGGGAGTCCGCCCTGGCCCTGGCCGCGCACGGGGCCGAGGTGGTGTGCGCCGACCGCGACCTGCCCTCCGCCGAGGAGACCGCGGGCCTGTGCGGCGGCACGGCCGTCCCGCTCGACGTCCTGGACGGCCCGGCGGTGCGCGCCGCCGCCGCGCAGCTCGGCGCGGTGGACGTGCTGGTCTTCACCGCCGCCACGAACGTCCGCAAGCGGTTGCTCGACTACTCCGCCGAGGAGTTCGAGCGGGTGGTCGATCTCAACCTGCGGGCCTCGTTCGAGGTGGTCCGCGCGTTCGGCGCCGGCATGGTGGAGCGCCGCGGGGGCTCGATCGTCGGCTTCGCCTCCATCAGGGCGTCGGTGACCGAGCCGGGCCAGGGCGTCTACTCGGCGACGAAGGCGGGCCTGGTGCAGCTGCTGAGGACGGCCGCCGCCGAGTTCGGCCCGTACGGCGTGCGCGTCAACGCGGTGGCCCCCGGCGTGGTGGAGACGCCGCTCACCCGTCAGATCAAGGACAACCCGTCCTGGTACGACGCCTATGCCGCCAAGTCCGCGCTGGGCCGGTGGGCGCAGGCTCCCGAGATGGCGGGGGCGGTCGTCTACCTGGCCTCCGACGCGGCGAGCTTCGTCACGGGCTCGGTGCTCTACGTCGACGGCGGCTGGACCGCGGTCGACGGCCGGTTCGACCCGCCGAACTGACCCGCCCGAGGCCGCGGCCCCGTGCCCACCGGCCCCCACCTCCGCGAAACGCGCCAAACCCGGTGGAGCGGGCGTGGGCCGCGCCTGGCGGCCCACGCCTGCCCGGTTACCGGGTGGACCAGAGCGGCTTGTTGTCCTTGGTGTAGATCACGACGTTGCCCTCGTTCTGGACCGCGAGGTAGGCGCCGGGGTTGCCCGCGGTCTTGGTGGTCCACACCGCCTGGTTGGCGGCGTTGTAGATCACCAGGTTCCCTTCCTTCTGCATGACGGCGCGAGAGCCCGCCTGGTCCGCCGTCGGCGTGGTCCAGAGCGGCTTGTTCGCCCGGTTGTAGAGGACGAGGTTGCCCTCCTTCTGCATGATCAGCCGGTACTCGCCGTTGCGCGACTGGACACCCTGCCCGGCCTTGAGCGTGTGGCCGGAGGGCAGCGAGCCGAGGTAGCCCTGCCTCGACCACAGAGCCTGGTTGGCGGCGGAGTAGATGACGAGGTTGCCGTCATTCTGCACCGCGAGGTACGCGCCGGGATTGCCGGCCGTGTTGGTGCTCCACAGCGGCTTGTTCGTGTCGCTGTAGATCACCAGGTTGCCCTCGCGCTGCATCGTCGCGTACGCCGGGGCGCCCGCGGTGGGGCTCGACCACAGGGCCTCGTTGCCCGGGCCGTACAGGACGAGGTTGCCCTGGGTCTGCTGGATCAGCTTGTACTCGCCGTTGGCCGACTTCACGGTCTGGTTCGGCTTGAGCGTCTCCCCCGCGGTCAGCTTGTTGTCGGCCGGGTCGGCCCAGGCGGCAGGCGACAGCGAGACCCCCATGACCGCCGTCAGCAGGGCGCCCGCCCCCAGACCACCCAGTACCGCTCGCTTGAGTGAAGCCATCGACAACACCGTCTCCGTATCTTCTCGTTATGGCGTGGCCCCACACCCTAGGAAAAGGTGATCTTCGCGGGTGACGGTCGTTCGACCCGCAATGCGTTACGCGCCCGTCCGATCACAGATCGTCGATGCCGATGAGGCCGTCCTGCAGGGCGCGCGCGACGAGGGTCGCCTTGGTCCTGGCCTCCCTGCCCACGCTCGCGTACTTGATCCGCACGCGGTCCAGGTAGGAGCTGACCGTGCGCGGCGTGATGCCCAGCCGTTCGGCGACGAGTTCTTTCGACTCGCACTGGAACCACTCGATCAGCACCTCCTGCTCGCGCTGGGACAGCTGCGGCCGGTCGGGCCGGGTGTTCACGCCGAACGCCCCGGCCAGCGCCGGCGGCGTGTACGGCCGGCCGTGGGCGGCCGCGACCGTGGCCGCGACCAGGTGCTCCTTGCCCTCGGCCTTGGTCAGGAACGTGAACGCGCCGATGTCCAGGCAGGTGAGCGCGGTGTTCTCGTCCTCGCGCATGGTGTAGACGATGACCTGCCTGCCGTCGTCGACGAGTCGCCTCAGGTCGGCGTAGGCCGGCTGCGGCCCCGACAGTTGCAGGTCGAGCACGACGACCGCGGCGGAGTCGCCCGGCGGTGTCCAGGCGACCTGCGCGCAGGCCCCGGCCGCGACCACGTCGATGGGCGGGCTCGCCGCGGCGAACCAGGCCTCCGCCCCGGCCAGCGCCACCGGATGGTCGTCGACCAGCGTCACCGTGATTGCCAGACCGTCTCCACCCATGCTCGATCCTCCGTCACCATGTGATGAACCTTCACTCGCCCCGGCCGGCGGGCCAGGTGCGTGTGGTCCTGTGCGTCGCCGACCGCGCTGACCCGGACCTGGTCGGACGCGCGGACCAGGGTGACCCGGGCGTCGGAGGCGACCGCGGCCAGCATGGCCGACACCGGCTCGATCAGTTCGCGCCTGACCTCCTTCGGCGGCGTGCTGGGCACGCCCCGGGCGGCGAACCGCACCGCCACCCCACGACGCTCGGCCACCTCGATCACCGCCTGCAGCTCGTGCATCAGCGGGTCGGGCACGTCGTCGCTCTCGGCGAACATCCGGCGCATCCTGGCCGCCTCGTGCGCGCTGCGGCGCCGGACGTCCGGATGGGCAGGGTCGAGCGAGCCGTACCCGAGCCCGGCCAGCAGCGGGACCAGCGTGGGAAGCAGCGCCGCGTACCGCCGCCGGTGATCGCGGTGCCGGTGCTCCGCCGTCTCCTCCTCCGTCCGGATCCGTTCCTCCTCCGCCGCGGCCTCCCGCGCCCGGACGGAGATCCGCTGGACGCCGTGGGCCAGCAGCCCGAGCGCCAACTGGAAGCCGTAGACCGACACCGCGGCCACGGCCATCGCCGCCCATGCCCTGAGGTCGGGCATCCCGGGTGCCACCATCTTGACCACGGTCATGACGAGGGTCGCGCCGAGGAAGGCGGCCAGCAAGCGCAGGCGCAGGTCGAACAACAGCAGCACGCCGTGCCAGCCGGCCAGCCCGAAGTACCAGTCGGCCGGTTCCAGGTGGCTGCCCGGCGGTGCCGACCCGGCCGCCGCGGCGACGGCCAGCAGCGCCAGGCACAGCCCGGCCACCCGGGCGCGGCGCGGGATGCGCCCGCCGCGGGCGAGGAAAGCCGCGGAGCCGACGGCCACCACAGCGAACAGCGCGAACGCCACGACCTGCGGCCACAGCGGAGCGTAGCGGGAGCTGTTCCGCAGGAGCTCGGGCAGGGAGAGGCTGAACTGCACGGTCACCGCGACCGCCAGCACGGAGATCCGCACGCCGCGCAGCAGCCGATCTCCGATCTGGGCGGCGAGCCGGTCGGCGTTCTCGTCAGTCATCGCCTTCCACCGGCCACATCCAGCGCAGCGTGGTCCCGTACCCGACCCGCGAGGCCACCGTCGCCCGGCCGCCGACGCCGGCCATCCGCCCCGCGATCGAACCGGACAGGCCACGCCGATGCGGTCCCACGTCGTCGGGTACGAAGCCGCGGCCGCGGTCGCGCACCTCGACGACCACCCTGCCCCGCTCGTCGAGCCCGGCTCGCAACGACGCCTCGGCGACGCCCGCGTGCCTGGCCACGTTGGTCAGCGCCTCCCTGACGCCGTGGAAGATCGCGAGGGCGGGCGCCGCGGGCAGCGACGGCATGGCGTCGATCGCCTCGTGGACCCGCACGTCGTCGTGGCGTGCCGCGGTGGCGAGAAGAGCGGCCAGCTCGACGTGGCCGGCGTCCGTGCCGGGGACGCCGGCGATCGCCTCCAGATCGTGGCGTGCCCGCTCGGCCACTCCCGCCCGGCCGTGCCCTTCGGCGACCATCAGCAGGGTCGTGCTCGCCGTGTCGTGCAGTGTCGCCACGTACTCGCGCTCGGCCGCCCGCCTGGCCGCCACGACGGCGGCCTGCCTGCGGCGGGCGGCGATCCGCTCGCCGAGCCGGTCCGCCGCCCGCGCCTGTGACCGGACCAGCAGGTACGACAGCCGGGACAGGGCGATCTCGACCAGCACCCGCAGGCCCGGCAAGGCCGCCGGCGCCCACGCGCCGGACTGCGCGGCATAGCCGGCGACGTTGGCGCCCAGCCCGAGCAGGGCCAGCCCGATGCCGACGAGCGGCCTGTCCGGCCACTCGTACGACGAGGTCACAGCGGTGATGGAGATCAGCGCCAACGCCCACCCGCCCGCGTACCCCGGGCCGGCCACCACCTGACCTGCGCCGATCACGACGAGCGCCACCGCGTCCATCGCGACGAGGCCCCCGATCCTCCCCCTGGTGCGGCGCCCGAGGGTGACCAGGCGCACGGCGGACCAGCCGAGCACGACCGCCATCACCGCGAGCGCGGCCGGCCGGCGTTCGACCGGCACCTCGAGGACCCCGAACACCGCGCAGGCCGCGCTCACCGCCGAGCGCAGCCACACCGCGTACCGGACCGCCGTCCGGTTGAGCTCCCGCTCGGCCGGACCCGCCTTGCCGGTCGGTGACTGATCGACGCGCCCCGGCTTCCCGCCCAGGCGCGGCGCCTGCCGGACCCCGATGCGACGGCACCCCCACTTCTCACGACATGTCCGAACTACCACCCATACCGGGGGCACCCTACCGACACCTCAGCCGCGCCGCGTCCGGAACCAGCAGGCGGCCGGTACCCGCCCACGGCCGGACACGGCGAACGGCGGACGCGCGCCGGCGGGTCCGGCCGGAGATCCGGCGGTGGAGCCCAGGCGGCTCAGGGGATGAGGGAGACCTCGGGGTAGCGGGCGTCGGGGGCGTCGAAGAGCCTGGTGGGCTTCTTGTTCAGGTGCAGGTCGAAGAAGGCCGCGACGTAGGCGCGCTGGGCCGACACGGACCGGCGGGGGTCGATCGTGCCGACGAAGTCGGCGACGGGCACCTGGGGCAGCTTCGCCGCGATCTGCGGCATCATCACCTGCAGGTCGGTGAACGAGCCGTGGGCCGCGCCCGCGAAGCGCAGCTCCCGCTTCCAGCCGGTGGTGGCAGCCCAGAAGGACTTCCAGCTCGGTTCGCTCGCCCGGGTGTGCGCCTCGGCCGCGAGCTGCAGGAACGGCTTGGCGACGCCGGTCTTGGCCACCCGTCCGACGTAGCCGCCGTCGAGGTTGACGCCCGCGACCACGCGCCGGTCGTCGTGGACGAGTTGCGCGGCCACCGACCCGCCGAGGGACTGGCCGAGCATTCCCACCCGGGACAGGTCGGGGGCGCCGCTCAGCCCGGCGGGCAGTTGCCCGCCCTCCTCGCCGAAGCCGCGGCCCTCTCCCAGCGCGGCGATCTGGTCCAGGACGAAGCGCATGTCCGCGATACGGGCCTGCGAGTGCTGCGCGAGCAGCTTGGCGATGACGCGCGGAGTCAGCTTGCTGGGCAGGGGCAGAGCGCGCACGACCCGCCCGCCGGGGAACTCCACCTGGTCGGCCTCGTAGGTGTGGTCCACGGTGACGACCAGGTAGCCGCGCGCGGCCAGGTCCTGCACCAAGGAGGTGCCGAGGGTCCGCGGGCCCCCGTCGCCGGGGCCGAAGACCACGACGGGAAGCCTGCCGGCCCGGCGGTCCACCGGCGCGCCGACGCGGGCGTGGGTGGGGGTGGCGGCCCAGTCCACCTTGCCCGCCGCGATGCCCATGGGCGGCGCGGAATGACGGTCCCAGTCAGCCGCGGCCAAGGGCGCCATCTGGGGAGCGACGGGCAGGGACCCGCCGTCCTTCGCCGGGTACCACAGGCTGACCATCAGCTCCCGGTAGGGCTTCGACCTGACGAGGGGGTCGTGACGCGAGCGGTCCACCAGTCGCACGGCGATGGTGCCGACGGGATTCGGCTCGGTCGGCGCGGGCAGGGTCATCGTGATCCGCTGCGCGGCCTGCTCCTGCCGGGTCGGGACGGCCGAGGCGGCGTGGATGGTGGTGGGTGCGATGGCCGCGGCCATCGCCAACGCGGCGACGCCTGCGGCCTTGGTGATGAAGGGCATGTGAGCCTCCTGACGAGATGAGTGCCACGAGGCTGGCAGCGGGGCGCGGCGCCGAGCTAGCGGCGTACGACTGATCCACATCTACGACTTCTGGTTGAGGTGCCCGGATGTTCCTCCTTGAGGAGGATGGGGAGTGAATCCCCAGGACAACTAGGGTGAGCGGCATGAAACGCGCCGATCGTCCCGTGGCCTGCCTCGCAGCGCTCACTCGATGGTCGTCCGTGCCTGCCGACGCGCTGCTGGCGGCCGTGATCTTTCTTGCCACGCTCGGGCCCGGCCAGGTCCTGACACGCGGCCAGCCGTGGTCGCTGCTGCTTCAGGTGGCCCTGGTGACGCCCCTGGCGTGGCGGCGACGCGCGCCGCTGGCGACGTTCGGCGCGATCACCGCCGCGGCCGCGATCCAATGGGCCGCCGACGTGCAGCTCCCCGCCGACGCCGCGCTGCTGGTCGCCCTCTACACGGTCGGCGCCTACTGTCCCTGGCGGCAGGCGCTGGCGGCCGGGCTCACGCTGGAGGCGGGGGTGCTGCTGGCCGCGGCGCGGTGGGCGCCGCCCGGCCAGTTCCCGTTCACGGTGGCCGCGCTGACCGCGATGGCCGCCGCCGCCCTCACCACGGGCCTGTGGACGCGCGCCCGGCGGGCGTACGTCTCGTCGCTGGAGCATGACCGCGAGCAGCGGGCGCGGCTGGCCGTGGCCGACGAGCGCGCCCGGATGACGCGCGACATGCACGACATCGTCACCCACAACCTGTCGGTCATGGTGGCGCTGGCCGACAGCGCGGCGTACATCCGGCACCGCGCCCCGGACCGGGCGGCCGCCGCCATGGAGCAGATCGCCGATACCGGGCGGCAGGCCCTGGCCGACATGCGGCGCTCCCTCGGCTCCGGCGAGCAGGGCGAGTCCGGCCAGCTGCTCCATCCGGCTCCCGGGATCGCCCAGCTCGGTCCGCTCGCCGAGAGGATGCGCGCGGCCGGGCTGCCGACCCGCCTGGAGGTGACCGGTGACCCCGCGGCGGTCCCCGCCGCCGCCCAGCTCACCGTCTACCGGCTGGCCCAGGAGGCCCTGACCAACACGCTCAGGCACGCCCCCGGCGCGACGGCCGAGGTCCGGGTCCACCTGACGCCGCGGCGCGCCGACGTGGAGGTCACCGACGACGGCCGCGCCGGGCGGACGCCGGAAGGCGCGCCAGGGCGGGGCCTGGCCGGCATGCGCGAGCGCGTCGCCGCCTACGGCGGTACCCTCCATGCCGGCCCCCTGCGTGACGGGGGCTGGCGGGTCGCGGCGAGCCTCGACCTCGCCGCGGACCTGGCGGGGAAGGGCACGGCGTGACGATCCGGCTGTTGATCGCCGACGATGAGTCGTTGCTCCGCATGGCCTTCCGCATGGTGTTCGAGGCCGAGCCGGACATGGAGGTGGCGGGCGAGGCGGGTGACGGCGACGAAGCCGCCCGGATGACCCGGCTGCTACGCCCCGATGTCGTGCTGATGGACGTCCGCATGCCCGGCGTCGACGGGATCGAGGCCACCCGCCGGATCGTCAGGGACTCCCCGCGCTCACGCGTGCTCATCCTGACCACCTTCGACCTGGACGAGTACGCCTTCGCCGGGCTGAAGGCCGGCGCCTCGGGCTTCCTGCCGAAGAACACCCGGCCCGAGGAACTGCTGGCCGCGATCCGCAACGTGGCGGCGGGCGACGCGGCGGTCTCCCCGCGGATCACCCGGCGCCTGCTGGAGAAGTTCGCCCCCCAGCTCGCGCCGGGCGCCCCCGAGCGGGACGAGCGGCTGGGGCTGCTCACCTCCCGCGAGCACGAGGTGCTCATCCAGGTGGCGCGCGGGCTGTCCAACGCCGAGGTCGCCACGGCGATGCACCTCGCCGAGGCCACCGTGAAGACGCACCTCAGCCGGGTCCTGCTGAAGCTGGGGCTCAGGGACCGCGCACAGGTCGTGGTCTTCGCCTACGAGAGCGGCCTCGTCCGCCCCGCCAGACCCCACGACGCCTGACACGGCCCGACGAGCGGGCGTGCCGGACGCCGATTGAGGCGGCCCCTGCCCGGCACCCTCGTCGGGCCGCGCCCCGCCGGGGTTGAATGTGGATCCAGGTGAGCATCAAAGAAGGCGCGCGTGCTTCCGTGCCGCGCCGACCGAATCCATGACCTGGAAGGCGACCTCCCCCCATGGCCTTACAACCTGGCTCCTCGTACGTGGTGTTCGCACGGCTCCTTCGCCCCATCCGCGGCAAGCTCGCCGCGGCCGCGGCCCTGCAGGTGATCGTCGCGGTCACCACGGTGGCCCCGCCGGTGGCGATCGCGGAGTTCGCCCGTCACCTGCTCGCCGGCGGTTCGCCGGCGGCGGCGTGGTGGGTGGCGGCGGTGGCGGCGACGGCCCTGCTGGTGAGGGCGGTGTGCACGGTCGGGGTCACGGTCCTGACCAACGTGGCCGACAACGACCTGCAGCGTGACCTGCGCACGAGGATGGCCGAGCACCTGGCCAGGATGCCGCTCGACTGGTTCGGCGGACAGGGTTCGGGCCGGGTGCGCAAGGCCGTCACCGACGACGTGGCCTCCCTGCACCGGCTGGTCGCGCAGAGCCTGATGGACGCGGTCGGCGCCCTGCTGGTGCCCACCCTGTCCCTGGCGTACATGCTGTGGGTGAGCCCGGCCCTGACGGGGATCGTCCTGCTCCCCGTCGTCGTCGGGTCGGTGTTCTACAAGAAGGTCAACGACATCGCGACCGCCGGCATGGCCGGCTACCACGACGCCCTCGCCCGGCTGGGCGCGGCCGCGGTGGAGTTCGTCCAGGGCATCGCGGTGGTCAAGGTGTTCGGCAGGACCGGCGGCGAGCACGGGCGCTGGCGGGCCGCGACCGGCGCGTTCAGCCGCTACCTCGACGACTGGTCGCGCTCGGTCGACCGGCCCATGGTGACCGGTACGGTCGTCTACTCCGCTCCCGTCGCGACGGCCACCGCGCTGGCGGGCGGCGGACTGCTGGTCTGGCTGGGCGCGCTCGCGCCCGCCGACGTCGTGCCGTACCTGCTGCTGGCGCCCGGCCTGACCGCGCCGCTGCTCGCGCTCGGATACACCCTGCAGGACATCCAGTTCGCCCGCACCGCCGTCGACGAGATCGGCGGCCTCCTGCGCACGCCCACCAGGACCGACCCTCCCGCAGGCCCCGCGCCCAGCGGCAGCGAGGTGGTCTTCGCCGGGGTCCGCTTCGGGTACGGCGAGCACGAGGTCCTGCACGGCATCGACCTCACCCTCTCCCCCGGCACGGTGACGGCGCTCGTCGGCCCCTCCGGGGCGGGCAAGTCCACGCTGGCCGCCCTGCTGGCCCGCCTGCACGAGGGCTCACGGGGCACCATCAGCGTCGGCGGCGTCGACCTTCGCGACCTGCCCGACGCCGAGCTGTACCGGCGGGTCGGCTTCGTCCTGCAGGACGTGCGGCTGCTGCGGGCCAGCGTGCGCGACAACATCGCCCTGGCCAGGCCCGACGCCTCCGACGAGGAGGTGCACGCCGCGGCCCGTGCGGCCCTGATCCATGACCGCGTCCTGGAACTGCCCCGCGGCTACGGCTCGGTGGTCGGCGAGGAGGCGATCTTCTCCGGCGGTGAGGCGCAGCGCGTCTCGATCGCCCGCGCCCTGGTCGCCGACACCCCGGTCCTCGTGCTCGACGAGGCCACCGCCTTCGCCGACCCCGAGTCCGAGGTCGCGGTGCAGGAGGCGCTGTCGCGGCTCATGCGCGGCAGGACCCTGCTGGTCATCGCCCACCGGCTGTACACCGTCCAGTTCGCCGACCAGATCGTCGTTCTGGACGGCGGCCGCGTCGCCGAGCGCGGCACCCACGACGACCTGCTGGCGGCGGACGGGCGCTATGCCCGCCTGTGGGCCGCGCAGCAGGCGGTGGCCGCGTGATCCGCCGCCTGATCGCCCTCGCCGACCATGCCCCTGCCCCCACCCATGCCCGCGACCTGCGCCTGGCCGTCGTGTCGATGACCGCCTCCGCCGCGCTCATGGGAGCCGTCCTCGGCCTGCTGCTGCCGATCCTGCGGGCGCTGTTCACCGGCGCGAACGCCACGGCACCGCTGCTGTGCCTGCTCGCGCTGACCGCGCTCTACGGCCTCGTCCACCGGGCCGCGATGATCAAGGCGCGCCGGGCCGGCTACGGCCTGTGCCGGCTCCTGCTGGACCGTCTCGGCGACCACGTCGTACGGCTGCCGCTCGGCTGGTTCGGCCAGGCCCGCGTCGGCCCCTTCGGCCGCCTGGCGGGAGCGGGCGTCATGAACATCCTGCAGACCCCGGCCCACCTGCTCGAGCCGCTGGCCGCAGCGACCGTGGCGCCCGCGGTGACGATCGCCGTGCTGGCCGCGACCGACTGGCGGATGGCGCTGGCCGCGCTGGCCGTCGCCCCGATCGTCTGGCTGGCGGCCCGCTGGATGGGCGACAAGATCACCGTCGCCGACCACGACATCGACGCCGCCACCGCCGAGCTGGGCGCGAGAACCGTCGAGTTCGCCCAGGCCCAGCCCGTGCTGCGGGCGGCCGGCCGTACCGGCAAGGGTCTGGAACTGCTCGCCGCCGCGGTCGAGGAGCACCGCCGCGCCACCACGCGGCGCATCCGGACCGCGCTGCCCGCCCTGACCGCGCTCGGCCTGTCCATCCAGGGCGCGTTCGCGGTTCTGCTGCTGACCGCCGCGGCCATCGCGACCAGCCTCGACGCGGCAGCCCTGATCACCGCGATGGTGCTGGCCGCCAGGTACGTCGAGCCGATGCGGGACGCCGCCGCGATCAGCGCCGTCCTGCGGATGAGCGCGGGTTCCCTGGACCGGCTCGAACGCCTGCTCGCCACGCCGCCGCTTCCGGAACCCGCACGTTCGGCGGCGCTCGGCGAGCCTTCCGTCGAGCTGGACCACGTGTCCTTCTCCTACACCGGCGATGGCCCGCTCCTGCGGGACGTCAGCCTGACCGTCGCCCCCGGAACCGTCACCGCGCTCGTCGGCCCCTCCGGCGCCGGCAAGACCACGATCCTGCACCTGGTCGCCCGGTTCTTCGACGTCTCGTCGGGCAGCGTGCGCGTGGCGGGCGCCGACGTCAGAGAGCTGACGTTCACCGACCTGATGGACCACGTCTCGCTCGTCTCCCAGGACGTCTACCTGTTCGAGGGCACCCTGGAGGACAACATCAGGCTCAGCAGGCCCGAGGCGAGCCAGTCCGAGGTACGGCAGGCCGCCGGGCTGGCCCGCTGCGACGAGATCGCCGAGCGCCTGCCCGGCGGATGGGCAGGACAGGTCGGCGAGCGCGGGGCCTCGCTGTCGGGCGGCGACCGCCAGCGCGTCTCGATCGCCAGGGCGTTGCTGAAGGACGCCCCCATCGTGCTGCTGGACGAGGCCACCTCGGCGCTCGACGCGGAGAACGAGGCCGCGGTCGCGGCCGCCGTGCGCGCGCTGGCGCGGCGCCGTACCGTGCTGATGGTCGCCCACCGCCTGAACACCGTACGGCACGCCGACCAGATCGTCGTGCTGGACGGCGGCCGGGTCGCCGAGCGCGGCACCCACGACGGCCTGCTGGCTGCGGGCGGTCTCTACGCCACCCTCTGGAAGACGCGAGAGGCCGCGACGGGCTGGCGCATCAAGGCCGCGCCCGATCGACAGGCCGCCGAGGAAGGCCAAGGCGACTGACGGGCCCTCGGCGCGGGCTTCGGCGCGGGCTTCGGTGACGGCGAGCAGGAGGCAGACGCCGATGACCGCGCTGATGACCGCGCTGATGACCGCGGCTCGACCGTCGGGCGCGGCGAGGCCTGGCGGTCGAGTCGCCGTCCTGGGGACGGGGCAGGACAGCTCTCCGTGGTGGGCGAGGACCGTCCGGCGGTGTCAGTCGCGGCCCCCCTCGACGATCGCGACGATCTCGTCGATCGCCCGTCTGGACTCGGGCAGGGAATACAGGGGCCAGACGTGCAGCATGCCGGGGTATTCGAACACGTCCACGGACACGCCCTCCTGGCGCGCCCTGTCCCTGAGCCGGTGGGCGTCGGCGTTGAGGATGTCGCGGGTGCCGGTGAAGACCGCGATGGGGGCCAGTCCGCGGAGCGAGCCGTACAGGGGGCTGACCACCGGATCCCGCGGGTCCAGGCCTCCGGCGTACAGGCGGCCGGCCTCGCGCACGCCCTCGCGGGCGAGGATCGGGTCGACCCGCTCCAGCGCCGGCATGGCCGGGTCGCTGATGGAGATGTCGACGCACGGCGACACCAGCACCAGGTGCGCCGGTTGCGGCAGACCGGCCTGCCTGGCCTGCATGGCCAGGGACAGGGACAGGTTGCCGCCCGAGGAGTCGCCCATCACGGTCAGGCCCTCAGAGGAGAACCACTCGACGAGTTCCCGGTAGAGGGGCAGGAGCATGGCCCACACGTCGCGGGCGGTGTGCTCGGGGGCCAGCGGGTACAGGGGGACGGTGATCGAGCAGCCCAGCCGTTCGGCCAGCGTGCCGATGAGGTCCCAGTGCAGCGAGGTGATCGACAGGGACCAGCCGCCGCCGTGCAGGTACAGCAGGTGACGCTTGGCGCGCCCGCTCTTCGGGCTCACCGTGTAGACGCGGTGACCGGCCACGTGCTGCTCCTCGACGCAGAGCCGGTCCTTGAAGCGCGGTACGGCGGGGCCTCGCCGGCGGTCGGCGGCGATGCTCCGGTGCACCTTCTCCGCGCTGCCGTACATGCGCCGTTTGACGCCCATCAGCCTGACCATGACGGTGGTCAGCCGCGCCTGCATGCTCGGTGTCATGGGGGACCTTTCCCTGGTGGAGGTGACGGCGCTGAGACGGCCGGGCGCGCGCCCGCTCACCGTCGCCGTCCGACGATCATGAACGCGCCCGCCGTCGCCGCCCAGACGATCAGCGGGTAGATCACCAGCCGCTCCATCGTGCCGAGCCCGAGCCCGAGGAACTGGTTGCACAGGAACAGGACCGCCATGACCAGCCCGAAGGCGCCCGCGAGGAGGCCGAGCACCGCGGGAACCCGCCACCCGGGGGCGCCGCGGGTGGCGAATCCGAGCACCAGCGCTCTCGCGTTCCCGAGGGCGAAGATCCCTAAGGCGCCCAGACCGTGCACGACGATGTTCTCGTTCTCCGGCGCCAGGCCGACCAGGATCCAGCTCACGGCGGCCGACGCGACCAGCGCGCGTCCGACGACCGTGCCGCGGCCCTGCGGCCAGGCGCGCCGGGTCAGCGCGAGACCGGCTCCCAGCAGCACCCCCAGCAGGATGAACGAGCCGTTCATCAGGGCGTGCCGCGGCGAGCAGACCGTCTGTGGATCCTCCGGTTCCCGCGAGGCGGGTTTCTACAGGCCGTGCTCGATCAGGTCGAAGGCCTCGTCGATCAGATCGTCGAGAGGCTTGCCGACGCCGTCCTGCCAGGAGGCCCGTACGGCCCACTCGATGAGGGAGAACGTCGTGACGACCAGCACACTGGGGTAGACCTCATGCGGCAGGTCGGCCCCCGTCCGGTCGGCCACGGCCCGCATGAGGGTCACGAAGACCTGCTCCTGGTCGGCGGGCCTGCGCGCCCGGGTGAGCAGTTCGGGGTTGCGGCGCCACAGCGCGACCTGCTCGCGGCTGGGCACGTAGGATTCGGCGATCTCCTTGGCCATGACCCGCATCGACCGGACCGCCGGCTCGTCCGCGGGACGCGCGGCCACCAGCGCCGCCAGCTCCTCCGCCGACCAGGAGGGGCCGACCGTCAGGGCCTCCTCCTTGGTGGAGAAGTAGTTGAAGAAGGTCCGGGTGGAGATGTCGGCCGCCTCGGCGATCGCCTCGACGGTCAGGCTCTCCAGCCCTCCCTCCAAAGCCAGGCCCACCGCCGCGTCTCCGATGAGCCGTCGCTTGCGTGCCCTGTTGCGCCTGCGACGCTCTTCCACCGCATCCATGATTTGCACAATACGCAAGAATTGCACTACGTGCAATCCACTCGGCGGCGCAGCCCGTCCGCGCCGACCAGCCGTGGAACCTGACGGCCCTGGACGCCCGGGCCGAAGCGCGAGCCGCGGCCCGGAGCGCAGGGCTGGGACGCCGGTGGTCATGTGGGGCCACGGCCGGACGGAGGCGTCACGTCGACGGGGTGAGGCGGACCTGGATCGGGATGCCGTGGACCGTCTCGAACTCGACGACGGTCCGGTCCCCGGTGATCCGTGCCCGGCACCGCCCCTCCGCGCGCCGCCACCGTCCCGCGAGCGTCACCCGCAGCAGGTGGGGGTGGCTCGGGCTGGTCAGCCACGGCCGCGACCAGGGGCTGTAGTGGCCGACGTACCGGCCCCGCTCGTACTGGTCGGTGTCGATGCCGTTGTAGAGGCGCAGGTCGGGATCGGCCACCGCGAGGACGAGGTCGGCACCGTCCTGGCGGGTCATGAGCAGCGACGGGGTGTCGACGGCGAGCACCCGGCCGGCCAGCCGTACCCGCTCGAAGACCGCGTAGCCGGTGACGCCGGTGGCGCGGTCGGCGACGACGTGCGCGGCGGCGTCGGCCCGGACCACCGTGTACGGCACGTCGGCAGCGAAGGCCGCCATCCGCTCGGCGGTGGTGTCGACGACCATGGCGTACTCGTAGGAGCCGTCGCGGGGCGCGGCGCCGTGCCTGATCCAGGCGGTGGAGAAGGCGCCGCCGGTCGGCGCCTCGGTGGCGTTGTGGCGGGAGGCCTGGGTGGCGCGGGTCAGGCCGACGCGCTGGCCGGACGCGAGGTAGTAGCCGATGTTCTTGTCGTCGAGCAGCCAGCGCGGTGCGAGGTCGAGCCGCTCGTAGGGGAAGGGGACGTCGGTCCCGTCCATGACGACGCGGCCGGTCCTGGTGGTCTGGAAGAGGGTGGTCTCGGTCTCGTGGCCGCTGTCGGCGTTGGCGATGCCGGTGCCGAGGGCCACGATGCGGTCGTCGAACAGGAACACCGATTTCCTGGCCCGGTGGGTGCCTTCGTACTTGGGGTGTTCGTGGAGGTCCATGGCGAACATCCCGTGCTGCCCGTCGATGGCGCAGGATCCGCCGAACCGGGAGTCGGTGAGCAGCATCTCCTCGATCGCGCCGGTGAGGTCGCCCTTGAGCGCGTCGAGGGGTTTGTGGATGGTGGTGGTGCCGGGCCTGCGGTTCCAGTCGTAGCCGGGCTGGGCGTAGCCGCTGTCGAGGTTGGTGCCGCGGTGCACGACCTGGATCTGGCCGTAGGTGTTGTACCTGCCGTACCAGTTGGCGCCGACGTAGATCTCGGTGGACCACAGGTAGCGGTTGTGGCCGCGCACGGTGACCTGCCACTCGCCGCGGCGGTGGACGCTGAGCGCGGCGTAGTTGAGCGCCCAGTTCCCGCTCGGCGCAGGCTCGGCGGTGACGCCCCTGGCGGCGAGCCTGCCGGCGATCTCCTGCTGCTGCGGCGTGGGCGAGGACGGCAGCAGCCGCAGGAAGGCGGCGCCGATCTCGTCGTCGATCTGGGCCAGCCACTGGAAGGGCACGATGGACAGGGCGGTGGTGCCGCCGGGGTTGCGGCCGCTGATGGAGATCGGCCACTGCGTCCGTCCGGCGTAGACGCGCTGCGCCAGCAGGGCCTTCTTCAGCCAGCCGGACGCCTCGGAGGAGAGCGCGAAGGCGCCGCCGTGCATGAGGTAGACCAGCGGGGCCAGGCCGGTGAACCCGTCGCGGACGTAGTCGGGGAAGAAGCCGACGTGGTGGAAGGCGGTGCCGTCGATCTTGATGCCGTCCTGGATGCCGTCGGTGGGCAGCAGGGCGGTGTCGAGCCAGTCGCGCAGGGCCTTGAGGTAGGCGACCTGTTCGGCCTCGGTGTCACGCAGGAGCACCGCGGCCAGCATGCCGCGGACGGTGGTGTTGAACAGGTCCATGATCGAGCCGTGGGCCATGCGGTGCTTCCAGCCGCGGAAGATCCTGCCGAGGCCGGTCAGCCAGTCGAGGTCGGCGCGGACCTGCTCGAACCGGCCGGCCTCGCGCAGCGCGTCGCGCATGAGGTAGACGGAGTCGTAGTAGCCGCGCACGTCGTAGCCGAGGTGGTGGATCGTGCCCTGGCAGCTGCCGCGCGTCCACCCCTGCTCGCGCAGGTGGTCGACGATCCTGAGGTAGAGGGCGGCCAGCGCGGGCCGGTCGGGCGGGCTGGCCTGGTGTCCCTGCGCGATGGTCTTCATGAGGTCGGTGCAGGCGCGCAGGGTGACGGGGTCGACGAACGCCTTCAGCTCGGCGGCGATCTCGGCGGGGTAGATCTGCGACTGGTAGGCGTGCACGGGACGGCCCGTGAGCGCGTCGGCCTGCGCGGTGAGGGCGGCCAGGTCGGGCTTGACCTGGGCGATCAGGTACTCGTCGTGGTAGCGGGTGACCAGCGCGCGCAGGTCGGCGCTCTCCTCCCGCGTCGGGGGGCGCACCTGCGGCTTCCGGGTTGACAGCAGCCGGTCGAACAGGTGGAGGGCCTGCCAGTGCTGGTTGTCGTACTCGTCGCCCTCGGGGGCGATGTCGGGCAGCTGGTGGTCGCGGCACGGCGCGTCGGGCCGCAGCGGCACGTTGAGCATGAGCTGGTCGAGATGCAGCCGTCCGGTACGGCCGGGCGCCACGATCCGCAGCGTGTCCATGTCGGATCTGGGCCTGCCGTGCATGTCGTAGGCGTAACGCACCCACGCCGTGCGCCAGCCCGAGTAGTTCAGGTGGAACTCGAACCACACGTCCGTCCGGTCGCCCCGGCCGAACTCGAACCGCACGACGTCGTCGACGGGGGTGTCGTTGTGGATCCACACGCAGAAGGCGTCGACCAGTCCCTGCCAGGCCTGGTCGTCGCCGAGCCGGTAGGGGTCGGGCGCCCACCTGAGCGGGGCGCGCACGGTGATGACGGCGCGTTCGGCGTGGTCCCAGCGCAGGGAGTGCTTCCCGCAGACGGCGACCTGGCCGGCTATGGACAGGCCGTCGCCGCTGACGTGCGGGGGGACGGCCGACTCCAGCAGGAACACCGGCGGGTCCATGGCCATCGCCCGCTGCTCGAGGTCCGCGGGCACGTCCGTGACGGCCGGCACGTCCGGACCGGCCGTCACAGCGTCGATGGGAAGCGCGGGGGCGAGCGCCGCGCCCTTGATGACGGTCCTGCGCGAGATATTCGCCACGATCACCATCAAACGGGAAAACTATCTTCACGTCCAGGACCGGCCGCGGGAGCGGTCACGGCCGGATGATGGCCATCCGGGTCACCGTGAACTCCTCGATGGCGAAGCGCGGCCCCTCGCGCCCGGCGCCCGAGTCCTTCACCCCTCCGTACGGCATGTTGTCGGCCCGGAAGCCCGGCACCTCGTTCACCACGACCCCGCCCGCCTCCAGCCGCTCGATCGCCGCGAACGCCGTCGCCAGCGACCTGGTGAAGACCGACAGGTGCAGGCCGTACCGGGACCTGTTGACGGTCTCGAAGGCCTCCTCGATGCCGTTCACGGTCCGCACGCACACCACGGGCCCGAAGATCTCCTCGTCCCACGCGGCCACCCCGTCGGGCACGTCGGCCAGCACGGTCGGCACGATCGCCGTTCCCTCACGCGTCCCGCCCGTGACCAGTTCGGCCCCGGCCGCCACGGCCTCCTCCACCCACGACAGCACGCGCGAGGTGGACCGCTCGTCGATCAGCGCCGCCACCCTGGTCTCCGGCGAGCGCGGGTCGCCGACCACGACGTCCTTCATCCGCGCGGCCAGCAGGTCGAGGAACTCCGCCCGCACGCTCTGCTCGACGACGACCCGCTGGACCGAGATGCAGGCCTGCCCCGAGGCGTAGTAGCCGCCCCTGACCACCGCGTCGGCCGCGGCCGCCAGGTCGGCGTCGGCCGCCACGACGAGCGCCGCGTTCGATCCCAGCTCGAGGAGCACCTTGGTGGGCGCGGCGTTGCGCGCGATGGCGTGCCCGGCCGCGGCCGACCCGGTGAAGGAGACCGCGCCGATCCGCCGGTCCTCCACCAGCGCCCTGCCGACCTCGACATCGCCGGTGACCAGCTGGACGGCGGCGTCCGGCAGCGCGCCGGTCGAGCGCAGCAGCTCAACCAGCCCGAGCGTCGCCAGCGGCGTCGAGGGGGCCGGCTTCACGATCACCGGGCAGCCCGCCGCCACCGCCGGTGCGATCTTGTGCGCGGCCAGCAGGAGGGGATAGTTGAAGCCGGTGATCCCGACCACCACCCCGATCGGCCGCCTGGTCCAGAACCCGACCAGCCCTTCGCCCGCGGGCAGCAGGTCCATCGGCACGGTCTCGCCGTGCAGCCTGGCCACCTCCTCGGCCGCGGTGGCCAGCGTGACCAGCGTCCTGGCGACCTCGACCCGGCAGTCGACCAGCGGTTTGCCGGTCTCCAGCACCAGCAGCCGCTCGAACTCCGCCCTGCGCGCCGCCAGCGCGTCGTGCGCCCCGAGCAGCGCGGCGCGGCGGGCGTGCGAGGGCGTGCGCGCCATCGCGGGCGCCACGGCGAGCGCCTCGTCGACGGCTCTTCCGGCCAGCGCCACGGTGCCGACGGGCGCGTGCGCCACCGTCGTGCCGTCGTAGGGGAAGACGACCGGGGCGCTGTCGGCCACCGGCACCCACCCGTCTCCGATCGGAAGCCCCTCGGTCATGTCCGACCCCCTCATCCTCGCTTGCGTGCGCTCGGGAACACATCCAGGTACGCGGGCGCGCCCTCCCTGCCCGTGGCGTGCAGGACGGCGTGCGCGACCGCCCTGCTGAACACGTCGGCCCCGGCGGCCAGCACGTCGTGCAGCTCGGTGTCGGCGCCGGGCCGGCCGCGGGTGGACATCGCGAAGACGGTGTCGCCGTCGACCATGGTGTGCGCGGGCCTGATCGCCCTGGCCAGACCGTCGTGGGCCACTCCGGCCAGCTTGCCGCACTGGGCCTTGGACAGCGTGAGGTCGGTGGCCACGACGCCGATCGTGGTGTTGAACGACGGCGCCTTCACCGGCTGCCAGCGGGCGACCTCGTCGAGGTCGGGCTCGCCGACGTCGCCGAACTCGCCGGCCAGGCCGTACCTGGTGCCCGACAGCAGGCCGCTGCCGGGGTCGAGGACGGATCCGGCGGCGTTGACGACGGCGAGGGCGGCCACGGTGACGCCCGAGGGCAGGACGGCGCTCGCCGTCCCGACGCCGCCGGCCAGCCCGCCCGCCACCGCGCCGGTGCCCGCCCCGATGGACCCGTTGCGCGCCGGAGCGGCCGCGGCCGGGGCGAACGAGGCGGAGACGGACGAGGCGGACGGTGTGGCGGCGACGGCGGCGTCGTAGGCGGCGGCGCCCAGCTCGCCGTCGGGTGTGGCGCGGAAGCCGCCGCCGCGCCCCAGGTCGTAGATGACCGCCGAGGGCACGATCGGGACGACGCCGCCCGCCACCGGGAAGCCGATCCCCTCGTCGGCCAGGCGCTGCATGACACCGCAGGCGGCGCTCAGGCCGAAGGCGCTCCCGCCGGTCAGGACGATCGCGTGGACGCGCTCGACCAGGTTGCGCGGGTCGAGCAGCTCGGTCTCGCGGGTGCCGGGCGCCGCGCCTCGCACGTCGACGCCCGCCACGGCCCCCTCGGGCGGAGCCACGACGACGCTCACCCCGGTCAGGTACCCCTCGCCGACCCGCTGGGCGTGCCCGACCCTGAGCCCGGCGACGTCGGCCATCGAGTTCGTGGGCCCCGGCCGCATCGGGACGCTCCAGGCGTGGCCGGTGCGGCCGGTCACGCCGCGCCGCCGGACAGGAAGATCCGCGCCGCCTCGGCGAAGACGCGGGTGCAGCGGACGATCTCCTCGACCTCGACGTACTCGTCGGCCTGGTGGGCGATCCACTTGCCGCCGGGGCCGTAGACCACCGACGGGATGCCGCCCCAGTGCGTGAGCACGGTGCCGTCGGTGGAGCCCGGCACGCCGCCGTACACCGGCTCCTGCCCCGTGACCGCCGTGTGCGCGGCGGCGAGGGCGGTCACGACGGGGTGGGTAACCGGCACGTCCACGGGAGGCCGGTCGACCAGGATCGTGACCTTCGCCTCGGCGCCGTCGAAGGCGGCCAGTTCCTCCACCCTGTCGGCCACCTCCTTGTGCGCGAGCCCAGGGACGGTCCGTACGTCGACGAAGACGGAGGCGGTGGCCGGGATGACGTTGACCTGCTCCTGCGAGCCCGCCTGGACGACCGTCGGGGTGACGTAGACCTCGCCGAGGTGCTCGTGCGCCGGATGGGCGGACTGGAGCGCGTCCTGGTAGGAGCGCAGGGCGACCAGCAGCGCGCCCACCGCCTGGATGGGATTGCGTCCGTGCTGCGGCATCGCGCCGTGGGCCATCTTGCCGGTGAAGTCGATCCGCAGCCGCAGCGCGCCCTTGGCGACGGCGCAGATCTCGCCCGCCTCCGGCTCGGCGACGATGGCCGCGTCCACGTCGGCGGACAGCTCGGAGCCGACGAAGCGGTGCGCGCCGATCATCAACCCTTCCTCGTCGGCCAGCGCGCACACCTTGATCCGTCCGGGGAACGGCCCGGCCAGCTGCACCGCCCGGGTGGCGTACAGCACCGCGGCGAGTCCCGACTTCATGTCGGCGCTGCCCCTCCCCCACAGCCTGCCGTCACGGATCTCCCCGCCGAACGGGTCCACCGTCCACTCCGACAGGTCGCCCTCGGTCACCACGTCGGTGTGGCCCTCGAACATCAGCGTCGGGCCCGCGCCGCCGCCGCCCTCGACGATGCCCACCACGTTCGGCCGCCCGGGCGCCGCCTCGTCGACGACGACGTCCCAGCCCCATTCCCGCATCCTGGCGGCCACCAGCTCGGCCGCCGGCAGCTCGTTGCGCCCTCTGGCCGGGTCGTTGGTGCTGGGGATGCGCACCAGCCGCTGGGTGAACTCCACGACTCCCCGGGCATCGATCTCGATCACAGCAGTCCCTCCAAGGTGGGTACGGCCTGCAGCAGCGTCCGCGTGTAGTCGTGCCGCGGGGCGGCCCAGACCTCGTCGACCAGGCCGCGCTCGACCACGGTGCCGCCGTGCATGACCGCGACGCTCTCGCAGACGTGCCGCACGACGGACAGGTCGTGCGACACGAAGATCAGGGTGAGCCCGTGCGTGTCGATGAGGTCGGCCAGCAGGTTGAGGATCTGGCCGCGGACGGACACGTCGAGGGCGCTGACGGGCTCGTCGGCCACCAGCACCTTGGGCCGGGGGGCCAGGGCGCGGGCGATGGCGATGCGCTGGCGCTGTCCGCCGGAGAACTGGTGGGGGTAGCGGTCGGCGGCCGAGGCGGGCAGGCCGACCTCCTCCAGGAGGGCGGCGACGCGTCCCTCGACGGGGCGGCCGAGGGCGACCAGCGGTTCGGCGATGATGTCGCGGACCCTCATCCTGGGGTCGAGCGAGCTCATCGGGTCCTGGAAGACGATCTGCAGGTCGTCGCGCAGGAAGCGCAGGTCACGCTCGCGGCGGCCGACGATCTGCCGGCCCTCGAAGGTGATCGAGCCGCTGGTCGGCCGGTCCAGCCCGCACAGCAGGCGCAGCAGCGTCGACTTGCCCGAGCCGGACTCGCCGACGATGCCGAACCGGTCGCCCCGCCGTACGTCGAGGGACACGCCGCGCAGGGCGTGCACCTCGGGCTTGAACAGCGAGGTGCGGTAGACCTTGGTGAGGTCGCGGGCCTCAATCACGGGGGTGCCAGCAGGCGTAGGCATGGCCGTTCCCTTCCAGCGTGGGCTCCTGCGCGCACGTCGGCAGGGCGTGCGCGCACCTGTTCCTGAAGACGCAGCCGTCGGGGAACTCGCCTGCGGCGGGCACGCTGCCGTTGATCGTGGGCAGGCGGGTGCCGCGGGGAGTGAGCCTGGAGGCGGCGATGAGGCCCTCGGTGTAGCGGTGGCGGGGGTCGGTGAACACCTCCCTGATGGGGCCGCTCTCGACGACGCGCCCGCCGTACATGACCAGGACCCGCGAGCAGACGGAGGCGACGACGGCCAGGTCGTGCGTGATGAACAGGACGGCGGGTGCGAGCTCGGCGATCAGCTCCAGCATCTGCTTCTGCACGGTGACGTCGAGCGCGGTGGTGGGTTCGTCGCAGATGAGCAGCGAGGGCTCGTTGGCCAGGGCGATGGCGAGCATGACGCGCTGGCGCTGGCCGCCGGACAGCTGGTGCGGGTAGGCGCGGGGGGCCTCGACGCCCACGCGGCGCAGCAGGTCAAGGGCGCGGGCCCGGGCCTCGGCGCGCGGCCTGCCGTGCAGGGTCATGACCTCGCGGACCTGCGCGCCGACGCGCATGGTGGGGTTGAGCGCGGTCATCGGCTCCTGGAAGACCATGGACACCACGCGGCCGCGCAGGTTCCTGACCCGCCTGTCGGGGACGCCGACCAGCGGGCGGTCCTCGAGGACTGCCGTCCCGGTGGCGGTGACGCCCTCGGGCAGCAGGCCCATCAGCGACAGCGCGGTCAGCGACTTGCCCGAGCCTGACTCGCCGATCAGGCCCACCCGCTCGCCGGGGGCGATGTCGAAGGACACCTGCCGCACCAGTTCCAGGTCGCCGGCACGGACGGTCAGGCCCTCAACGCTCAGCACCGATCCTCCTGAGCTTGGGGTCGAGGTGGTCGCGCAGCCCGTCGCCGAGCAGGTTGAAGCCGAGGACGGCCAGCGCGATGGCCAGGCCGGGCCACAGCGCCAGGCGCGGCGTGGAGAACAGCAGCTCCTGGGCCTCCTGCAGCATGCGGCCCCACGAGGGGGTCGGCGGCCTGGTGCCGAACCCGAGGAACGACAGCGCCGCCTCGGCCAGGATGGCGATGGCGAAGGACACCGACGCCTGCACGATGAGCATCGAGCCGATGTTCGGCAGCACGTGGCGGCCGGCGATGGCGAGGCGGCGCCGCCCGGCGGAGCGCGCGGCGAGGATGTAGTCGGTGACCATGACCTGCATGGTGGCGGCGCGGGCGACGCGGGCGAAGGCCGGCACGGTGGCGATGCCGATCGCGATCATGGCGGTGAGGGTGCCGGCTCCGTAGACGGCCCCGAGCATGACGGCCAGCAGCAGCGCGGGGAAGGCGAAGACGAGGTCGTTCACCCGCATGATCAGGTCGGACAGCCAGCCGCGAGGGGTCATGCCGGCGACCATGCCAAGCGGCGTGCCGACGAGCGCGGCGATGCCGACCGCGACGATGCCCACGTAGAGCATGGTGCGCGCGCCGACCATGAGCTGGCTGAGGGTGTCGCGGCCGAACTTGTCGGTGCCGAGCAGATAGTCGCCGCCCGGCGGGGCCAGCCGGTGCGCGGCGTCCACCAGCGTCGGGTCGTGCGGCGTCCACGCGAACGACACCAGCGCGGCCAGGACCGTGAGCCCGACCAGGACGGCCCCGGTGATCAGGTTTCCTCTCATCGCAACCTCGGATCGAGTACGGCGTAGGCGAGGTCGACCACGAAGTTGACCAGCAGGACGGCCACGACGAGCAGCATGACCACTCCCTGCACGAGCAGCAGGTCGCGCTGGGCGACGCCGTTCAGCAGCAGGTCGCCCAGGCCGGGGATGACGAAGACCCGCTCGACCACGACCGCTCCGATGAGCAGGGTGGCCAGCTGGAGCCCGAGCACGGTGACGACGGGGATGGCCGCGTTGCGCAGCCCGTGCCGCCACAGCGCGCCCATCCGCCCTCTGCCCTTGGCGCGGGCGGTGCGCAGGTAGTCCTCGCGCATCACGTCGAGGACGGCGCTGCGGACGTAGCGGGTGAGCAGGGCGCCCTGGACCAGCCCGAGCGACAGCCACGGCAGCAGCAGCGACCGGAACCATAGCGAGGGGTCCTCGGCGAAGGGGACGTAGCCGCCCGAGGGCAGCGCCTGGGCCTGCACCGCGAAGACGAACACCAGCAGGATGCCGGCCAGGAAGGCGGGGACGGCGACGCCGACCTGGCTGACGGCGCTGATGGCGGCGCCGAGGGGGTTGCGGTGGTGGACGGCGGCGAAGGTGCCGGCGGGGACGGCGACGAGCAGCGCGATCACCATGCCGCCGAGCACCAGCGCGAGCGTGACGCCGAGCCGGTCGGCGATCTGCGGCCCGATCGGCGAGCTGGTGACGTAGGAGGTGCCGAAGTCGCCGGTGGCCAGCCCGCCCACCCAGTCGGAGAACTGGGCGAGCGCGGGCCGGTCCGTGCCGAACTGCCTGCGCAGCTCCGCGACGGCCTCCGGCGTGGCGTTGACGCCCAGGGCGACCTCCGCCGGGTCGCCGGGCAGCAGCGCCATGAAGGCGAAGACGACCACACCGGCGGCCGCGGTGCTCGCGAGGAGTACCGCGACCCGCCTGACCAGGAACCAGATCACTGCTTGGTGAGACCCGTGAAGTCGAAGGACTCGGCGATGGCGTTCTTCGGCAGGCCGGTGGTGATGTTCTTCTTGGCCACGATGAGGTTGGGGAACAGGAAGAGCCAGTCGGCCGCGGCGTCCTCGGACAGCAGCTTGGCGGCCTTCTTCAGGTCGTCCACCTGCTGCTGCTCCGACCCTTCGTCGGCCGAGGCGAGGAGCGCGCCGTACGCTGGGTTGTCGTAGTGGAAGTAGTAGGACTTGTCGGCGAAGATACCCAGGTCGCGGGGTTCGACGTGGTTGATGATGGACATGTCGTAGTCGCCCTGCTTGAACACCACGTCCAGCCAGCGGGCGGGGAACTCCAGCGGGTCGATCTCGGCGGTGATGCCGACCTGGGCCAGCTGCGACTTGACCACCTGCGCGGCGGCGACCGCGTACGGCAGGTTGGGGATGCGCATCTTCACCGTGTAGGTCCTGCCGCCGAGCAGCGCCTTGGCCTTGGCCACGTCGTAGGGGTAGTCGCCGGTCCTGTCCTCGTACCAGGGGTCGGTGGGCGGCACCATGCTGCCGATCAGCTGGCCGCGTCCCGCCCACGCGGTGTCGAGCAGGGCCTTGTGGTCGATGGCGTGGCGGACGGCCTGCCGTACCTTCTTGTCGTTGAAGGGCGGGCGGGCGTTGTTCATCGACAGCACGACCTCGCCGTTGGTGGTGCCCTCGACGACCTGGAAGCGGTTGGGGTCGGCGAACTGGGCGAGCGACTCGGGCGCCTGGACGGCGGAGATGACGTCGATGCCGCCGGTGAGCAGCGCGTTGTTCATCGCCGTGGCGTCCTTGAAGTACTTCAGGGTGATCCGGGAGACCTGCGGCTTGGGACCCCAGTACGTGTCGTTGGCGACGAGCTGGATGGAGTCGCCGCGCCGCCACGAGCCGAGCTGGTAGGGGCCGGTGCCGACGGGCTTGTTGGCCAGGTCGGCGACGCCGGTGCGGCTGAACATCGCGCCGAGCCTGGTGGCCATGGCGTACATCCAGCCGTTGCTCGGCCGCTTGAGCGTGACCACGGCGGTGTGGTCGTCCTTCTTCTCCACCGTGTCGACGACGTCCATCTGGGTCTTGATCTTCAGCTTCCAGTCGGACTTGACCCTGTCGATGGAGAAGATCACGTCGTCGGCGGTGAAGGGGGCACCGTTGGTGAAGGTCACGCCCTTGCGGAGGGTGAAGGTGTAGGTCCTGCGGTCGGACGAGACGTCCCATTTCTCGGCCAGCAGCGGCTGGATCCTGCCGTCCTGGTCGAGCTTGACCAGGCCCTCGTAGACGTTGACCAGCAGCGCCTGCGGGATCGCCGCGCCCTCGGTGGCGGTGAAGTCGAGGTTGGCCGGTTCGGCGACGAAGCCGACGGCCAGGGTGGAGGGCTGCGAGCTCACCGGCCCGGCGCCACGGTCGCCCGCGCCGTCGCCGCCACCGCCGCCGCATGCCGTGCTGAGAAGGAGCCCGCCGAGGGCGACCCAGATGCCGATGCGCCTCATGCCTCAAGCCTCCTGGCTAGTGCACTGGCCTGACCAGTAGGCTACGCACACTGCCAGCCCAGGACTTTTCGGTCAAGAGGGGGCGCTGATGGGCGGACCTCAGTTCGAGCCCGTGCGAACCGTGCGCGCGTACGAGCGTGTCGTCGAGCAGGTCGAGCACGCCGTCGAGCGCGGTGAGCTGCGGCCGGGCGAGCGGCTGCCCAGCGAGCGGGAGCTGATGGTGCAGTTCTCGGTCAGCCGGTCGACCGTGCGCGAGGCGTTGCGCGTGCTGCAGGCGCGCGGCCTGGTCAGGTCGCGTCCCGGCGACCCGAACGGCGCCGAGGTCCTGCCGTTCACCCCGGCCGCGCTGCACAAGTCGATGACCACTCTGGCGAGGGTGGAGGAGCTGTCGCTCGCCGAACTGGTGCAGTTCCGGATGGTGCTGGAGGGCGCGGCCTACCTGCTGGCCGCCAGGCTGCGCACCCCTGCGCAGCTGGCGGAGATGGACGAGGCGGTCGCTCGCATGCGGGCCGCCGACGGCTACGAGTCGTTCAGCGCCGCCGACGTCGACTTCCACGACGCCGTGGCGCGGGCCAGCGGCAACAAGCTGATCCAGATCTGCAGCGACGTGGTCCGCTCCATCGTGCTCGACCTCATCGCCGACAAGATCAGGGCGCCGGAGCAGCGGCTGCGCAGCATCGCCCACCACGAGGAGGCGCTGGCCGCCGTCCGCACGGGCGATGGCCCGCTGGCCGCGCGGCTGGCCCGGCAGGCGCTCAGCGACTTCTACTCCCCCTACCTGCCCGCGGGGGCGCTGGAGGAGCTGCTGGAGTAGACCGGCAGCCCGATCCGGAACAGCGCGCCCCCGCCCGGCGGCGAGGCGGCGCTGATCGTGCCGCCGTGCGCCTCCGTCAGCGCCGCGGCGATCGACAGGCCGAGCCCGGTGCCGCCGGAGTCGAGCCCCGGGCGGGGTCGGCGCGGTAGAAGCGTTCGAAGACCCGCTCGAGGGCGTCACCGGGCAGGCCCGGGCCCTCGTCGGCGACCTCGACCACGTCCTGCCCTCCCGTCACCCCGACCCGCACGGTGAACGGCGTGCCGTCCGGCCCTGGCGTCGATCACCGCGCCCGCCGCCAGGCTGAGCAGGTCGACCGGCCGCCGGTCGAGCGGGCGGCGCTGGTCCAGCCTGGCCAGCAGGAGCAGGTCGTCGGCCACGGGCCGGCGGGAGCAGCCGGTCGGGGTGCGCGGCGACCAGTACGTGCAGATCGAAACCGGCCTGAACGACCGCGACCAGGTGGTGCGGGCGAGAGCGGCACGGGCGAGTTCCCCGACGGGAGCCGGCCCGAGGGCTGACAGCGAGCGTTCAGCCGGCTGCCAGGCTTCCCCAGGTAACCGCTTTGTCATATTTTGCGGGCATGCTGGCGCCGTGAGACTCGACCTGCGGGGGCGGATGGACCGGCTCGGCCTCATGGCGCCCTCGATCATCCAGTGCGCGCTGGCGGCCGCGGTGGCCTGGCTGGTGGCCAAGGACCTGCTCGGCCACGCGCGCCCGTTCTTCGCGCCGATCGCCGTGGTGCTCTGCATCGGCGTCGGGCTCGGCGCCCGGCTGCGCCGGGTGGCCGAACTGGTGGTCGGCGTCGGGCTCGGCGTCGGCGTGGGCGACCTGCTGATCTCCCGGATCGGGTCGGGGCCGTGGCAGATCGCGCTCGTCGTCGCGCTGGCCATGGTGGTGGCGGTGCTCCTGGACAGCGGTTCACTGATCGTGCTGCAGGCGGGCTCGTCGGCCGTGCTCGTCGCCACCCTGCTGCCGCCCTCCGGCACCGGCGGCCTGGACCGGATGGTGGACGCCCTGCTCGGCGGCGTCCTCGGCATCGCGGCGGTGGCGCTGATGCCGCCCAGCACCACCACCATCGTGCACCGGCACGCCGCCGCGGCCCTGGACGCGCTGGCCGCGGCGCTCGACGACACCGCCGAGGCGCTGGAGAAGTCGGACCCCGACCTGGCGGCGGCGGCGCTCGAGGAGGCGCGCGGCACCCAGAAGTCGGTCGAACTGTTCGCCGAGGCCCTGCAGACCAGCAGGGAGATCACCGTGATCTCCCCGCTGGGCCGCAGGCGGCGGCGGGAGCTGCTGCGGAGGTACGAGACCGCGGCCACGCCCGTCGACCACGCCCTGCGCAACGCCCGCGTCCTGGCCCGCCGCGCGCTGGTCGCCCTCGACCAGGGCCTGGCCGTCCCGGACTGGCTGCCCGGCGCGCTGCGCGCCCTGGCGGCCGCCGTCCGGCTGCTGTGCGACGAGCTTGCCTCGGGCCGCGACGCGCTGGAAGCGCGGCAGACCCTTGTCCGGGTGGCGGCGGCGCCCACGGGAGACAGCGAAGGGTTCACGGCCGGGGTGCTGGTCGCGCAATTCCGGTCGATCGTCATCGACCTGCTCCAGGCGACCGGCACGACCCGCGAGGAGGCCGTCGCCGCCCTCCCGCCCCTCGCCGACTGACCCGCCCCACCGCGGCAGCCGAGCCCTGACACTCGTCGCGCATGCGACTGAAGGTGATCTTCACAGTGTTCGCGCTCTACGTCGTCACGGCCGCGCCCGAGTTCCTGCCCGGCGAGGGGCGGGTGATCCTGCAGCCCGCGACGGCTGACGCGGTGGAGGTCTACTGTCAGCCCGTTTCCCCCGTGCTCCGCAGGTCCTACGAGGGCATCGGGCCGTTCCAGCGCCCCTTCCGGATCACGCCCCTGCCACGGCCGGCGGAGAACAGCCACGCCGCACTGACCGCGCTGATGGAGGAGGAGCCTGGGCCGATCAGCGAATCAGCGGTCGTGGCGATGGGGATCAGGCCGGAGCTCAACCGGGTCGTCCTGAGAGCGAACGCCTTCGACCAAGGCGATGCCGGAGCGGCACGTCCGAGCCGTCCGGCGAATATCTTCATACGGATTCGATCCCTGAAGAAACCTTTAAGGAGAATGACCCGAACCCTGGACAGACAGTTGGGGCCGGGTGAAAATCCGATCGTCAATCGAAGATCGTGGAGACGCCGGGCGGGTGGCCCGTCCCGCGCGTAACCCCTGCTCACCTTGGACGAGGACGTATGCGGGTACTGCGTGGGCTGCTCACGGCGACGTTGGTCTTGGCGATCTGTCCGGCGGTGCCCGCCCGGGCGGGCGACGGGCCGGAGCCGCCGAAGACCGTCCAGGAACGTCCGAACGGCGAGGAGTCCGCGGTCGCGGCGGCCCGCCGCACCGGCCGGCAGGTCGAGATCGAGTCGATGCGTACGGAGACCCGCCAGGTCTTCGCCCAGCCGGACGGCACGCTCACGATGGAGCAGCACGTACGCCCGGTACGCGTACGCGGGTCCGGCGGCTGGGTCCCCGTCGACACCACCCTCCGTCCCAACCCCGACGGCACGGTCAGCCCGGCCGCGGCGGCGGTGGGGCTGACCTTCTCCGGTGGCGGCGGCGCCCCGTTGGCCAGGCTGTCGCGCGGCGCCAAGTCCCTGGAACTCGGCTGGCAGGGCACGCTGCCCAGGCCCACGCTGAAGGGCGACACCGCCACCTACGCCGAGGTCATGCCGGGCGTGGACCTGCAGGTCACCGCGGACGTGGACGGTTTCTCCCACGTCCTGGTGGTCAAGTCGCGAGCCGCCGCGGCGCGCATGACGGAGCTGACGTTCCCGCTGTCCGCCTCCGGCCTGTCGGTGGCGGCGGACCAGGCGGGCAACCTCGAGGCCGTCGACCGGAACGAGGGCACGATCTTCGTCGCGCCCACCCCGAAGATGTGGGACTCCGAGGGGATCACCAGCCCGCAGGCGCTCAGGGAGGGCCGCTCCCCTGAGGCCCGCGAGGCCGCGATGGGCGTGCGGCTGTCGGGCCGGCAGCTGCGGCTCTTTCCCGACAGGAAGATGCTCACGGATCCGAAGACCCGCTTCCCCGTCTACCTGGACCCGTACTTCTCGGCCGCGCGCAACGCCTGGACGGCCGTCTGGAGCAACTGGCCCAACTCCAACTACCTCAACTCCAGCGACGTCGCCAGGGTCGGCCACGTCGAGTCGCAGACGAACCGCTCGTTCTTCCAGATGAACACCGGCTCGACCATCCACGGCAAGCAGATCATCAAGGCGACGCTGCGCACGTACGAGACCTGGTCCTACTCGTGCAGCGCCCGCAAGGTCGAGGCCTGGGCGACCAACCCCATCAGCGCGAGCACCACCTGGAACAAGCAGCCCACGTGGGTCAGGCTGCTGTCCACGGTGAACGTGGCCAAGGGCTGGGGTTCGGCCTGCATGCCCGGCGGCGTCGAGTTCGACGTCACCTCGCAGGTCGTGGACGCCGCCGCCAAGAAGTGGCCCAACGTCACCATCGGCCTGCGCGCCACCAGCGAGACCGACGTCTACGCCTGGAAGAAGTTCAAGAACAACCCGAGCCTGGTCATCGAGTACAACTCGCTGCCCGGCAACCCGGTGGCGGCCGACGTCTGGTCGGACCCTGGCGGCCCCTGCGTCTCCGGCGACGGACGGCCGATCGTCAGCACCGCCACACCGAAGCTGTGGGCCAAGCTGAAGGACACCGACAACTCGGTCCAGGGCCGCTTCGAGTGGTACAACGCCGCAGGGGTGAAGACGGGCGAGCACCTCACCCCCATGGGGTCGACGGGCACGGCCTTCTACGCGACGATCCCGTCGAGCCTGTACGCCGACGGCGCGCTGATCCGCTGGCGAGTCCGCGCCGAGGACGGCAAGGCCACCAGCGCGTGGAGTCCCTGGTGCGAGGCCACCGTGGACACCACGGCCCCCGGCAGGGAACCGGAGATCTCCTCGCCCCAGTACGCCGAGAACGGCTGGAGCGACGGCGTCGGCCTCGCCGGCACGTTCACGTTCGCCCCGAACGGCGTCCCCGACGTCGCCGCCTACGTCTGGGGCCTGGACTCCGCGCCCGCCACGGAGGCCGGGCCCGGCCAGGACGGCAGCGCCACCATCGCGCTGACGCCGCGCCACGACGGCCCCAACGTGCTGTCGGTACGCAGCAAGGACCGCGCGGGCCAACTCGGCCCGATCCGCACCTACGTCTTCAACGTCAACGCGGGCCGGGGCCCCAGCGGCCACTGGGCGCTGGACGAGGGCCAGGGCACCCTGGCGGCCGACACCGGGAACGCCCACCCGGCGACGCTGTACGGGGCGAGCTGGACCTCCGGCAGGACCGGCACGGCGCTCAGGCTGGCCGGCGCCTACGCCCAGACCTCGGGCCCGGTGATCGACACCAGCCGCAACTTCACCGTCAGCGCCTGGGCCCGCCTGACCGGCACGGCCGCCTCCGCCACCGCCGTCACCCAGGAGGGCGGCAGGACGGGCGCGTTCGCCCTGCAGTACGCGAAGGCCGACGACCGCTGGGCGCTGACCGTGGCGGGCTCGGACACCGACGGCGCGCCGGTGGTGCGCGCCCTGTCGGCGGCCGCGCCGAGGCTGAACGAGTGGACCCACCTGGCCGGCGTCTACGACTCGGCGGCGGGCCAGGTGTCGCTCTACGTGAACGGCAGGCTGGAGGCCACGGTGGCCGTCACGCCGCCGTGGAACGCCGCGGGCCCCCTCACGATCGGCCGAGGGAAGGTCGGCGGGGCGGCTGCGGAGCACTGGCCCGGGGACGTCGACGAGGTGCGGGTCTACGGCCGCGCCCTGTTCGCCGACGAGCTCGCCGACCTGGTCAACAGCGCTGCCACGCTGGTCGGCCACTGGAAGCTGGATGAGGAGTCCGGCCTGTCGGCGGCCGACTCCTCGGGCCGGGCGACGGCCGCGACGCTGTCCGGAGCCGCCTCGTGGACGTCGGGTTGGCTGGACGGCGCGCTCGCGCTCGACGGCGTCGACGGGTACGCCCAGACCGGCGCACCCGTGGTCAACACGAGGAACGGGTTCACCGTGGCCGCCTGGACCCAGCTCGACTACCTGCCCACCCGCGACAGCGCGGCCGTGGCCCAGCCGGGCGCCAGGGCGGCCGGCTTCCAGCTCGGCTTCGACAAGGAACGGCAACGGTGGACCCTCGGCATGGCCGCCGCCGACACCGACACCGCCGCCCTCGTCCGCACCCGCTCCGACGACATCCCCAACCCGCTGGAATGGACCCACATCGCCGGCGTGTACGACCCGCTGGCCGGTCAGCTCCGCATCTACGTCAACGGCCGCCTGTCCACCACCACCGTCACCGACCACGTGAGCGCATGGAACGCCACTGGCCCGCTGCAGCTGGGCCGGACCAGGACAGCGGGCGCCTTCACCGGCTTCTGGCCGGGGACGGTGGACGACGTCCGCGCCTATGACGGCGTGTTGAGCGCCGAGCACATCGCCCAGCTAGCCGCCCAGTAACTCCCGCACCGCACCCCCCGACTGGGAGAGTTCATGGATCTGCCGGATGAGTTAGAGCTGCCCGAATCCCGCTGGAATCGTTTTCCGCCGTCCACGGAACCTGACCTTCCCGACCTGTCCTGGAACCGTTTCCAGGAGCCCAGGCGCGAGTCGCCCTGGCCACGCAGGCTCGCGACCATGCTCCCCGTCCTCCTGGTGGTGCCGCTGGTGTACGCCATGCCCGCCGCGGCCGCCCCTCGCCCGGCCCCGGCCGTGCAGAAGGAGACGCCGGTCAAGGGACAGCCGGTCCCTGTCCAGCCGCCCATGGCCGATCCCGTGCAGAAACAGGCGTGGAAGGCGCCGCCGCGCATCACCTGGCCCGAACCCCAGAAGGCCGAGCTGGGCGGCGCCACCACCGTGGCGGCCGGGTTCCCGGTGAAGCTGGCCCCCCGGCGAGGGGAGGCCAAGGCGGCCGCCGAGCCGGTGAGCGTGGAACTGCTCGACACCGACCGGCTCGGCCTGGCGATGCGCGTCTCCCCCGGCCAGGGCGTCGCGACGGCAAAGGCGGGCGGGAAGACGCGCCTGCGGATCGACTACTCCGGCTTCCGTTACGCCTACGGCGGCGACTACGGCGCCCGGCTGCGGATGGTCAGGCTGGACGAGTGCGCGCTCGACGCGGCCGCCACCGACTGCGCGCCGCCCGAGCCGGTGAAGAGCGAGAACGACGCCAAGGCCGGCACCCTGACCGCCGAGGTCGAGACCGGCGCCGTGTACGCGCTCACGGCCGCCGCCTCCGGCCAGTCCGGCGATCACTCGGCCACCTCCCTGTCGCCCTCCGCCGACTGGAGCGTCGGCACCCAGACCGGCGACTTCACCTGGGACTACGACCTGCGCACGCCGCCCGCGCTGGGTGGCGACGAGCCGGAGATCTCGCTGGCCTACTCCTCGCAGAGCGTGGACGGCCGCACCGCCTCCACCAACAACCAGGCGTCCTGGGCCGGTGACGGCTTCGAGCTCAACCCCGGCGGCTATGTCGAGCGCCGCTACAAGTCCTGCATGATCGACGGCAAGAAGACCGGCGACCTGTGCTGGGACCAGGACAACGCCATCCTGGCGCTCGGCAGCTCCGCCGTCGAGCTGGTCAAGGACGCCACGACCAGGCAGTGGCGGCCCAAGCGCGACGACGGCACCCGCATCGAGTACCTCACCGGGGCCGCCAACGGCGACGACAACGGTGAGTACTGGCGCGTCACCACCGCCGACGGCACCCAGTACACCTTCGGCCTCAACCGCCTGCCCGGCTGGGCGAGCGGCAAGCCGGAGACCAAGTCGGTGCAGACGGTGCCGGTGTTCGGCAACAACAGCGGCGAACCCTGCTACTCCAGCACCCCGGCCAACGCCTGGTGCCAGCAGGCCTACCGGTGGAACCTCGACCACGTCAGGGACACCCACGGGAACGCGACCACGTACTGGTACGAGCGCGAGACCAACCACTACGGCCGCAACTCCAAGCCTGAGCTGGGCACCCAGTACGTCCGCGGCGCCTACCTGACCCGCATCGACTACGGCTACCTGCAGAACGAGCTGTTCACCACGGCCCCCGCGGCCCGCGTGCTGTTCGAGGTGGCCGAGCGCTGCCTGCCCAGCGGCACCGTCACCTGCGCCGCCGACCAGCTCAAGAAGGAGACCGCCGGCCACTGGCCGGACGTCCCGTTCGACCAGATCTGCGACGCCGGCGTGAAGTGCGTCGACCGCCTCACGCCGACGTTCTTCACCCGCAAGCGGCTGACCAAGGTCACCACCCAGGTCCGCAACGGCTCCGGACAGTACTACGCGGTGGACTCCTGGGCGCTGACCCACCAGTTCCCCGCCACCGGTGACGGCCTCAGCCCGTCGCTGTGGCTGGCCTCGATCCAGCAGACCGGCCATGTGGGCGGCACGATCACGCTGCCCAGGACCACCTTCGTCGGCGTCCAGCTGCCCAACCGGGTCGACGCCACCGAAGGCCGCGCCCCGCTGGTCAAGTGGCGCGTCCAGGCGGTCGACAACGGGACCGGCGGCGAGCTGAGGATCAACTACGCCCCCGCCGAGTGCAGGCCCGGCGAACTGCCGGCGGCTGACAAGAACACCAAGCGGTGCTTCCCGCAGCGCTGGACGCCGCAGAACGAGACCGAGGTCACCGACTGGTTCCACAAGTACGTGGTGGCGCAGACGGTGGAGGTGGACCGGGTCGCCGCCTCGCCCAACGTGGTCACCAGCTACGAGTACCTGGACGGCGCCGCCTGGCACTTCGCCGAGAACATCCTCGTCAAGCCCGAGCACCGCACGTGGTCGGACTTCCGCGGGTTCGGCCGGGTACGGGTGCGCGAGGGCGACGGGCAGGACACCAAGCGCACGCTCACCGAGTTCCGGTACTTCCGCGGCATGGACGGCGACAAGCAGGCCGACGGATCCAGGCGCAGCGTCCAGGTCGAGGACTCCGAGGGCGCCAAGCTGGACGACCTCGACCAGTACTCCGGCTTCGAGCACGAGGAGATCCTCTACGACGGCGACGGCGGGGCCGTCCTGAAGGCGGCCGTCGAGCAGCCGTGGTCGGTGCGGACCGCGCAGTCCACGCAGGGCGGCGTCACCAAGGCCGCGCACGTGGTCGAGGCCAAGTCCATGGTCACCCGTACGGCGCTGCCCGGCGGGACCTGGCGGCGTACCGGCGAGGAGCGCGCGTACGACACCAAGGGCCTGCTCACCCAGGTGGAGGAGAAGGGCGACCTGGCCGCGCCCGACGACGACCAGTGCACCCGTTACACCTACGCCCGCGACGACGCCAGCTGGATGCTCGACTACCCGAGCCGCGTCCAGAAGGTCGCCGCGAGCTGCGGCACCGCCGTGTCCGCGCTGGCCGCCGGTGACGTGATCTCCGACGAGAAGGTCCAGTACGACGGCAAGGCGTACGGCCAGGCCCCGACCAAGGGCGATGTGACCACGGTCCAGCAGCTCGTCTCCGGGGACGGCGCGACGATCACCGACAGCACCCACACCTACGACGTCTACGGCCGCGAGACCAGCGAGACCGACGCGGTCGGCACCAGGTCGGTGACCGCCTACAGCCCGGCCACCGGCGTCCTTCCCGCCGAGATGACCGAGACCAACCAGCTCGGCCACGTCGACCGTACGTTCCTCGAACCGGCCTGGGGCGAGCCCGTGGCCGAGGTCGACGTGAACAACCGCCGCGTCGACCTGGAGTACGACGCGCTCGGCCGCCTGACCAAGGTCTGGCAGGCCGACCGCAGCAAGGCGGCAGGACAGTCGCCCAGCACCGAGTACTCCTACGTCATGCGCGCCGACGGCCCCAGCGTCGTCACCACCAGGACGCTGCGCGCCGACGGCGGCTACACCGCCAGCCACGAGCTGTACGACGGCCTGACCCGCGAGCGCCAGACCCAGGAACCCGCGCCCAGGGACGACCAGGCGCAGGACCCCGCGCTGCGCGACGGCCGCACGATCACCGACACCTTCTACAACTCCCTGGGCGAGCAGTCCAAGGCCAGCACCGGCTACTTCGCGACCGGGACGCCCTCCACCGACCTGCTGGCGGTGGCCGACGCCGACGTGCCCACGCAGGTCGTGTCCCTCTTCGACGGCGTGGGCGAGGTCAACGCCCAGATCTTCAAGGCGAAGGGCGTGGAGAAGTACCGGGTCTCGTCCAGGCAGGAGGGCGACAGGATCCACGTGACGCCGCCCCCGGGCGGCACGGCGACCACCCGCATCGGGGACGCCGAGGACCGCCTGATCGAGCTGCGCCAGTACAAGGGCGCGACCCCGACCGGCGAGTACGAGTCCACCAGGTACACCTACGACCACGCCGGACGGCTGTCGACGGTGACCGACTCGGCGGGCAACGTGTGGCGCCACCACTACGACCTGCGCGGCCGGGAGATCAAGACCGAGGACCCCGACAAGGGCGTCACGACGATGACGTACAACGACGCCGACGAGCTCGTCAGCACCACCGACGCCCGCGGCAGGACCCTGTGGTACGTCTACGACGAGCTGGGCCGGGAGAAGGAGCTGCGCGAGAACTCCGCGACCGGCCCGCTGCTGGCCGAATGGAAGTACGACGCGCTGGCCAAGGGCCACAAGAACGCCAGCATCCGGTACGTGGGCGGGCAGGCGTACAAGGCGGAGATCAACGCCGTCGACGCCGACTACCGCCCGCTGCGCGAGACCGTCACCATCCCCGAGCGGGAGGGCAAGCTGGCGGGCTCGTACGTCCTCAACACCCGCTACACGCTCGACGACCAGGTCCAGTCCGTCACCTTCCCGGCCGCCGGCGGCCTGGAGGCGGAGTCGGTCGTCTACAGCTACGACGAGCTGGGCCAGCCGACCAAGGTCACCGGCCTGTCGTCGTACGTCACCGCGGCCCGCTACTCCAAGCTGGGCGAGACCCTGCAGTACGAGCTGGGCACCGGAGGCAGGAAGACCTGGATCACCTACACCCACGACGAGTCCACCCGAAGGCTGACCGGCATGCGGCTGGACAGGGAGGGCGCCGCCGCGACCGACCTGGACCTCGGCTACACCTACGACGCGGTCGGCAACATCACCAAGATCGCCGACAAGGGGGCGAGCGGTCAGGACACGCAGTGCTTCGCCTATGACCATCTGCGCCGCCTGACCTCCGCCTGGACGGCCACCGACGACTGCGCCGCCGGCGGCCCGCAGCCGGACACGATCGGCGGCGTGGCGCCGTACGCGGTCAGCTACGCCTACGACTCCACCGGCAACCGGACCAAGGAGACCAGGCACGCCTGGGGCGGCGCGGGCGAGACGGTCCGCTCCTACACCTATCCGCCGGCGGGCGGCAATCAGCCGCACGCGCTGCAGACCGTCGGCACGGACCTCTTCGAGTACGACGCCGCGGGCAACACCACCAGGCGCAAGGTCGGCACCTCCGACCAGAGCCTGGTCTGGGACGCCGAAGGCAACCTGGAGTCGGTGACGGAGGCGGGCAGGACGACGTCCTTCGTCTACGACGCGGAGGGCGACCGGCTGATCCGCAGGACGCCGGCCGACGCCACGCTCTACGTCGACGACATGGAGCTGCGCTTCGACGTCGCCAAGGACGCGGTGGAGCAGACCCGCTACTACACCGTCAACGACCAGCCCATCGCGGTACGCACCCACGACAACCAGGTCTACCTGCTGGCCAACGACCACCAGGGCACCGCGCAGGCCGCGGTGAACGCCGGGAGCGGTGAGCTGGCCGTACGGAGGACGACTCCGTTCGGCGAGAACCGGGGCGCGCCGCCGCCGTGGTGGCCGAGGCAGCGCGGATTCGTCGGCGGCACGCAGGACGCCACGACCGGGCTGGTCCACCTGGGCGCCCGCGAGTACGACCCCAAGAACGGCCGCTTCCTGTCGGTGGACCCGATCATCGACGACGTGGACCCGCAGCAGCTCAACGCCTACGCCTACGCCAACAACAGCCCCGTGAGCATGAGCGACCCCGACGGGCAGTGGGTCTGGGTCGTGGTCGCCGTCGGTGTCCGGCTCGGGGCCCGCTACCTCGCCAAGAGAGCGGCCCAGCGCGCCCTCAGGCAGGCGGCGATCCGCAGGGCCAGGGAGGCGGCCAGGAAGCGGGCCCTGGCCGAGGCCAGGAAGCGAGCCGAGGAGGAGGCCAAGAAGCGGGCCAGGGAGGCGGCCAGGAAGCGGGCCCTCGCCGAGGCGAAGAAGCGGCGGCTGGCGGCGGCCAGGAAGAAGGCGGCCGAGGCGGCCAGGAAGGCGCGGGAGGCCGCGGCGAAGCGACGGGCCGCGATGGCGGCCCGGAGACAGGCCAGGAAGGCGGCCCGCGAGGCGGCGGCCAAGCGGCGGATGGCACTGGCCGCCCAGCGGCGCAACCAGCGGGCCGGCCGGATCCCCCGCGGGATCCAGCACGCGCGCTCGCGCCCGGCCAGCCGGCCCACCAGCCACCGGGCACAGCAGCGGCACTCGCCGCCCAAGGCGAACCGGCAGCCGGCACAGCCACGGCCGAGCCAGGTCTACCGGAACGACGGCTCCGTCCAGCCCACCCAGTCCTACACCGTCTACGGCAACGGCCGGATGTATCCGCAGGGCAGGCCACCGTCGAACCTGCCGCGCGGCGGCTCCGGCCAGGCTGAGAAGCAGATCTTCAAGCCGGAGAAGTACGAGATCGAGACGAACCGGAGGGGTGCCGCGACCGCCGAACTCGGCGCCCGAGGCCAGAAGATCGCCGACGACATCATCGATCTGTTCGACACCTGGTTCGGTGGAATGGGCGGCATGGGCTGACAGCACGTCCTTCCGCTGAGCACCGACCGGCGCGGGGCCCTCGTGGCCCCGCGCGGGCGGCGTCCCAGCCGGCCCTTCGGGCTCGGGTTCTCCCCGGCGGGCGTCCTCCGGGCCCGGGGGCGCCCATGGCGGACATGAGCAGAAGCCGGGCCGAGGAGCCGATCAGCCGACCGTCAGCCACTGATCGGGGCGCGCAGGACGGCCGGGCCGCCGGGCACGGTGCTCAGCCCCAGGGCGACGGCGTCGTCACCCTGGACGGCCGCCGAGAGCTCCATGGTCGCCCCCGCGCCTCTGGCGGTGAAGCTGCCCGCGGGGACCCGGCTGCCGTCCGCCCGTTCGAGCCAGACCAGGTAACGCTGGCCGTTGTCGAGGCCGCTGACCTGCAGGTTCACGGCCGTACCCCACTGGCGGGCGGCCAACTCGGCGGTGATCTGCATACCCCGCGCCCCGTAGGTCACCGTGTGTCCTCCGGCGCCGGACACGAGCACCGTCACCACGACGGCGGCCGAGGCCGCGGCGGTCATGAGCCCGCCGGACCACGCCAGCAAGCGCCTGCGCCTGCGCCGGTTCAGGTGCCGGACGCCGACGGCGGCCACCACGCTGTCACGCAGCCAGGGCGGTGGCGCGGGAAGAGCGGCGACCCGGTCAGGATTGGCGTGACCGAGGGCGCCGGCCACCTGGTCGAGGGATGCGAGTTCGGCCCTGCACGCGGGGCAGCCGTCGGTGTGGGCCAGCAGGGTCGCCAACTCGGCCTCGGGAAGGCGCCCCAGCGCGTGCATACCCAGCAGAGCGTGATAGTCGCGGCAGCTAGTCACCTTCCCACCCCATCTCCTCCAGCACCAGGCGCAGTGCCTTGAGCGCGTAGAACACCCTGCTGCGCACCGTACCCGAGGGTATGCGCAGCTCGGCGGCGACCTCGGCGGGCGCGCGGTCTCGCAGGTGCACCTCCACGAGAATGTGCCGTTGTTCGGGGGACAACCGCCGCAACGCCTCTTCGACCTGCATGCCGAGAAGCAACCTTTCCAGGCCGGTGTCTCCGGGCACATCGCTCTCCTGGCCGTCGGAGAGCTGCGGCCGCACGGAACGCGCACGCAAGAGGTCGATCACCACGTTCCTGCAGATCGCGAACAACCACGTCCTGGGAGACGACTGCCTGTGGTCGTACCGCCCCGCCGTACGCCACGCCCGCACGAAGGTCTCCTGCACCGCGTCCTCGGCCGACCCCGTGTCGCCCAGGGACCTCCTGGCGAAGGCGAACAACTCGCCTCCGTAGTCGTCATAGACCGCCCGCAAGGTGGTCTCGTCATCCAGCCGCACGTCTCCTCCTGCCCTGCCGTTCCGATGGACATACGGAACACATCGCTGCGGCGTTCATCCATTGTCGGGTGAACACCGACCGCCTCGCCTCCGTACACCCCCTCGTCATCAGCGACAGAGAAGGGAACAACCATGCGAGCAGTTGTCCGGACAGCGGTGCTCGGAGTCGCCGTGACCGCCGCCGCCACCCTCGCGGTGCCGGCCCTGGCCCAGCGGGACAGCGGGTCCGAGCGGCGCGCCCACGTGCAGGTTCACTCGCCGAAGGCCGACACGGCGACCGGTGTGGAAGGTGCCGCCTGGATGGTGGAGCTCTCCGTCGGCTACCGCGACGGGCTGAAGGCGGCCGGATGGAGCGGACCGCAGGTCACCGGCCCCCAGGGTGGGACAGGGACGTTCGGCCCCGGCAAGGACGACAAGCTGCCCGGCCTCGTGGTGCTGCTCTCCACGACGACCGGCTTCTCAGGACCGGGCACGAACCTGGCCAACCTGTTCAACGTCACCGGCGTGGCCGGGCGGGACGAGGCCGGCAGCGCGGTGAAGCTGTGGGATTCCTGGCTGGTCGGCAAGCCGCTGTTCGGAAAGGACGTCCGTAGCGTGCTCACCGTCGCGGTCGTGGCCGACCTGAACCGCAACGGCGTGCTCGACGACGCACCCGACACGGTGAAGGATCTCACCGGCGACGGCCGCATCGACGCCGAGGACCTGCGCGAGCTCGGCGTGATGTCGAACATCGCCGAGGTGCCGTTCCGCATCACCGGCTCGGCGGCCTGAGAGGCCCGGTAGCGCATCCCGCCGGCACCCGTGCGCCCTTCCCGGACACACCGCCCGGGTGCCGGCCGGCCTGAGCAGTGGCCATCACTGTCTGAAACGCCTTTGCCGGCAGGCTCGGCCTGCTGTGATCATGCCGGTCATGAGTTGCGTCTTCTGCCGCATCGTCGCCGGCACCGAGCCGTCGCAGACCATCCACCAGGACGAGCACGCCATCGCCTTCCTCGACATCGCCCAGGCCACCAGGGGGCACACCCTGGTCGTCCCAAGAGCGCACCACCGAGACCTGGGGGAGATCCCAGCGGAGACGGCGGCACACGTCATGCGGACCGCGGTCGAGGTGTCCCGACGGATCGTCGGCGCCCTCGGGGCTCCTGGCGTGAATCTCTGGCACGCCAGCGGCGAGACGGCCTGGCAGGGCGTCTTCCACTTCCACCTCCACGTGGTGCCCCGCTTCGAGCCCACCGATCTCACGCCGCCCTGGACGGAGGTCGAGCACCCGGTCGAGTCCCTCAAGGGACTGGCCGAGGAGATCAGAGCCTGGCGCTGAAGGCGAGCGCCAGGACGGGCTCCGAACACTCCGGGCAGCCGGGGGACCCGATAACGCTGACCGGCCGGGAAACTCAGATCATGCGTCGTAGCGCGGTCTCCACAGCATCGATCAGCGGATCACCCTTGGTCCGTGGGTGCCGTGCGAGACCCAGCTCGACGTCCGGCAGGGCGGGCAGGGCGTCCGCGTCGTGGCAGGCCATGGCAGGCTCGAGGTTCGCGGGCATGAGCGCCGCGACGCCGAGCCCGGCCCGTAGCGCGGCGAGCACACCGACCAGGCTGTTGCTTTCGAACGCCACCCGCCAGGGCCGGTCGGCGCGTTCCAGCGTTTCCAGCACCGACGTACGCCAGGAGCACGTGTTCGAGAACAGCACCACCGGCAGCGGATCGGCAGCCACGTCCACACCCTGGCCGATCGCCCAGACCAGCGGGCGGCGCACCGTCCAGCGCGGCGGCCCGGGGAGGTCCGGCACCTCGTCGAGCACGAGTTGGACGCGGCCGGTGTCGTAGGCCTCCCGCATCGCGGCGTTGGAACAGCTGAGCACCTCCAGCGTCGCGCCGGGGTGCAGCCGGGCCAGGTCGGCGAGGGCCTGCGGAAGCTGGGACGCGGCGAGGTCCTCGAGCAACCCGACGCCGCAGCGGCCGGTCAGCGCGCGCCCGGTTTCGGTGAGCGCCTGTGCGGAGAGCGAAAGGATGCGTTCGGCGTACGGCAGGAGCTCCTCACCGGCCCTGGTGGGCGAGACGCCCGATGGCGACCGGTAGAGCAGCGGACGGCCGACGGTGCTCTCGAGCTTGCGCAACTGCTGGCTGAGCGCGGGCTGGGTGTGTCCGAGCGCCGTCGCGGCGCGGCTGATGCTGCCCGCCCGCACGGCGGTGACGAACGACCGCAGCAACGTGATCTCAAGATCTCGGGCCATAAGCACTGATTATGCCAGCCCCAACGAATTAGCCACTTCCTATGGCATAACGGATGACCTAGCGTCGCGCAGGTGACCAGATACCGACAGGTACTCGCCGTGCCAGGGATGGCGTCGCTGCTGGGCGTTTCGCTGCTCGCCCGTGCCGCGATCACGGCTGACGTGATGGCGCTGACCATGTATGTCGTGCTGGGCCTGGGCATGAGCTACGCGGCAGCGGGTGGCGTCGCGGCGGCTCTGACCGCCGGGGTGGCGCTGGGCGGGCCGCTGCTCGGCCGCATGATCGACTGGCGCGGCCTGCGTACCGTGCTGCTGGCCACCGTCGCGCTGCAGGCCGTGTTCTGGCTGAGCGTGCCGCTCCTGCCGTACGGGATCCTGCTGGGCGCCGCCTTCGCGGCGGGTCTGCTGATGGTGCCGGCCCAGCCGGTGACCAGGCAGGCGATCGCCGCGATGACGACGGCGGGACAGCGCCGGGCCGCGTTCGCGCTGGAATCGGTGCAGGGCGAGCTGTCGTACATAGTGGGCCCGGCGGTGGTGATCCTGTGTGCGGCGACCATGTCCCCCGGTGTGGTGGCGTGGGGGGTCGGCGCCGCGATCGTGGCCGGCGGAGCCGGGATCGCCCTGCTCAACCCGCCGCTGCGGGCCGAGGACGAGGCGGATGCCGGCGCGGCCGGACGGCCCCCACGCCGGGAGTGGCTGGGCGCCGGCATGATCGCCGTACTGACGATGGCGTTCGGTACCACGACGCTGCTCAGCGGCGTCGATCTCGCCATCGTCGCCACGCTCGAAGAGGCAGGCCAGGTGTCCTGGGCCGCCGTGGTCATAGCCGTGTTCGGCGCGGCCTCCGTCGCCGGCGGGCTGGTCTACGGCGCGCTGTCCCGGCCGCTGCCCACGTGGCTGCTGCTCGGCCTGCTCGGGCTCGTGACGATTCCCGCCGGGCTCGCCCACGACTGGCCCTGGTTGTGCGTGGCCGTTGTCGGCGCCGGGCTGCTCACCGCGCCGACCCTTTCCACGGTGGCCGACGCGGTGAGCCGGCTGGCGCCGGCCAGCGTGCGGGGCGAGGCGACAGGTCTGCAATCCTCGGCGGCGAGCGCGGGTTTCGCGCTCGGATCCCCGCTCGTCGGGGTGGCGATCGACGTCTCCGTGCCGGCGGGCGGCTTCGCGGCGGCCGGGCTGGCCGGCCTCGCCGCCGCGCTGACCGGATACCTGCTGTCCCGCCGCGCGCCCGCCCGAACGCGGTCTCCCCTCAGCGATCCCGGCCTCGCCGGGGAACCGGACCTTGAGCCGTGCGCAGCCGGCGCCCGGCCTGGCGCATAAAGTACGGGCCCGCGCCTACGGCCGCGCCGCTCCGGTGACGAGTCCGTGCGACCGCGGGCACGCAGCCCGAGGGTCGTGAGACGGGCGGCCATCCGGTCGGCCGTCTCACGGCGCGCGCAACTCGCCCACGCCCCTGGAGCCTGGTCGCGGCCTAGCTCATGTTCGCGCACCCGGTGACGACGAAGGACCGAGCGCAGCGGTGAAGGCCGCGAGCCACCTGTCGACGGGCCCGAGAGTGATCATGCCGCTGCCCGCGCCCGCCAGTTGACCGGCGGCAGGCAACAGCCGAGCGCGCGCCTGGGCGAGCACGACCTGATCGCCCACCTCCAGGGCGACCACGCCCTGCAGGCAGCACAGCGCCTCGTACATCAGGTCCGCGGGCGGCTCGGGCAGCGCCCGCAGCGCTGCCCGGGCATCGGCGCGATGCCCGCCGCGCAGCAAGGCGAAGGGCTCGGCCCAGGGACGGTAGGGGCCCCAGTCGGTTTCCAGGTCCACCTGCTCGGCCGCCTCGAGCGCGGACCGGGTGCCGTCCACCAGACGCAGGCACAACAGCGCCAAGGGCAGCAGGCCCTGCTCCACCCCAGGCATCCCGGCGCCCTCCAGCCGCGTGGCGGCGACCCGGTAAGCGGCCTCCGCCTGCGCGGGCTGCCCGACAGCAGCCAACCTCAGCGCGCGATACCAGTCGGTAAAGCAACCCACCAGCGGCCGTTCGTAGCGCTCCGCCAGGTGGTCCGCTGCGGCGGCGTGTGCGTCCGCCGCCCGGAAGTCGCCGAGCGCACTGCGGGCCTGCAACCGGATCAGGTGCCCGAGCACCTCGCAGGTCACCAGACCGTGCCGGGTGGCCAGCGCGAGGAGCTCCGCGCCGACGGTGTCGCGCCGCGGCGCCAGGCCCGCCCGGGTGCACGACTGCATGTACACCCCGTTGAGAGCGAACGCGAGCAGCGCCGGGTCGTCCAGGCGGCGGGCGATCTCCTCCGCCTCGCGTGCGGCCTGCGGTCCGCGCTCTGAGCGGGTGCCGCGCATCTCCAGCGCGATCGTGGCCAGCAGGCGGCAGCGTGCCGTGTCATACGACGGATCGCCGGGCAAGGCGGCCAGCGTGCGCTCGGCGGTGGCCACGATCCGCTCCGCCTGCTGCGCATCGTCGCTGCGGGTCCAGATGGCGGGCACGTCGAAGGCGCCGATCACCCGGGCGGTCAGCTCGGGGTCACCGAACTCCGCCGCCGCCATGACCGCCGCCAGCCGGTGCTCCCGCGCCGCCCGAAGACCGCCGCCTCCGGTCATGGCGAGGTTCCGGAGCAGGCCGACCGTCGATTCCAGCCGGGTCCGAGCCCCGGCCGCGACCGTACGGTGGTACGTCGCCGTGGCCTGCTCCCACAGCCGGGCCGCCGCAGGCACCGGGCCGGGCGCAGCGTCCAGGAGTGGATCCTGGGCCAGGATGTCCGCCTCCAGACGGCGCAGCCGCGGGCCCGGGTCCAGCCCCAGCTGATCGGCCAGAGTCGTACGGGCCCTGCGCAGCACGCTCAACGCGTCGCCCTGGCGGCCCATGCGGTACAGCGCCAGCGCCAGCAGCCGCCACGCATCCTCGCGCCAAGGGTGCTCGACGAGGTGCGCGTCCAGGTCAGGCACCGCCTCGGCGGCCAGTCCGAGGTCCAACCGGGCCTGCGCCTGCAGTTCCACCGCCTGCAGCCGCAATTCGGCCAGGCGGGAGCGCTCACCGCCGACCCATTTCTCCTGCGCGAACTCGGCGTAGGCAGGTCCTCGCCACCATCCCATCGCCTCCTTCACCTGCTCCAGCGCCTGGGCAGGCGGCGACGACGCCGCGGCGCCGACCGCCGCCGCGAACCGCCAGGCATCGACGCCGTCCGGCGCCGCGCGCAGCGCGTACCCGGGCCCCTCCGTGACGAGCAACCGGGCGGGGGCCCGCGGCGGCCGGTCCGGCTCCAGAGCGCGGCGCAGGTCTGCGACGAAGGTCTGCACGGCGCCGGCCGCACCTTTCGGGGGCTCGTCCCACAGGTCTTCCACCAGGCGGGCGAGGGGCACCACGCGGCGGCGGGCGATGATCAGCCGCGCGAGCACCGCGCGGTGCCGCGGGCCCTTCAACGCCACGGCGGCACCGCCGCCGTCCCAGGCCACCACCGGGCCGAGCACCCCGAACGTGACCCGCTCCATCCCCTCACCTCCCCAGCGCGCTTCCGGCCCTCACGGTACGCGCTGACCGGATGCTGATTCGCGGGCGGCACGCTCGATGATGTCCGCCGACCGGCGGGCGCCCTTCGAGTGAACAAGAACGGCTCACCATGGCACCGACCATTCCCGACTTCGACTACCACCGCGTCCCCGTCGCCGACGGTGTCGCCCTCCACACGGCAGTCGGCGGCACCGGCAGCCCGATCGTGCTGCTGCACGGCTTCCCGCAAACCCACCTGATGTGGCGGCACGTCGCAGCCGACCTCGCGGCCGACCACACCGTCATCTGCCCCGACCTGCGCGGCTACGGCGCCAGCGACAAGCCCGCCGGGACGGCTGACGGCACCGCGTACGCCAAGCGCGCCATGGCCGCCGACATCGTCGCCCTGGCCCGCGCCCTCGGCCACGACCGCTTCGCGCTGGCCGGACACGACCGCGGCGCCCTGGTCGCCTTCCGCGCCGGCCTCGACCACCCCGCGGCGATCACTCACCTGGCCTGCCTGGACGTCCTGCCCACCCTGGACATGTGGCAGGTCATGCACGGCACCACCGCCGCCATCGGCTTCCACCTCTACCTCATGGCCCAGCCTCCGGGCCTTCCCGAACAGATGATCTCCGCGGCTCCTGACGCCTTCTTCGGCCACTTCCTCGACATCTGGCACCAGAACCCCCAGGCCATCCCCACCGACATCCGCGCCGCCTACCTGGACGCCTGCCGGAACGCGGTGCCCTCGATCGTGGCCGACTACCGCGCCTCCGCCACCATCGACGTCGAGCACGACCAGGCCGACAAGGACGCCGGCAGCCGCCTGCGCATGCCGGTCACCGTCCTCCAGCAGGACTGGGGCGCCGTCCTGGGCTTCGACGCGGCCACGCTGTGGCGCGCCTGGGCGCCCGACCTCCATCACAGCACCGTCAGCTGCGGCCACTTCATGGCCGAGGAAGCCCCCGCGGACATCAGCAGAGCTCTGCGGGACCTGCTCGCCCGCTGACCCCGCGGCATGCCGCAGCCCGGTCGCGGTGGTCACAGGTCAGGAGAGACACACGAGCCCGGCCGAGACAGCGCGTCAGCCCCGATGTCGAGCGGGGCCTCGGCCGCGAGCCCGGCAGCTATGCCGCGTGGGCACGCGCAACGCCGCGACCTTCCGGTGCGCCGGCTCGGCGGACGCCGGGTCGCTCCTGCGCCGGCCGGTCCGGCCAGGGCCGGGCGGACTGCGGCGGGGCGGGCTTCTGCCGCCTTCAGGAGCGGGGGGCGTCGTCGCCGTAGAGGAGCGAGGTCCAGGCCTTGGTGAGGGTGTCCACCAGGACCTGTTCGTCGTCGAACGGCGGGACGCCCCTCGCCGCGAGGTAGTAGAGCCGTTCGCCCAACCAGGTCAGCGACGCCGCGACCGCGCGGACGTCCACGTCGCCGAGCCGTTCGAGAGCCCGCGGGTCGGCTTGGATGCGGGCCGCGGCGGCGTCGGTGAACAGGTCCATCTGCGCCAGCCACAGCGCGCGCAGGTCAGCGTCGGAGCCCCAGCTTTCCACGATCGCCATGAGGACACCCGCGTTGTCGCGCCACAGCCTGGCGCCGTCACTCACGCCTGATCGCAGCGCGGCCACCGGCTCCTGCTCGTGGCCGATCCACGGCTGCGCGGCCTGCTGCCCCTGGGCGACGGCCTCCCGGACGAGCTCGCCGAGCACGGCCTGCTTGCTTGGGAAATAGAAGTAGAAGCTCGCGCGGGAGACCTCGGCCGCGGTGAGGATGTCGGCCACGCTCAGGGTGTCGAAGCGGTGCCGTTCCAGCAGGTCACGGGTGGCGGTCAGGATCCGCTCGCGCAGGTCGGCGGAGGCGGGTGCGGCGTCGGATCGACGGGGTGAACGCGGGCGTGACATGCGCCTCATCCTACGCACGGAGTGTCCGGACACACTGTATGGACGTGTTGTCCATACAGTGTGTATGGTCTTGCCATGACACACGTCGCGATTCACCTCGTCGTCACCGACGCGGACCAGGCCGCCGCCTGGTACACCGAGGCGCTGGGCGCCAGGGAGACCAGTCGGCTCACCCTCCCCGACGGCACCACGCTGACCGTCGAACTCCGCCTCGGCGACACCACCCTGGCCGTGGCGGGCGAGATGCCCGGCAGGGGCATGCGCGCCCCCATCGGGCTCAGCGCCACCTCCGCGGCCCTGCACGTCCCGGTCGCCGACGTCGACGCGGCGTGGGAGCGGGCGATGGCAGCGGGCGCGGAGGTCTTCGAGCCGGTGCACGACGCCTTCTGGGGCGACAGGACCGGCCAGCTGTTGGACCCCTACGGCCACCGATGGGCACTGAACCAGCACGTCAGGGACGTACCGGCCGACGAGATCGCCCGCAGGGCGGCGGAGCTGCTCACCGGCGCGTGACACTGGGGTTGGCGCCTGGCCGACCACCTTCGCCGGACCGGATCCCAGCCGGTCCGGGCCGCCGCGGTCTGCCGGCGGGCTAGGAGAGGCGTGTCGCCGCGTCGAGGACGAAGGCGGCGGCGACCGCTGCCCGATCGCCGCCGCCGCGTAGCTGTTCGAGAGCCGCGACCGCCCGGTCACGGCCTACGTCACCGGCTAGCAGCTCGACCGCGATCCGGTACCGCACCGCCTTCAACGGCGAGCCGCGCCACCAGCGCCTCCGCCGATGCGCCCAGCGCGGCCCGCGCGCGAACCCGGAGATCGTCATCCTGAAGCGCATCATCGAACACCCCGGCGAACATCCCCGGTGCCCGCAGCTGGGCGAGCGCTTCGAGGGCGACCATCCGGACGCGCGTCCGAGCCGATTCGGGCAGATCGTCATGGTCCCGATCATCGAACTCGCCCGGATCCTGCACGAGAGGCACCACGACCGCCGCGTCGCCGGAGTCCCCGTGCGTCGCGAACCACCGCAGCGCCTCGGCTCGCATACCGGGATCGGCCGCCGACAGATCCGCGAGCATCTCCGCCCTCACCCGTCCATGATCCCTCCAACAGTGCAGGCACTCCGACCGCCGCCAGGCTTCTCGGCGTCGGTCGGCGTCCGTCACCCCTTCAGACCGGTGTGGGCCAGGCCCGCATGATGAAGGTGGCGAGCACGCTCGGAGCGCCCAGTACCGGCACCAGGATGAGCGGCCAGTACGTGTCGGTCGGCCCCCGCCGTGGAAGAGCTGGAACAGCGGCACGATCGTGACCTCGCTCGGGATCAGCAAGCCGGTCAGCACGATCACGAACAGCACGTTCGAGCCGCGGAAGCGGACCCACCCGAAGGCGTAGCCGGCCAGCGTGGAGACCGCCGGCGTGCCGACGGTGACGACGACGGCGATGTAGCCGTCCAGCCGGGCCGCCTCGAACAGTTCCTGTGGCACGCCCTGCAGCGCCGCCAGGAAGAGCTCCATGTTGAGCCCGACGTTCTTGAAGACCTGGACCACGGTCACCGGTGGCGCCGAGGGGCAGGCATGGCTTGCCGGTCTTCTCCTGTACGGCTGACGCGATCTTGACGGCCTCCTCCCTGGCCCGTCCCTTCGCCGGCACGCTCTGCCCGGCCTGTTCGAGCAGGTCGGCGTTGAAGAAGACACCGAACGGCTGGTCGGGGTGCAGGTGAGGAGCCCGGGTCGGTGCGGCTCAGTCCGGGGGCGGCCGTCGTGTGGCCGCCGGCCCGAAGAGGCGGTCGAGGTGGTAATCGATGATCGCGACGGCGGCCTCGTGGCTGCGCTGCCGGCCCAGGACGCTGGCGGTCAGGCCATTGGCGAGAGCCAGAAGGGTGGCGACCTCGGTGCGCGGGTCGCGATCGGAGGCGACGTCCCCGGCCTGCTGCGCGGCGGTCAACCGTACGGTGAGGAAGTCTTCCAGTGCGTTGGGCAAGGTGAGCCCGACCGCGGCGAGCGCCGGGTCGGTGAGGGCGGCGGTGTAGTAGGCGGTCCAGGCCATAGAGTCCAGCTTGCTCTGCTCGTCGAAGGGCAGGATCGCGCCAAGGACGGCGGCGAAAACGCCGCGTGGTGTCAGCTCGCCCGCGGCGGCGCCGGCCCGCTGCTTGACCCGGCGGTCCATGCGGGCACCCAGCTCGGTGAGGCCGGACTCGAGCAGGGCCAGCTTGTTCGTGAAGTAGTACTGGACGACGCGCAGCGAGACTCCGGCCTCGGCGGCGATCTCACGCATCGACACCGCCTGCAGGCCGCGGGTGCTGGCGATGCGCAGCAGCGCCTCGGTCAACTGGCGCCGCCGCTCATCATGATCCACCTGTCGGGGCATGCCCGTTTCCTACCTGTTGTCCGTGCTGTGCTTCGGCGTTGCGGTCCCGGGCCGCGCCTGGCCGGGAAAGGCGAGGATCCGCTCGGCGACCAGGTCCGGAGCTTCGACGGGCAGCGAATGTCCGGTGCCGGGCACGATCTCCACGCGCCAGGACGGCGCGATGTCGGCCAGCCGCGCGGCCAGCGCCTGCGCGTCGAGCAGCGCGCTGCGGGCGCCCAGCAGCACCTGCACGGGCACGGACACCTCGCGTATCTGCTCGTCGGTGTAGGCGGGCGGGATGGGCACACGCCGGCGGAAGGACCAGCCGGCCCGCATCAGCTCCACCAGCCCATCCTCGCGCAGCACCCCGTTGTCCGCTACGCCGGCCATGCGGTGTCGCAGCGTCCGGGGAAGCATGGAGGCGATGGCGCCGGCAAGGGCCCACCGGATGAACCGCCTGGGCAACGGCGCGAAGCCGCCCGGGTCCACCAGCGTCAGCGCCGCGACCCGGCCGCCCCCGCCGAGTTGCTGTTCCACTGCGGCCCAGCCGCCGGCAGAGAAACCCGCCACGTGTGCGCGCTCGGCTCCGACTGCGGCCAGTACGTCGGTGATCCAGCCACCGACCTCGGCACCGGTCGCGAGCGGCTGCGTCTGAACCGAGCGGCCGGGCTCGCCGAGCGGGTCGACGGCAAGGACCGGGCGCGTGCGCGCCAGCGGCTCGATGTAGCGGTACCAGGCCAGCGCGTTCCCGCCGGCACCGGCCAGGAGGACCACGGGATCCCCCTCGGCGGGCCCGGCCCGGTGGATCCGCACGATGCCGGCGCGGGTCTCCACGTCGATGGCGTCCACCGGCACCGGCCACAGCTCGCCGAGCACTCGGTCATAGACGGCGTAGTACCTGTCACGGGCAGAGTCGCTGGTGAAGGCTGACGGCCGGTCGGGTGTGCGCATGGCTGACCTCATCCCCTTCGAATGGATACAGTCGTATCCTAACGGTGCCACCCCATCCTGCGGCAATCACGAAATCCACCGAACCCGTCCCGACCTGTGGCGCATTTTTCGCGCTGGTCAGGCCGTCAACTCAGCGATGTCCACGTGAACCGGCCCTTCAACCCGGTCCAGTCCGTACAGCTCAGCCTCGAGACCTCACATGAGACGGAATAGAGGAAGCGCCAGAGACCCGCCGGTGCAGGGGGCCCGGCCGGATCTGATGACTTCGCAGGCGACCGTAGGCCGAACAGCGGCAACGACTTACTCCGGATCGCGAGGGGTCAGGACGCTCGATGAACCGGTCGATGCGATCCGGACGACCCACCGCTCGGGCCGGTGTCGACGCAGGATGTCAGGACGAAGCGCCCGTCGTCGGCGAGTATGCGGCAGAGGCGGGCTACGGAAGGGTTTCGGCCTTTGTTCTTGCCGCTGGGGATGACGAGCTTGCGGGCGATCTCGGGCCCTGGGACGCCGCAGGCGCGCAGAGTGCAGGCGTAGGCGATCACGTCGTCGTCGAACACCTCGAGGCGGCCGCAGGCCATCAGCGCCACCACCACCGACCCCGCCGGGGCAGTATCGCGTGCGTCTCAGAGTTCCATCATGAACCGTCGGCAGATGTGGACACGAGCGAACTGCTCACGCATCGACTGCTCCTCCTGCAGCTTTGCGTGCAGAAAGAGCGCGATAGGCCGAAGACCTGGTCGGCGGTTGCCGATGGCGCGATCAGGCTCCTCTGCGTCGGTGTAGTAGTTGGCGTAGACGTGCAGGTAATGCTCGCTCTCGGAGAAGCCGTTGGCGCGATACCAACGCAATGTGCCGGGATCGTCCCTGGTCCAGGCATCGAGCGTCGATACGTTGAGCGCGGCGACCCGGCGGAGAGCTTCCCCCAGGAGCGCGCGGCCGATACCTCGGTACTGGTGGTCGGGATGAACTGCGACGGTGTCGATGGTGGCCAGTTCGCCGTCGACAGTGACGTCCAGAATCCCGAGCACGACGCCACTTCCTGCGACTGCGATCAACTCGAAGCCCGGAGCGGGGATGTGGGGCTTGCTCTTTTCAACGGCGTCGAAGTAGGCGGTGCCCAGAAAGGCGAGCACTCGGCAGCGGAGCCAAGAAGCCTCATCCGCTGGTCGATATTCGCGTATGACATAGCTCAAGACGGTGATCCCTAATGAGTGTGGTGATGTCCGATCGGTCGAGGTCACGGCGTTGAGAGATCACGGCGATGATTGTGCATGACGAGGCTGGTGGCGGCAATCAGGTTTGATTGCTCGCTGGTCCAGGCGCACCAGAGACACATGCTCGCCGTCGGAGGTGCCGCGCTGTGCCAACGCGGGGCTGTCGTTCATGGTCGAACCGCTCGGAGGTCTCGTACGCCGCCAGCGCGGTTCTTATGGTGGGTGTGCTGCTGCTCTGGGCCTGACGGCAAACGCTCGAGGCCTTTCCCCGGCAGGGCGGTCCCTGGCCTCGGGTGATCAAGGGCCAGGCGAATGGGTTCCCTGGTCGATCACCTGGTAGCGGTGCGGGGGTTGAGTTGACGGAACCGTTTTGCCCTAGCCTGAGATCATGGACGTGGAGTGGGGGCCGCTCACCACGCGCGACGCCCCGGCCTGGGCTGAGTTCGCCACCGCGGTCGAAGCGGTGGACAGGACGGGCAGCCCGGTCACCGTGGAGCAGATGGCAGAGCGTCTGGCCAACCCGCTGCTTGACCTGCCGGAGGGTACGCTCGCCGCCAGGCAGGGCGGCCGGATCGTCGCGCTTGGGCTGGTCCCGGTCAGGCAGGCGGCGGATCCCGTCCACGTGATGGATCTATGGGGCGGCGGCGTGCATCCCGGCCATCGCAGGCGCGGATACGGCCGGCAGATCATCGACTGGTCGCTCAGAACGGCACCCGTCCTGCACGAAAGATGCCATCCCGGGAAACCACTCCACCTTCACCTGCACGTCGATGACGGCAACCATGACCTGGCCAAACTCGCTGGCGAGGCAGGATTCGAAGCCGCCCGCGTCTTCCAAGGCAAGCGGCGCGATCTAGCCGTGCCGATCCCACCGCCCCGGGTTCCCGATGCGGTCACGATTGTCACCTGGACACCGGGGCTGGACGAGCAGGCGCGCGAGGTGCGCAACGCCGCCTTCCATGACCACTGGGGCAGCACGCCGCATACACCTGAGAGCTGGAAGCGCCTCATCACCGGCACAGCAGCTTTCCGCCCTAAATCCTCGTTCCTGGCGACGGCGGACGGTAAGGCGGTGGGCTGCTTGCTGACCCATTGCCGCGAGGTCGACATCGTGGCCACCGGCGTACGGGAGGCTTGGGTCCAGATCATCGGGACTATCGGGGAGTGGCGCGGCAGGGGCATAGCGAGCGCACTGATCGCACATGCCCTCGCCTCGTTCAAGGCGCAGGGGTACGCGACGGCGGGGCTGAGCGTCGACGCCGCCAACGAAACCGGCGCGGTCGCGATCTATGAGCGCGCCGGTTTCACCACCTTCAAGGCTGTCACCACCTATGTTCACGCTTTCTGATTGGCCGTCCCACGGCTTCCCCGAAGCGTCGGTCAACCGACAACAAGACCTGCTCTGGAGCGCCGAGGCGCGGCGGCTGGACGGTACCTACAACGCGCTCCCCCACCAGGCGCTGCGCGACTGTCTGGTAGCCCCGATCCCCCTGACGCCGCCACGCGGCACCTGGCCGCGGGCAAGGCGGCGGCCGAGGCGAGCGGTCAGGCCTACCAGCGCGTGTGTGTGAACCTGCGGACCCTCACCGAGGTCGGCCTACGGCTACCACCGGGTGCCGCCCCCGCACCGGCTGTGGATCTGGGAAACCGACCTGGAACAGGTAGGCAAGGACCTATCCATCAAATCCTGAGCCGCATCGGCAGCCTTGCCGTGGGGCGCATCGACGGGTCGCGGCCATCGCCACCCGGCTCCCGCTGTAGCTCGTGGGTGCCCTTTCCCTCGGCCGTCTCAGGACCAGGTGACCGGCAGCGATTGCACGCCGAAGATGAGCATCTCGTTGCGTACCGGCACCTGCTCGGCCGGCACCGCCAGGCGCAGATCCGGTAGACGGGAGATCAGTTCGCCCAGCCCTATCCGCATCTCGATCCGGGCCAGCTGCTGACCCAGGCACTGGTGAACCCCATGCCCGAAGGCCAGGTGCGGAGTACGCGAGCGGCGCAGGTCGAGCGCGTCGGGAGCGGGCCAGTGCCGCGGATCCCGGTTGACCGCGGGCGTGGCGATCACGACGGTCGCGCCGGCCGGGATGTCCACACCACCCAGCGTCACCGGCTCCGTGGTGACCCGGCTGACCCCAAGCTGGATGATCGACAGGAACCGCAGCAGTTCCTCCACCGCGTTGTCGATCAGGCCTGGATCGGCACGCAGCGCCGCGAGCTGGTCGGGATGCTCCAGCAGCGCGAACATCCCCAGACCCAGCATGTTCGCCGTGGTCTCATGGCCCGCGTTGAGCAGGACGAGTGCGACATCTACCAGCTGCGCGTCCGTCAGGGGCGGATCGGTGTCGTGGATGAGCCCTGACAGCAGGTCGTCGGCGGGGTTCGAGCGCTTGACGGAGACCAGCCGCCGCATGAACGCAGACAGCCCGGCGCGCGCCATGGCCACCTCCTGCGGGGTCGAGTTCGCGCTAAGCCCGACCGCCGTACGTTCCTGGAACTCCGCGCGGTCGGCGTAGTCCACGCCCAGCAACTCGCAGATGAGCAGCGACGGCAGCGGCAACGCGAACGCCGGCACCAGATCGGCCTTGGTGCCCGCCGCCTTCATCGCCTCGATGTGCTCGACCGCGATCTCCGTCACTCGCGACTCCAGTTCCCGGATCCGCCGCACCGTGAACTGACCCGTCAGCAGCCGCCGCAACCTGGTGTGCTCCGGCGGGTCCATGAAGACGAAGAGCCCGTCCTCCCGCTCCGCCGTCCCGGCCGTCTTGTGTGGCTGCGGCGACGTCGCGTCCCGATGGCGCACCTTGTCGGCGCTGAAACGCGCGTCCGACAACACCGTACGGGCCTCCTCGAACCCCGTCACCAGCCACGCCCGCGCGCCATTGAGCAGATCCAGCGGCCGGACCGCGCCCTCTCCCCGCAGCCCCGGCGGCGGATCGAACGGGTTACGCCCCCGCTCCACCATGTCCATCGGCAGGATCCGCCGCATCGTCGTGGTGCTCACGCCTGGAGACTTCCCGGTCAAGCTGTTGTCGGCCATCAGCACGTCCTGTTCTAGAAGGGCCTTAGAGTACACAGCTGCATCTAATGGTGGACACCGTAAGTCAGCGCGATAAGATACGCAAGTGGATCCTAAGTGGGGCGGATCGCGGGGCGATCGACGCGCAGGCGGCGGCGCATCCTGTCGACACGGCCTCGAACCCCACGACGCCGCATGGGACGTGCTGGTCGAGCAGGGATGTCACGGCTCCGCCTACGAAGCGGTCGCCGCCCGCGCCGGCACGAGTCGTCCCATGCTCTACCGGCGCTGGCCGCAGTGCGACGACCTGCTGCCACCTGCTGCCGGACGGCGCCGCCGACCGCCTTCATGACGCCTACCAGCCGGCCCTGGACGCCGCCACCCTGCGCCGCGCACGCGAATGGGCGGTACGCCGCGCCCTCGGCGGCATCCATATCGGAGAAGCCGGCGTCCGCGGCCTCCCAGGCGGCAAGGCCACGTGGGGCCCACCCGCCCACGCGGCACTGCGACGCCTCATCGCAACGGCCCATCGCTGCTCAACCGCCTCGGCCGAGCCGGGCGGGCTGTGCTCAGCAGCCCCGCCCGCAACCAGGTCGACTGTGCCTCCATCAGACCGCTCCAGCTGCCCGTCTGCCGGGCGAGTCGATCTCCTCGCCGGGTGGTGCGGAGTCGTCGCGAAGTTCTTGCTGTTCATGACACGAGCGAGCTTTGGTGGGGGGACTTCCCGAAGCTGCTCCTGCTCGCGGCGCAAGTAGTCGAAGAAGTAGCCCCCTCTCGCGGGTATTCGACCAGGATGCTCTCCCGATCAGCGAGTTCTTCGGCGCCAGCGGCATCGTCCCGGTCGGCCAGTCCGGCTCTCGAGGGGCCGCCCGCGCTCAAGCGGACGGCCCGTCCCTTGCGTCATCTGGGCCAGATCGGGGTGATCCACGTCGTCGGAAATAGGGAACCGCGCGGGGATGGCTTTCAGAGAGCAGAGGCGATTGCGTCGGCCAGGCCCTCCCAGGCGTGGCCCCGGGAGCCGTCGGGCCCGTACGAGCCGGCGACCGCCGTAGACGTGTGGGCGTAGCTGGTGTCACCGTCGCGGACCTGCACCACCTCCTCAGCGGGCCCGGGTTCACCGTGGTGTCAGTGGATGGCGGGGGTCAGTGCCGTGCGCTGGTCTGTCAGCTCCGGCTCGACGGTGCTGCGCTCGTCCGGTGGCGCGCGCGCCGGTGCACCTGGCCGGCCCTTCGGGGCTGCTGTGCACCCGTGTCCTGCCCGCGCCGGCCCCACTGGTCGCCGAGTGTGTACGGCTGCGCGTCGCGACCGGGCTGACCGAACCGCTCATCGAGGAGCTACGGCTTCGACGGTCAGGCGAGGATCTCTGCGGTGGCGGTCAGGACCGCGTAGCCGAGGATGTGGCTGGCGACGGTGATGCCGAGGCAGTCAGGGGTGGACGCGGGCTGTTTGCGTTGTCGGCGGATGCGGCCGGCGTCCGACTGGCGAGCTGATCTCGTTCTCCAGGAGAAGCGGTGGACTATTCGTCGTCGGGGCCTGCTGGCTCCGTGCCCGCCGCGATCTGCAGTGGTGCGGCGGCCCCGCCGGTGATCTCGTGAGCGTGATTGAGCGTGTAGTCAAGCTGCCTGGCCAGGCGCGGGAGGCTCGCCGGAGGTAGATACGCATCAGCGCCGGCGTTGAGCAGGCGTCGGACCGGACCGTGGTAATTGACTCCGAGCTCGTGATCCTCGATTTCGGTGACGATGACGCGAGCTTCCGGGAACATCGATCGGAGCGCTCCGATCAACTGCGGGCTGCCTGGCGGTACCAGCAGCACGTCGGTTGTCTTGGGAGCTGCGTGCATGTCGAGCACGACGTAGTCCGCGCCGAGTTGGGTCGACAGCGCCACCCGAGCCGCGGCCGACAGCTCCATCGCGGTGGCCACGACCGTCACACTGTCGTAGTCGATCGGTGCTTGATCATCGGCCTCGTCTGGCGCATCGCGATCGACGATGGCGCCTTGCACCACGTCGATGGTGCTGGAGATCGTCGCGATCGACGCGCCGTCACGCGTGACCACCAGTTCCTCACCAGGCTCGAGGGCGTCGATGAGTGCCACGACGTCCTCGGGAAGGCGGATCACGTCGATTCGCTGCGCGGACCGCGCGGCGCGCTTGCGGATCACCATGCCTGGAACGAGCTCACGACGGCGGCGAGGGCCGGCTGCGCGTCGTGCGCAACCCCTGTCGACCGGTCCTTCGGTCCCATCCGTGATGACACGGCTATCCGAGGGCGCTGTGGTGCTGGCCGGCTCGGCAGAGGCGGGGACTCGCTCGACGAACTTGCGAGGGGCCGGACATTCGAGCGTGACCTAACCGCGGGATCACGCAGCACCAGTCGACCCGACCCGGTGCCGGTGCCGGTGCCGGTGGCGGACGAAAGGGGCAACGTCGTCACGGCGTTCAACTCCTTCGCGCGAGTCAGGCCGATTGTCGATGGCGAGCCTATGGTGCCGCTGATCACCTTGGCGACATCGTTGTGTGCCATGCCGTGTTTGCGGTGATTTCACGCGCGCGTAGGTGCTGATCGGCTCCGGTCAGCCTCGTTCGTCCTCGGCTCTGCCTCCGGGCGCTCCATCTTGACCTGCTCCTCAGGAGCGCGAGCTGAGCTGATGCGTGACCAGTGGAGAATGGTCAGCCTGCGACAGCCTTCTGCGTCGCGGGTCCATCCCGAGAACGACTCATACCCTCGCAGTGGACGATGTCCAGGCGCTGGAGGCTCTCGGGATGCACTGGGGGCGGCCGCGAGCGTGGCCACGGCGGCCCTGCGCGTTTCCCACGCCAAGCACGGCCACATCCGCGCGCCCGCTGCCTACGTCACCGGCGACGGCTTCACCCTGAGGACCTGCTTCCACAAACAAGAAGAGCACCATCGGCCGCGGCGGCGCCGCGATGAACGGTTCGATCGACGCGCTCAGCGAGCGGGTCCACCGCGTGCCGAGCGATGGCGGCCAGAATCCACCCATCGGCCAGCAACGGCTCCAGAAAGTCCCGGCCGTCGCGCGGTCGAGAACATGCCGGCAGATCAGCCACCCGCGGCTCAGTTGCCGGTTCGCGTTGGTGGCACGCCTCATGTGGCCCTATCTTGGTCGCGCGGCTGTCTTGCTTCCGTTGTACTCGGCGGCCTGCGCCTGCTCGTGTGTGAGTGGCGCCCCCTGCCACACAACCCGCTGATGGTCATGATGACTGCCCGAGCTTGTCAAAAGAAGCAGAGCACGAGAATGCTGAAGTCGTCTGCCGGCAAGCGCTTCCGTAGGTATAGGGTTCGTGCAACACGCCGACGGCTGTTGAAGTATGGATTACCGCTATGCCTGCACGGTATAGCGTTGGAGAAGCCAGCTGAGCTCGTCTTAGCATACCGATTTGGGGACCGATCAATGGCTAGACAGATCGTACAGACTTTCATTGATGATCTTGACGGGACTGCTGCTGAGCGGACCACCAAGTTTGCTCTCGACGGCGAGAACTACGAGATCGACCTGTCGGGAGCGAACCGCGAGAAGCTGGAGAAAGCTCTCGCTCCCTACATCGTCAAGGCGCGGAAGGTCGTGCAGCCTCGCAGCGTCCGAGCCGGTCGCGGTGGCTCACGCGGCAGCACTGCCATGAGCCGGGAGAAAAGCGCCGAAATTCGCCAGTGGGCCAAGACGCACGGCCTTCAGGTCAGCGAGCGTGGCCGTATCTCCTCGTCCGTGGTCGAGCAGTACGAGGCCGCCCACTAGGACGAACGCGAAAGCCCCCTCCTTCTTCGGAGGGGGCTTTCGCGTTATGGAGAGCAGACGGCGCCGACGAGCGCAGCGCCAATGAGGGAATCGACCATGCCTGCGCCAGCCGCGCGAATAGCTGCGGCGTGACTGTCGTTGAAAGCTTGAAGATGCCACTCCCCTATTGATCTCGACGGATAGCAGGAGCATAAGAACGACTTTGACGCATGGCCACGTCCCCGCGCCCAGCTCCAACTCCGCCGCGTCGGGCGGCAGCCAGGATCGCAGCAAAATCACTTCACGAAGGGTGTCCCGGTTTCGGAGCGCCTCACCGAAACGCCCGACAGCCTCGCCGAGTGGATCGACCGCTATGTCGATCCCGCCGTGCGCGAAGTGCGCTCCAGCACGGTAAACCGGCAAGACCTGCGGCGCTTTGTCACCTGGCCGGCCATCGGCCTCGGCCACACTCGGTGCCCCTTTTCTATGAGAGCGTCGGCCTCGTCAACATCGCCGGATGATTGGACCGCGACTACGGCAACAACGCCCCAGCCCCGGCTTCCGCATGGCCACCGGCACCGCCCGGGAGATGCTGAAAGCCAGCGACCCGCGCTTCGTCATTGACAAAACTTACAGCCGACTCGTCGTCGACTGGCCGTAGAGGGGAGCAGCGTGACGACCCCAGCGATCGCCGCCCGCATCCCGCTGGTCCGCAGACCCAAGCCTCCAGGGGCTTCCTCTGGCTACGCGCATCGCCGAGCCGGAACCTGACCCTGGTGTAGATCTTGTGGGCGGGCTCGTTGCCCGCCGGATCGGCGACGGCTCGCTGGCGTGCCGTTCCCAGCGGAGCGAGATGGGCGAGCAGGGCGCGGACGGCGTTGAGGAGCCGGCTGAGGTGGCTTCATGTCCAGCGGCGATCATTCAGCCACGGGGTGCCGACCAGTTCCTCTGTGAGCATGTCCGGGTCGTCGCGCGGGGCGGCGATCAGGGCGCCGGTCAGGTCGGGGCCGGGTTGCTCGTCGCGGAGCCGTACGACCTGGCCGAGGACCTGGTAGGTGTCGCGCGGGTCTGCACCACTTCCTCGGGCGGAGTGGTGGGATGCGCGCTGTCGGGCTACTCGGGCTTGTACGCTCTTGACACCGGTGAGATCCTTCTGAGGCCGGTCTGGAGAGGTAACGACCCACTCTGAGAGGGATGCGATGACCAACGACCCAGCACTGCAGGCCCTGGCCAGGCTCATCGGTACGTGGAAGATCACAGGAGGGCACGAGGGAAGCGTGACCTACCGCTGGCTGAACGACTTCTTCCTTCAGCAGGATGTCCACCTGGGCGGCGCACACGGCATCGAGATCATCGGCCGGGAACGGACGCTGATGGCCGAGCCCAGCGCCGACATCAAGTCTCGCTACTACGGCGATGACGGCAGCACCCTCGACTACACCTATGAGCTAGAGGGCGACACCCTCACCATCTGGGCCGGGGATCGGGGCTCCCCTGCCTACTACCAGGGCGTCTTCAGCCCCGACGGCCGCAGCCTCACCGGAGCCTGGGTCTACCCGGACGGGGGCGGCTACGACTCCAACGCCGAACGCGTCGAATAGGGGCTTGAGCAACACCGGAATAATGAAAGGTACCGCGCGCCGACGATCGCCCATCAGGTACGGGCCCGGAGCCGAACGGCCAATGGCGTGGCGGGTGGCCTCTTCCTGCGCTTGCAGCGCGAGGATCTTGAGTCCAGGCTGGGGTGGGGCGATGGAGCCGGTCCTTTCAGCGTCGGTGACGCGCCGGGTGGCGGGCTCGGCGCATGGGCCGGTGATGCGGTTGTAGCTGGACGGGGCTGACAAGCCATCGCTCAGGGCGGTTCGAGCCCCCACGCGGGCAGGAGGCTGCCAGATGATGCACAAGAGCCAGGCCACGGAGAGATCGCGGATCGGCCTCCGGAGCGGGGTGCGCGGGTCCTGGTGACAGCGCCGGCCAAGCAGCCTGCGAGCACTCGCTCCGCGCCGATTGGTCTCGCATGGCTGACGTTGAATGCGCTCACGTCGCGCTGCCCGCCGCCGGGAGCGCGACCGCATGGAGGCGCGTCGCCCCGGCCCCCATCCAGTTCTGCTGTCCATCCACGGTGGCCCGGAATCCCAGGAACGCCCCATCTACGCCCGCTCCGGCCTCTACCAGCATCTCCTCCACAATCGCCATCCTGGCCCCCAATTTCGCCGGATCCACCCACTACGGCACCGCCCACCAGAAGCTCATCTACTGCGACGGGGGCGGCATCGACCTCGACGACCTGGACCACGCCGTCCAACACCTCTACACCCTCGACTGGGCCGACCCGAACCGCCTTGCCGTCATGGGTGCTTCCTACGGTGGCTTCGCTGCTCTGTCCTGCCTGGCCCGCCTTCCCTACCCGTGGGCCGCGAGTGTTTCCATGTGCGGTCCCAGCAACCTCCTCACCTTGGCGAAGGCGTCACCTCCTACCTGGAAGACGTTCGTCGCCACCGTCCTCGGCGACCCCGACACCCGCGCCGAGCACCTCCTGGAGCGCAGCCCCGTCACCCACGCCGACGGGATCACGGCACCTTTGTTCGTCATCCAGGGAGCCCATTACCGTTCTCCTCACAGCGAACCAAGGCACTCCAAGATCCTGACGGATCCCGCGCGCAGGAGATCGCAGCGTTCGACAATCCCTGCCCGACCTGCGGCGCCACAACCCCAGCGGCCGTGCGCGACCAAGACGGGCCGGGTGATGGCCGACACCCACAAGCCGCGGCTGACCTCCTCGCCCGGATAGAAGACGACGGACTCCTGCCGAACGGCCCGACAGGGTGCCGCGAAGCCACACAAGCGGGCGGTGCTCAGCGAATCGTCACAGAACATCGTTCGCATCTTGCCATGAAAGGACTATCCGCGCCCGAACGGTTACCGTATGCTCCCGTGTACTCGGCGTGATCACCGGCACGCCGAACGTGGGGACGGCGAGAGCCGCGCCGCAGGGTCAGCGGACGGCTCTAGGAGCTGTTTCCTGGATCACGTGCGGAGCCAGATGACCAAGGCTGCGACCGTGACGGTTCCCAGGAACATGTAGGCGCGTTTGTCGTAGCGGGTGGCCACCGCGCGGAAGTTCTTGAGCCGGTTGATCGCCCGCTCCACCACGTTGCGCTTCTTGTACCGCTCGGCGTCGAACCCGACCGGGCGGCCTCCCGCCGAGCCGCGCCTGCGCCGGTTGGCCCGTTGATCACGAGGCTCGGGGATGATGTGGCG
>NZ_JBSGDV010000004.1:516439-545628 GCF_053602555.1 Nonomuraea sp. NPDC004354 | reverse complement strand
AGATCCCGTTCGTGGTGGGCGAGGACCTGGTGTTCGAGCGGAAGATCTCGTTGCCGGAGCATCCGAACGGGATGCGGTTCACCGCGTTGGACGGCACCGGTCGGGTGGTGCGGGAGAAGGTGTACTTCTCGGTGGGCGGCGGGTTCGTGGTCGATGAGTCGGCGACGGGGGCCGGTCGGATCAAGCCGGATGACACGGTGGTGCCGTATCCGTTCTCGACGGCCGAGGAGTTGTTGAAGCACTGCGCGGCGACCGGGTTGTCGGTGTCGGGGTTGATGCTGGAGAACGAGAAGGCGTTCGGCCGGTCGGAGGCGGAGATCCGGGAGCAGATCCTGGGGTTGTGGCGGGTGATGTCGGAGTGTGTGCGGCGGGGCATCGCCAAGGAGGGGGTGTTGCCGGGTGGGTTGAAGGTGCGGCGGCGGGCGCATCAGTTGCATCGGCGGTTGCAGGCCGAGTCGCCGGAGGCTGATCCGTTGCACGCGATGGATTGGGTGGGGTTGTTCGCGCTGGCGGTGAATGAGGAGAACGCTGCCGGGGGGCGGATCGTGACGGCGCCGACGAATGGGGCGGCGGGGATCGTGCCGGCGGTGTTGACGTATTACTCGCGGTTCGTGCCGGGGGCCGATGAGGACGGGGTGGTGCGGTTCTTGCTGACCGCGGCGGCGGTGGGGGTGTTGTTCAAGGAGAACGCGTCGATTTCTGGTGCCGAGGTGGGGTGTCAGGGTGAGGTGGGGTCGGCGTGTTCGATGGCGGCGGCGGGGTTGACGGAGGTGTTGGGGGGGACGCCGGCGCAGGTGGAGAACGCGGCGGAGATCGGGATCGAGCACAATCTGGGGTTGACGTGTGACCCTATTGGGGGGTTGGTGCAGATTCCGTGTATTGAGCGGAATGCGGTGGCGTCGATCAAGGCGATCGCGGCGGCGCGGTTCGCGATGCGGGGGGATGGGCAGCATTTCGTGTCGTTGGACAAGGCGATCAAGACGATGCGGGATACGGGTCGGGACATGTTGGACAAGTACAAGGAGACCTCACGCGGCGGTCTCGCCGTGAACGTCATCGAGTGCTGATCACCTTCGAGTGGTACCATAAAGTTGTACCACTTAAAGGGAGGGTCATGTCCATCACCGCGAGCGAGGCCCGCCGACGCCTGTTCCCGCTCATCGAAGAGGTCAACAACGACCGCACTGCCGTGGAGATCGTGTCCAAGAGCGGAAACGCCTACCTGGTGGCCGCGGAGGAGTACGAAGCCCTCCGGGAGACGGCCTACCTGCTACGCTCTCCGGCCAACGCTCGCCGACTGATCGAGTCGTACCAGGAGGCGCTCGCGGGCCGCCACGAGAGGCACGAACTGCTGGACGACGAGGCTTCCCGGTGAAGGTCGCCTTCACCGGGAAGGGCTGGGAGGACTACGTCCACTGGCAGACGGCCGATCGGCAGATCCTCAAACGGATCAACCGGCTCATCGAAGACGCGTTGGGTGATCCCTTCGAGGGCATCGGCAAGCCCGAGCCGCTGAAGTACGCGCTGGCGGGCGCGTGGTCGCGGCGCATCACTGAAGAGCACCGACTGGTGTACCTGCCCATGGACGATGAGATCGTCATCCTGCAGGCTCGCTACCACTACGAGTAGAGATCTGACTCCAGTGCGGACCGCAGGCCTGGACAAGGCGATCAGAACCATGCGGGATACGGGTCGGGACGGACGCGCCGATCGGGAAGGGATCCCGACCGGCGCGTCGCGGACCACCGGCGGCGGCTCAGCCGAGGTGCCGGGCGAAGAACCGTAGCGTGCTGTCCAGCTCGAACGCCGGGATCTCCCCGTGCCTGCCGGGGTTGGCGTGCAGCGTCTTCTCCGTCGAGCCCAAGGCGTCGAACAACGCCAAGCTCTGGGCCCGCGGCACCCGCTCGTCGTCCCACTGCACCAGGAACTCCACCGGGACGGTGATCCGCGCGGCGGCCTCGGCCGAGGCAAGCGCCCCGCCCAAGCCCAGCACCGCCGCGCGGACCCGGGGTTCGGCGGCGACGAACGGCACGCCGAGCCCGCAACCCAACGACACACCCCAATAGCCCGCCGGACCTGCGCCGACGTGCTCGAGTTCCTGGACCGCGGTCAGGACAGCCCGCCATTCCGGGACGGTCTGGCGAGCTACCAGCGCCTGGAAACCGGCGATCAGCGGAGCCAGTTCCTCTCCGGCCACCACACGAGCCTGGTTCTCGGTCGCGATCCGGTCGTACTCCTCGTCCTTCGGCCGGTCGCCGTGGCCGGGCACGTCGACCGCCGCCACCGCGAAACCACACGCGGCGACCAAGCGGCGCGCACGGGCCACTATCTCGGGGGCCTTCTTGTGCCGGCCGCCGCCGTGTCCCATCAGGATGAGGGGACGAGTACCGGTGGCGCCTTCCGGCGTCCACAGCACGCCGGGGACCTGACCGAGGGTGAAGAGCTGTTCGCGGACGCCGTCAGCCGACGTCTCAGAGGTGAAGCGCATGGCGTTTCAGCCTTTCGGGATGCCTTTCGCGGGCACTCCCCAGGCCATGCGGGGGAGGGAGGCCCGACCTGTCACAGCGTTGATCGGTCTCACCTCCTCGGTTCGCGGCGGCGCACGGCGCCGCCGAACGTATCACAAACGGCTTCAGACGTGTCCGCGCGAAGACGTCGCCAGGGCGACCACCGCTTGGCGCGGCACCGGCCCCTGACATCCGTGGATGGTCAGTCGGGCCGGGCCGGTGCCACCGCCTGGCGTGACGGCACGGTCCGCACCGGTCAGGTGATGGCCGCCAGCGAGCGCAGGGACTCGCGGTCGTAGGGCAGGCCGGCCCTGCTGAACCAGATCATCGGGTTGGCGACGCTGCCCCAGCACTCGTCGTTGTCCGCGATCGCCAGAAGGAACCGGCGCTGGGCCGTGCTCAGGGGCCGGCCTGACATGTGGCCCGCCGGGAAGGCGCGCTCCAGCAACGGCCCCCAGTCCGACTCGACCGTGTAGGCGTTGGTCATCCGGGCCACGGCCAGCGCCTCGGGCACGATCTCCTCGAACTCCCGCGTGCGCCGCAACAGCGCCTTGATCAGTGCGAACCTGAGCATCCCGTCCAGCTGCGGCAGGGGCTCGGCGAACCAGCCGTCCGCGGCGACGGGATCGGCCAGCGCCCGCCTGACCTCGGCCAGCGCCCTCGGGTCCGGGTCCAGCGCGGGCGCGAGGGCAGCCGCGGCGCGCACCGACGGGTCGGGGTCGGCGAGGAACGTCTGAGGCGCCAGGCCCCAGTTGCCCATGGTCAGCGCGGCCGCCGCCCGCTCTTCGGCGGTGCCGAGGTGCGCCAGGGACTGCATCCGCCGGGCCTGCTCGCCCCGGAACTCGGTGAGTTCGGGAGCGAGCATGAGGTGCCCCATCGCCCCGAACGCGGCCCTGCGCACGGCGTCGTCCGGATCGTCGAGGAAGGGCAGCACCGCGACGTAGAGGTCACGCCGGATCGCCTGGCACGCCTCGGCGGCCCGGATTTCCCCGTCCGCGCCTTCCCCGCCCTCGTCGTCCGCGCCCGCGTCCTCGTCTGAGTCCTCGTCCTCGTCCGCGTCCTCGTCCTCGTCGTCTTCGTCCTCGTCTGCGATCTCGCCCGCGTCGTCGCCCCCATCCTCGTCCTCGTCCTCGAACTCGTCGTCGTCCTCGTCCTCGTCTTCGTCGTCGTCGAGTTCGTCGTCCCAGTAGGAGGCCGACTCGGCCACGGAGCCGAGCCATTCCAGCAGCGCGGCCCGCAGCGGCCGTTCGCGGTCGTCCCAGGGCAGGGCGCTCTCGCAGGGGATGAGCGTGCGCGGGTCGTCCAGGATGGCGGCCACGAACAGGGCCGCCGGCGCGGTGGCAGGGTAGAGCGTGCCCTGGTGCAGCACGGCCGCATCGAGGTAGCCGAGAGCCGCGCCGCAGCGCTCCGCGTCCTCGCTCAACAGGGCCAGCAGGGCCTCCGGCGCGTCGGAGGCGTCGCCGTACGCATGGTGCAGGCTGGCCCAGTTCGTCTTCTCGATTACCGAGCGGGCGTCGATCATCCTGCAGAGACTACCGGCGGGCGGCGACCACGGTACGAGGGACTTCCTTCACGCCTTCCCCCGTGGGACGACGGACCGCGTCCCCCACGCGGACGACCCTCGTTCCCTCCGGACAGGGGGTGCTCTTCATCGTGTCGCACGGCTCCCAGTGTGGCCGTCCTGATCGGCCGGCGGGCTGTACGGCGCGGCGCGTCCGTGCTACGACATCCCTGTGCGGAGATCACTGGCGTTGATGGCCACCGTGCTCGCGCTGGTCGGAGTCGTGGTGGCGGCTGGGGGCGCTGTCCGACGCCCAGGACGGCTCGGCCGCCGCCGTCGGTGAGGAGGCGCGCCGATGTCCGCCGTCGCCCGCGCCGGTCGAGCCGGACGAAGAGGGGCCGGGCCGGCGGGTGGCGCCCGGCACCGCCTGGTCGCTCAGCCTTGACAGGGACACCCGTGCGGCGCTCGTGGCCACCGCCTGCCACGAGGGAGGCGCCGCCGCGCTGGACGTGGCCACCCGCGGAACCGTCTACTACGGCGCGGTCTTCGGTACGGCGGCGGCGACGGATGTCCACTACGCGATCGGCATGGGGGAGCGCCTGCACTTCTGGACCAGGCAGGGCGGCGACGGTTGGCATTACCGAGGGGACTTCGACACGCGCGGCTGTGTCCCGCCGGTCCCGGTCGCGCTGTACACGGCCTGGGGTCTCAGCTCACTCCCGGAGTCGCCGGGCGGCCCTTCTTCCTGCGGACCCGCGGCCGGCGGGCGCGGCTGACGGGCGGATCCCAAGTCAGGCACCAGTGGGACTCAAGTGGCGCCTCTTATCGTGTGTGCTTCTCGTGAGAAAGGCACATCTTCATGAAGAGGACAGCGTTGCTGCTGGGCACCCTCATGCTCAGCGGGCTGCTGCTCGCTCCCCCGGCCGCCGCCGCGCCCGCCGTCCAGGTGGCGGTCGCCAAGGTCAAGGCCACTTCCCCCAACCGCTCCGGCGTCTGCCCCACGACGGTCGGTTTCACCGCGTCCGTGTCGGCCAAGGGCAGCGGCACCGTGCGCTACCGCTGGGTGCGTGGCGACGGCTCCAAGGGGTCGATCAGAAGCTTCACGGTCAGCGGCGCCCGTACGGTCACCGTCCGCGACCGGCAGACCTTCGAGAGGTCGGTGACCGGCTGGCAGGCCGTCGAGATCCTCGGCCGCAAGGGGTTGTCGCGCAAGGCCCACTTCAAGGTTCGCTGCTCGGGCCCGGCCAAGGTCTACGACGTCGACCACCTGCTTCCCGTCAACGCCGCCGAGCCGCTCGTGGCCGCCGCGGACGTGGACGTCACGCCGCCGGCGTACAGCGGGACGTGTCCCGCGACGGTGCGCTTCACCGGCACCATCCAGGTGTCCAGGGTGCCGGCGCGGGTGGCCTACCAGTGGATCGACAGCGAGCAGGGCGACGGGCCGGTGGAGTACCTCGACTTCCCGGCCGGCGGACCGCGGATCAGGCAGGTCGGCCTGCCGCTCAGCGTGGGCAACTCCACCGGCGGGTGGAAGGCGATCCACGTGGCGCGCGGGTACGACTCGGGCCGCGCCCCCTACCGGGTGACCTGCGCGAGCCAGCCCGAGCCGAGCTCGAGCCCCAGTCCCAGCCCCACGCGGACCACGCCCACGCCGGGGCCGACGGACCCGTCCGGGCCGAAGCCCGTGGTGGCCATCACCGACCTTTCCCCCGGCGACTACGAGGGTACGTGCGCCTCTCCGATCACTTACCATGCCTGGGGCACCGTCGGGCTGCCCGCGGGCCCGGCCGCCACCGTCACCTACTGGTGGATCCTGGACGGCAAGCCGTGGGCGAAGCAGCAGGTCGACCTCCCGGCGGGCAACGGTCCTCGCTCCCAGCACGTCGCGGGCACGTTCTCGCTGAGCGACCAGCAGACCGGCACCCACACGCTGGGCCTCATGGCCGAAGGCGGCGCGCCCGAGCCGGTTGAGCGGACGTTCGTCCTCAAGTGCCTCACCGAGCCGCGGACCGTGACGGTGACCATCGACAGGATCGACCACAGCGTCACCTATCCCGACCCCGACTGCGCCGAACTGCCGCGCGTGGGGCTGGGGGTGACGCTGACCCTGGACCGGGCCGGCCAGGTGAAGTACCGCTGGACGGTGGCCGGGCGCACGTACGTGTACGAGAACGCCCTCGGCGCCGGGACGACCAGCCTGTCGGGCGGGGCGCATCCCACCGCCACCAGCGGAACCGTGCGCTTCGAGGTGCTCAACCACAACATGCCGGTGAAGGAGATCTCCTACACGGTGAAGTGCCCGCCCAAGTAGAGCGGGCTCATGACCCTTCGCGGGCGGCCGCCCCCAGCCGGCGCGCGCCCTCGACCAGTTCGGCGGCGCCGGCGGCGGCCGCGAAGCCGAGCCGCAGGTACGCGCCGGACGGCTCGGCGGGGAAGTAGCGGCCGCCGGCGCTGACGGCGACGCCGTAGGCGCGGGCGGTGTCCGCCGTCACCGCGTCATGGACGCCGCGCGGGAGCTCGACCCACAGGTGCAGCCCGCCCGAGGGGAAGGCGGTCAGCCGCCATTCGGGAACCTCGCGGGCGAGGGCGTCGGCGAGCACCGCGCAGCGCTCGCGCAGCGCCGCCGACAGCTCCCGCAGGTGCCGCTCCCAGGCGGACGTGCCGACCAGCTCGACGGCCGCTTCCTGCAGGGGGCGGGCGACGAAGAGCTCGTCGACGAAGCGCAGGCCCCGCAGCCGCCGCATGACCGGACCTCTGGCGACCACCGCGCCGATCCGCAGGCTCGGCGAGGCCGGCTTGGTCAGCGACGTGAGGTGGATCACCGTGCCGTCGCGGTCCTCGGCCACCAGGGGAGGCGGCACCTGCCTGCTGTGCCCGAGGTGCCTGGCGCAGTCGTCCTCGACGAGGAAGGCGCCGGCGGCCCTGGCCACGTCGACGATCTGGGCGCGCCTGCCGGGTGCGAGCACGGTGCCGGTCGGGTTGTGGAAGGTCGGCTGGCAGTACAGCAGGCGGGCCCCGGTCATGGCGAAGGCGTCGGCCAGCAGGTCGGGTCGCAGGCCCTCGCCGTCCATGGGGACGGGCACCGGCCGCAGCCCCGCCGCCCTGGCCGCGGCCAGCGCGCCGGGATAGGCGGGCGACTCCACGAGGACAGGGCCGCCGGGTGCGGCGATCGCCCGGAACAGCATCGACAGGGCGCTCTGACCGCCGGCGGTGATCAGCACGTCGTCGGCGCTCACCTCGCCGCCCGCCAGCCGGGCGAAGACTGCGCGCAATGGCGCCAGACCGGACGCCGGCGCCCGGTGCCACGCGTCGGGACGGCGTGCCGCCCGCGCCAGCGCGGCGCCGAGCGCCTTGACCGGCTGGAGCGCCGGGTGCGGATAGCCGCCCGCCATCGCGATCGCCCCCTCGGGGAGGGGATGGACGGCCTCCGCTCCGGCCATGTCCGACTCCGCCGCCGCGGCGGGCGTCGTGCCGTACTCCGCCGCCGAGACGGCGGTCAGGTCGAACGCGCGGCCGGCCAGCGCCACCGCCTGCCACGACGTGTCGGGCAGCCGGTCCGTGGCCCTGGCCGGGCGGTGCGCCACGTACGTGCCGCTGCCCGGACGGCTGACCACGGCTCCCTCCGCGGCCAGGGCGGCGATCGCCCGCGACACGGTGCCGGGCCCGACGCGGTAGCGCTGGGTCAGCTCCCTGCTGGTGGGCAGGCGGTCGCCGGGCGCCAGCTCCGCCAGCAGCGCCCGCAGGCCGGTGACCAGATCGCCGGACGTGCTCCTGCTCGACATGGGAGCGCATGCTAGCGCGTCGGCGGCGGCCGGCTCCCCTCCGGCTGATCAGGCGAAGACGTCCTGCTGGTAGCGGCCCTGCTGTTCGAGCCCGGCCAGCCACGCCTCGCCGTCCGTGCCGGTCCTGCGCCGGTGGATGTCCAGCAGCACCCGCCGTACGGCAGGCGCCATGCGCAGCCCGTCGCCGCAGACGTAGACGTGCGCGCCCTGCTGGAGCAGCTCCCACACCGTGTCGGCCTGCGCGGCGACGGCGTCCTGGACGTAGCGGTAGGGGTGCTCGGGCACCGCCGAGAAGGCGGTGTGCACGCGCACGCCCTCGGCCGCCGCCCAGGCCGCGACCTCCCGCCGGTACAGCAGGTCGTGCTCGGGGTGGCGGCAGCCGGTGAACACCTCTGCCCTGCCGGTGGCCCCGGTCAGCGCGCGATGCTCCAGGAACCCGCGCAGCGGCGCGAAGCCGGTGCCGGGGCCGACCAGGACGACCGGTGTCGCGGGATCCTCCGGCAGCCGGAACGGCGGCGCCGGCACCCTGACGTAGCCGTAGAAGACCTCGCCCTCGGCCAGCCCCGCCAGGTAGGCCGAGCACATGCCGCGGTAGGCGCCGGTGCCGGACCAGGCGGGCCCCTCCACCAGGCCGACGGTGATCCGCACCCGGCCCGGCTCGGCCAGCGGCGAGGAGGAGATCGAGTAGTAGCGCGGCCTGATCGGCCCCGCGAGCTCCAGGAAGACCGCCAGCGGCAGCTCCACCGCGGGGAAGCGCTCCAGCAGCGTGAGCACCGACAGCCGCTTGGCGAGCACCTCGTCGGCGTAGTTCGCCGCCAGCTCGGCCAGCTGCCTGGTCGTCCACGGGCAGCCGGTGTGCGCGGCCAGCGCGTCAAGGTCGGCGCGGGTGGCCACCTCCTGCAGCTCGGCGAACTCCGTGAGCAGCAGTCCCGCCGTCACCGGCGTGTCCACGGGCAGGTGGGTGGGGCCCTGGGCGTGCAGGCGTACCACCCGGTCGCGGGGGACCCGCAGGCAGCCCAGCGCCCACTCCACCAGCTCCGGGTCGTTCTTGGCGAAGACCGCCAGGTGGTCGCCGGCCTCGTAGGCGACTCCCTCGGGCAGCTCGGCGACGATCGAGCGGACCCCGGGGCGCGGCTGCTCGATCGAGAAGTCCCACAGCCCCTCGGGGTCGCCGGTCAGCTCCTCGTTGGCGACCACCGTCAACGGCACGGCCCTGGCCGACACGACCGCGGGCCGTACCTCCGCCTCGGTGAGCACCTCCAGCTCGTAGCGCGGTCCCACGTCGGCGGCCGACGCGCTGTACTCCTGCGCCACGGCCGCCCACAGCTTCGCCGTCCAGGCCGACACGTCGCCGTCGAAGTCGCCGTCCGCGTCCGCCTCACCCCGCTCGACCAGCGGTACGGCGCCGGCCGCGGTGAGCTTGTCGAAGGCGCGGCGCGGGAAGTCCTGGTAGGTGGGCCACTGGGTGTTGCCGCAGCCGAGCACCGCCAGCCGTACGCCGGACAGGTCGGGCAGCTCGTCCAGCGCGTCGAAGCGCTGGGCGTTGTCGGGCGCCTTGCCGTTGTAGGACGAGGCCACCACCAGCAGCAGCCCCTCGCCCGGCGGCCGCAGATCGTCCAGCGTCGTCAGCGTGGTGGCGAAGCCGGCCCGTCCGGCCCGCTCGGTCAGCCGCTCGGCGAGATCCTGGCAGGTGCCCAGGTTGGAGCCGTACGCCACGGTGAGCGGCACGCCGGTGACCGCGACGTCCTGCTGCTCGGCCTGCTCGACGGGCTGGACGACGGCGGCGGCGGCGCGCTCGTGCGCCCGGCGCTCGCGCACCCTGATCGTGAAGTCGTCCGGCTTGAGGGTGAGCGTCTGCTTGATCTTCATCCGGTAGACGGACGGGTCGGAGATCGCGAAGCGCCGCAGGATCATCGCCAGCGCGAGCCGCGCCTCCGTCAGCGCGAACTGGCGGCCGATGCAGGCCCGCTCGCCGTTGCCGAACGGCTTGTAGCCGCCCGGGTGGTGATCGGTCTTCCGCTCGGGCAGCCAGCGGTCGATGTCGAACTCGTCCGGCCGCTCCCACGCCTTGGGGTGGCGGTGCAGCGGCGGCAGCAGGACGACGACCGGCTGGTCCTTGGCCACGGGGTAGCCGCCGATGCTGTCGTCGGCGAAGGCGCTCACGCTGAAGGCCGGGATGGGGGACCAGATCCGCAGCGTCTCCTCCAGGATGCGCGGGATCACGTCCAGCTTCATGATCGTCTCGTAGGCGGGCGGCTCGTCGCCCGGCAGCAGCCTGTCCACCTCGTCGTAGGCCAGGGCCAGCGCGTGCGGGTCGCGCAGCAGGTTGTACAGCGCGAACGACAGCAGGCCGCTGGTGGTCTCGTGGCCCGCGATGAGGAAGGTGAGCACCTGGTTGCGGATGTTCTCGTCCGACAGCCGCTCGCCGGTCTTCGGGTCGGCGGCCTCCAGCATGAGGCCGAGCAGGTCCTTCGCGCCGCCGGCGCCCTCGGCACGGCGCTGCCTGATCACCTCGTCCACCAGGTCGCGCATGACCTTGATGTCGTGCTGGTAGGCCGCCTCGTTCCTGCGCTTGAGCTTGGTGACGAGGGGGAGCTGCTGGTTGCGGTGCATGGCCTCGGTCAGCGCGCCGCCCATCGCCTGCAGGAACGGGTGCAGCTCGGGAGAGTCGAAGGAGTTGAACCGGTAGCCGAAGCCGGTCAGCGAGATGACGTCGAGGGTGAGCCTGGTCATGTCGTCCGGGACCGCCAGGTCCTGGCCCTGCCGCCGGCTCCACGAGGCGACGAGTTGGTCGGCCACCTCGAGCATCTGCGGGTAGTAGGCCTTCATCGAGCGCTGGCTGAAGGCGGGCATCAGGATGCGGTGCGCGTGGCCCCACACCGGCTCGTCGTACCGGGCGGTGAACAATCCGTCACCGGCGAAGTCGCGCACGATCGTCAGCGGTGGGTTGATGCCTTTGTAGAAGCGGGTCTCGTCGCATACCTCGGCCACCAGGTCGGGGTCGTGGATGAAAAGGACCCTGCGGCCGACCAGGTCGAGCTGGAAGATGCCTTCGCCGTACCTGTTCGCCATCTCCTCGAGGAACAGGATGGGGGTTTGGCGCGGCATCTGCAGGGTGTTGCCGAACAGTGGCAGTCCTTGCGGGGCGGGAATCGCCTTCATGTGTGCTCCATGCGTAGCCATACACCGTATGGACGACGCTACCATACGGTGTATGGCAGTGAGCGCGCGCAGGGGCACCCCCCTGACGATCGAGGAGATCAGAGCAGCGGGGCTGCGGTTGATCGTGGCCGGTGGCGTCGAAGCGTTGTCCATGCGCAAGCTGGCCGCCGAGCTCGACGTGAACCCGATGTCGCTCTACCACCACGTGGCCAACAAGACGGAGCTGATCAGGGGGATCTGCGTCGGCACCGTCGGCCCGCTCCTCGACCTGCCGCCCGACGACGGCGCGCCGTGGCAGGACCAGCTCCGTGCCCTCGCCTACGCCTACCGCAAGCTGGCGCGCACCCTCCCGTCGCTGTGGACGTACGTCCACAACCATCCGGAGGTCATCGAGCTGAAGGAGGGCGGGCTGTGGGACGTGCTGTTCAGGATCCTGTCCGCGGCCGGCGTGCCGGAGGACAGGTGGGAGCCGACCGCCGACGTGCTGCACGGTTTCGTCTCGGGCCTCGTGCTGGCCGAGACGATCGGGCACATCGGCGGCGCCCAGGCGGACGAGGCCTACGAGACCGCCATCGCCATGATCATCAGGGGTCTCCCCGAGCACTGAGCCCCGTGAGTCAGCGGCCGTCGGCGGCGAAGGCCTGCGCGACCGACAGGCTGTCCTCGTAGACGTGGGCCGGGTGACCAGGCCGTCCTCCACCGTCAGGTGCAGGGCGAACCGGGATCGGTAGGCCCGGCCCGTCGGCCGGGCGGTCTGGCGGATCTCGCCGAGCACGACCGCGTCCGCGCCGTCCACGAGGATGCGTTCGATCGCGGTGGCCGCCTGCTCCGGCAGGTGGTGCTCGCCGAGCTGCCGGTAGTGCTCGGCCGCGTCGGCGCGGGAGGAGCGGTGGCGGTTTTGGACCCCCGCCCCGGGATGACGGGCGGGACGCCATTCTCGCGGCGCCCGGCGCCGCACCGCGATGACGTGGGAGGTAAGTGCGGGCGTGATCGGCGCCGGCCGCCGCGGGCGGTCGTGGCGTGCCGACCTGACGGTGACGGCTCATCGAGGCCGCTCCGGCATAGGATGAGATGGCATGGGGCAGGAGAAGCTGTCGCGCAAGCTCTATGAGAAGGAACTCATCCGCCTGCAGGCCGAGCTGGTCAAGGTGCAGGAATGGGTTCGCGCGGAGAAGCAGCGGGTCGTGGTGATCTTCGAGGGGCGCGACGCGGCCGGCAAGGGCGGCACGATCAAGCGCGTGGCCGAGTACCTCAACCCGCGCGTCGCCAGGATCGTGGCGCTTCCCGCGCCGACCGAGCGGGAGCAGTCGCAGTGGTACTTCCAGCGGTACGTGCCGCACCTGCCGGCCGCCGGGGAGATCGTGCTGTTCGACCGCAGCTGGTACAACCGGGCCGGCGTGGAACGCGTCATGGGGTTCTGCACACCGCAGGAGTACTCCAGGTTCCTCCACCAGTGCCCGATCTTCGAGCGGCTGCTGGTGGAGGAGGGCATCCTGCTGCGCAAGTACTGGTTCTCGGTGAGCGACGCCGAGCAGGAGCGGCGCTTCCGCGACCGGCTCGACGATCCGATGCGGCAATGGAAGCTCTCGTCGATGGACCTGGAGTCGATCGCGAAGTGGGAGGAGTATTCCAGGGCCAAGGACGAGATGCTCATCCACACCAGCATCCCGGAGGCGCCGTGGTACGACGTGGAGAGCGAGGACAAGCGGCGGGCCAGGATCAACATGATCTCGCACCTGCTGTCGACGATCCCCTACACGGAGGTGCACCGGCCGCGGCTGAAGCTGCCCAGGCGGCCGCCCTCGACCGGGTACGAGCGCCCGCCGCGCCTGGCGGAGGTCCGCGTGCCCGACGTGACGTCGCGCCTGGGGTGATGTCGACCGGGCTCGGCCACCCCCTGTCTAGGCGAGGAAGTCGAGGAGATGACGTGCCGTCTGGTCGGGTGCCTCTTCCGCGAGGAAGTGCCCGGCCGGGATCGGCCCGCCGCGGACCTCGTCGCACCAGGCTCGCCACACCTCCAGCGGCCGGTACCAGGCGGCGACGGGACCGGCATGGCTCCACAGGACGAGGGTCGGGCAGGTGATCCGCCGCAGTCCGCGGTCGGCCTCGTCGTGCAGGTAGTCGAGCGTGGCCGCCGCGCGGTATGACTCGCAGACGGCATGGACGGTGTCGAGGTCGCCGAACGGGGCGATGTAGGCGGCGCGCAGTTCTGCCGGGAAGGCGTCCGAGACCTCGGACCACGTGTCGAGCATGTGATTCACGAGGACGGCCGGCGCGCGGGCGATCAACTGCTCGGGCACCGGCTCCGGCGCGGCGAGGAAGGACCAGACCCAGAAACCCAGGCTGAAGTCCATGTTCGCCCGGCCGAACGCGTCACCGGTGGGGACGATGTCCAGAACCGCGAGACGCGTGACGACGTCGGGGTGATCCAGCGCCATCCGGTACGCGCAGCGTGCCCCACGATCGTGCCCGATCGCGACGAACCGGTCGAACCCCAGCGCGTTCATGACCTCGACCTGGTCACGAGCGATCTCGCGCATGCTGTACGGCGCGTGGTCGGGCGTGCTGGGCGGTTTGCCGCTGTCGCCGAAGCCCCGAAGGTCGGTGGCGACGACGGTGAAGTGCTCGGCGAGCCGCGGCGCCACCCGATGCCACATCAGGTGGGTCTCGGGGATGCCGTGCAGTAGCAGGATCGGCGGGCCGCCGCCGCCCAGGCGTCCGTGAATCGCCGTGCCCCGCGCGGAGATGTCGAACTCCTCGAACGCCTCGAACATGAGGCCGGCCCCCCCTTTCCATCAAGGTGCGTCACTGACGAACCTGCCCGCAGTCGCCGCGCGTACCTGTACCCGCGCCCGCTTCCGCTCCAGGCGCGGTCGTGGAACCGGCTCTTGCTCGGCACGGCGACGCCCGCCACCGCCTACCTGGAGGTGCACGGGCGGCGCCTGCCGTACCGCCCGGGACTTCCGGACCGCCGCTCGCGGCCCTACTATGAACCAATGACCAATTTGTTCATACGGAGATAGCCGTGCCGGCCGCCTTCACCGAAGAGGAGCGCCGGCGGATCGCCGAACGGCTGCTCGACACCGCCACACGCCTGTTCGCCACCCAGGGGCTGCGCAAGACCTCGCTCGAGGAGCTGACCGCTCCCGCCGGGATCGCCAAGACCTCCCTGTACGCCTTCTTCGACTCCAAGGAGGACCTCTACTTCGAGGCCGCGCTCCGCCAGAGCGAGCAGGTACGGCGGCGCGTCATCGACGAGGCGCTGCTCCAGGGCGGCGACACCCGCGAGGCGTTGCGCCGCTTCCTGCGGGCCACCGTCGCCGAGCTGGACACCAACCCGCTCTACCGCAGGCTGCTGTCGCACCCCGAGGAGATGGCCGCCGTCGCGGCCAGGCTCACCCCTGAACGCATGGCCCAGGCGGCGGCCCGCGGCCCGATGGGCGACCTGCTGGAGTTCCTGCGCGACCGTCTCGAGGGCGACCCCGAGGTGCTGCTCGGCGTGCTCCGCGCCGTGCTGCTGACGCCGCTGCACGCCGACCACCTGGGCCGCGAACTCTACCCGGCGGTGATCGACCGCCTCATCGACGCGGTGACCGAAGGGCTGACCTCGTGAGCCTCCCGCCGCTGGCCGTCCTGCTGTTCACCCCGAGGGCGGGCGAGATCACCGGCAGCGCCCGCTGGTCCGCCATGCGGATGCTCAGGCCGTTCGCCGACCGCTTCGATGTGCGCCTGGTCAACCGGCCTGCGGGCCTGCCGGTCACGATCGCGATGCCCGAGCTGGCGGCCGTCTACGCCGAGCGGTACGCCGCCGCCTTCGCCGGGCCGGTCCCCGTGCTGGCCATCTCCACCGGCGGAGCCATCGCGCTGCAGCTGGCCGCCGACCATCCGAAGCTGCTCGACCGGCTGGTCCTCGGCGGTACGGCGGCCACGCTCGGGCCGCCGGGCCGCCGGGCGCAGCGCGCCTACATCGAACGGGCCCTGGCCGGGCGCCGCCCCAGCCCGGCGCTGGCCGACATCGTCACCCCCTCGCCGCTCGGCAGGCGGCTGCTGCGGCCCCTGCTGTGGCTGTCGGACGGTGCGAGCGGGGACCGTACCGACGCGGCCGCCGTGCTCCACGCCGAGGACGGCTTCGACCTGCGCGCGAGGCTGGGCGAGATCACCGCGCCGACGCTGCTGATCCATGGGGCCGAGGACGTGGTCTACCCGCTGGAGCTGGCCAGGCAGACCGCCGAGGGGATCCCGGGTGCCCGGCTCGTCGTGTACGAGGGCCGCGGCCACAGCGCCACGTTCACCGACCGGCGCTTCGCCCGCGACGCGCTCGCCTTCCTCCACGAGCCGGGCTGACCACTTCTTTGCTGGTTTGACAGGCTTTGTCATGGCGCCAGCGCTAGTCTAGGAATGATCTTGATGGTCTCGATTCGCGCAGGAGAACCGTTCATGGCAGAGCCCGAAGCCGAAGGAACGCCTCCTTCCTCGATCAGCACGCCGGACCTGTGGGACCTGGAGGCTTCGCCGACCCAGCTGGAACAGCTCGCCGACGCGTGGCGGAGCGTGGAGAAGAAGGTGTCGTTCGCCGAGAACAAGGTCGACACCGTGGTGCAGAGCGTCTTCTCCAAGGAGGAATGGACCGGCGAGACCGCCGACGCCTTCAACTCCTACCGCAAGAGGCTGATCGGCGACGTCGAGCTGTGCGCGAGCTGTGCCGGCAACGTGGCCTCGGTGCTCGACAGGATGGCGGCCATCCTGCGGACCAACCAGAGCCTCCTCGACGACGAGCGCAAGCGGCTCTCGGCCGTGCCGGTCACCGAGACCATGAACGGCCTGACCTTCCACCCGAAGAACTCCGAGCAGTCCGGCCTGGTCACCACGGCCGTCACCACCGCCAAGGAGATCAGGAGCCGCCTGGACGAGCGGCTCAGGGAGCAGCGCGAGGACCTCGACTTCTACAAGGACCAGTTCGCCGCGCTGACGAAGCAGTGGAAGCCGCGCACCGTCCGCATGCTGAACCTCAACGTGGGCCAGGGCGCGGGGAACGGCTGGCGCGACAAGGGCGGCACCGATCCGGGCGACATCCCGGCCATGGCGCGGCTGATCGCCGACCAGAACCCGGACATCGTGACCCTGCAGGAGGTCTTCAAGAAGGACATCGCCCCCGACGGCAAGATCGACACCGTCGGCGACCTCAAGTCGGAACTCGAACGGATCACCGGCGACAGGTGGGAGGTCCGCTTCGAGGAGGCGAGCAAGAAGTACCAGGCCAGCGACAGCATCCCCATCCTGGGCGACTACTTCCACCAGCCGTTCGGGAACGCGGTCCTGGTGCGGGAGGGCGACGTCGTCGCGGGCGCGGGCGACGGCCAGAAGATCAAGCTGGACGCCGACGGCGACAAGGTCACCCTCCCGGACGGCACGCGCGTCGACGACGGCGAGGGCAGGTCGGCCGCCAGGACGGAGGTGCGGTTCAACCCCCGCTAGCGGCGATCACCAGTCGGGAACGACGACGTCGACCTGCTGGCCGTCGTGGTCGGAGGTGCCCCCGTCGACGAGCTGGGGGGCGCCGGCGAGCTCCACGCCCGGCGAGGAGATCACGTAGTCGATGCGGGTGCCCGACGGCGACGTCCCGACGACGTCGCCGTCGGCGTTCGTCGCGCCCGTGTAGACGGTGTACCCCTCGCGGTTGAAGCTGTTGATGGCGTCGAGCGAGACCTTGCGGGTGTTGTGCGCGCCGTTGTTCGTCGCGGCGTTGAGGTCGGCTCCGATCAGCGAGGGGCCGTCGACCGCGCGGTGGAGCGTGTCGATCTGGCCTGCCCGTACGGGGTCGTCGTACTTGTGCAGGCCGTGGCTGTGCACATGGGCGCTGTAGACGTCCAGCGACTTGCTTGCCGAGCCGAGCAGCCGGTCGGCGGTCTCGTGGTCGAGCTCCTTGAACACCTTGACCACCTGGCGGAGCCGTCCCGCGTCCCTGGTCAGCACCCCCGCGAGGGCTTCGGCGGCCTCGTCGGCCGCGGCCTGGAGGTCGGCGTAGGAGGAGCCGCAGGACAGCGCCTTCTCGCTGTTGCCGAAGGCGTTCGAGCCCGGCACCGAGGGCACCGGCACGTAGGTGACCGGCGTGGGCGTCCGGCTCAGGATCGTCCGGCCCTGCTCCACGGCCTCCTTCGCCTGGTCGGCGCCTTCGGCGATGGCGCCGACCCGGTCATAGATGATGTTGACTTCGTCGCCCATGTCCGAAAAGCCTAATAGGGTACCGGCCGCTGATGATCGGTTTTCACCGCGAAGGCAGCGTCCAGGACACCGTGCGGGTGAGCGATCCGCGGGTGTTGAAGGACGTGGCCCAGCCGAGCGACTCGAACCGGCCGTTCTCGTTGTCAGGGATGCCGGTGGCCTTGTCGGCCGATCCCGCGTTGAAGTTGTACCGGTCGTAGACGTGCATGGTGATCTCCATCGTGGCCCGGTTGCCTTCGACGGTGACGTTCCCGCTTCCCCAGATCGCGTGCATGCCGATCGCCTTGTCCCAGTTCTCGGTGACGGTGTCGCCGTGCGTCGGCAGGCCGGTCATCTGGAAGCTGGTCCTGCCGCTCTCCCTGTGCAGGCGCGCGGCCTCGTCCTGGGCGTTGGAGATCGCCATGTCGACGGAGTATCGGACTTGCGAGTCCTCGCGGTAGGCCTTCTCGTAGTCGACCTCGAAGTCACTGCCCGAACCACCCATGTAGTGCTCGTAGGCGTCCAGGCCGTCCTCCAGGTCGGGACGCTTGATCCGCGCCCCGCGCAGCTTGGCGCGCCACTTGTACCAGTCCTGGTAGTCGTCGAGCCCCGGCCGGGCGTGCGGGTCGTAGGGGAAGTCGTGGTCGTAGGCCATGTCCGGATGCTGCGGCGGCCCGATGCGGTACTTGCCCGACCAGGAGACGCCGTCAGGCGAGGGCGGCGCCGGATCATGTCGCGTGGGCGCCTCGTGGAGGCCGACGTATCCGGCCGAGGCCAGCACGGTGGGCGTCGAGGGGAGCGGGATGCGGCGTCTGGCCACCTTGGGCAGCGCCGGCGGCTTCGCGCCGAGCATGCGGCGCACCCGGGCCTCCACGGCGCGGACGAGCCTGCCGCGGAAGTACCGCTCCAGCTTGTCGCGCAGGACCTTCACGAAGCGGCGGGCGAACACCCGCAGGATGCCCACGAGGCTGCGCGCCTTCAGCATGGCGAGGCCGCCGGACAGGACGGCCATGGTCAGCGCCCACGCCAGGGCGATCATGACGTACAACGCCAGGAGGATCAGCAGTCTTTTGACGATCTCGACGATCAGGGCGACCAGGTCGTGGCCGTCGGCCAGGGCGCGGAGGGAGGCCGCCAGGCTGCGCAGGTGCCCGGTCTGCTTCGGCCCGCCGTCGTCGTACTCCTCCCAGTAGCCGTTGAGCGCGTCGATGTGCTCGCCCTTGTTGTTGGCCGAGGCGTAGGCGACGGCGCCGTTGGCACCCGGCGTCACGTCGGCGTCCAGCGCGGTGGCGCAGGTGCGGAAGGCGGCCCCGCACGTCCGGAGCCCGTCCTCGTCGATGTTCGGCCACTCCACGCCCAGCAGGTCGAAGCCGGGCCGCAGCTCGGCCGGCAGCGTCACCGCCATGGGCCGGGCTCCTCGTGCGGAGCGGGGAGGACCCGGTCCTCACACCTCACGGATGTCCTCCGGCGAGCCGAGGGCCCTGGCGCCGGCGGCGGTGGCCGCCTCGGTCAGCCGTAACTCCCTGACCATGTCGTCCACGCCGGTACAGGTGAGGTCGATGTTGCCGCGCAGGTGCCGGCACGCCTCGTCCAGAAGATCGCTGAGCTCGTCCATGGCCTGGCCCAGGTCGCCGCCGCCCCAGACGCTGGTGCCGGTGCCGCGCACCGTCGCCAGCAGGGAGTCGGTGTGCCACTGCATCGCGCGGACGGTCTCCCGCAGATGCTGGGCCGCACCGCTCAGGGATGCGTCGTCGAAGCGGAGTTCCCGTCCCACCGTTCACCTCGTGCACGAAGATCACTTTCGTCGGCAACATACCACCGGCGAGTCAAGGCCGTGGGTGTTCCGGGCGAACTGTCCGACGGGTGAGATCACCTGAAGTGAACTCGACGGTTAAGGTGTCTCGTTCCACAGGACCGGCAGCGAGCCGATCGCCCTGCGGGGTCGACGCACGCGCGACCCCGGGCGGGCGGCCAAGGGTGCGGCCCGCCCGGGGCGGAGTCGCGGGTCTCAGACGGCTCGGGCGGGTCCCGACATCGAGGCGATGTCCTCGGCGCCGTCGCCGAGGAGCTTGTCGGCCAGGTCCATCAGGGCGCGCCCCGCCGCCAGTTCGTCGCCGATCTCGGGGACGGGCCGGTCGTCAGGGTTGCGCCGGGCGGTGCCGACGCTTTCGTGCCGCCTGTTCCCGACCGCGTACAGCACGGCGGTGGCGGAGGTGCGCTTGTCCTCGTCGTCCTCGCTGATGAGAATCTTGACGGTCCACTCCTTGGTGTTCATGACGCCTCCCCTGTCACGAACATGACAATGCGGTCATACACCCAGCATCCCCCTTGGAGGGCGATGATCGCGAGGTCAGCGCGCGACGAGGTTCGCCGAGGGCGTGATCGGGTAGCAGCGGCGCCATGCCAACGTACGGATTCCACGCTTCGCACGAGCAGGTGCCACCCCGGGCGCTGCTGGAGGCGGTCGCCGCGGCCGAGGAGGCCGGTTTCGGCGCGGCCATGTCGTCGGACCACTTCTCGCCGTGGAGCGCGCGGCAGGGCGAGTCGGGGTTCGCCTGGTCGTGGCTCGGCGCCGCGCTGGAGCGCACGTCACTGCCGTTCGGCGTCGTCAACGCGCCGGGCCAGCGCTACCACCCGGCGATCGTCGCGCAGGCCGTCGCCACGCTCGCCGCGATGTATCCCGGCCGGTTCTGGGCCGCGCTCGGCACCGGCGAGGCGTCCAACGAGCACATCACCGGCGCGCCGTGGCCGCGCAAGCAGGTGCGCAACGCGCGCCTGCGCGAGTGCGTCGAGGTGATGAGGGCGCTGCTGGCGGGGGAGGAGGTCACCCACGAGGGACTGGTCACCGTCGACAGGGCCAGGCTGTGGACGCTCCCGTCCCAGCCGCCGGCGCTGGTCGGGGCGGCGGTGAGCGAGCAGACCGCCCGCTGGTGCGCGGAGTGGGCCGACGGGCTGATCACCGTGGGCGGGCCCCAGGCGGCCAGGGTGGCCAGGGCCTACCGGGAGGCGGGCGGGCGCGGCCCTCTGCGGGTGCAGGTCCATCTGAGCTGGGCCCCCACGGAGGAGGAGGCGCTACGGCTGGCCCACGACCAGTGGCGCTCCAACGTCTTCCCGCCGCCGGTCTGCTGGGACCTCGACAGCGTGGAACTGTTCGACCTCGTCTCGCGCGACGTGCCGCCGGACCGGGTCGCCCAGGTCGTGCACGTCTCCGCAGACGTGGGCCGGCACGCGGAGATCCTCGGCTCCTACGCCGAGCAGGGCTTCGACGAGATCTACCTGCACCACGTCGGCAAGGAGCAGCGCCCGTTCGTGGCGGCCTTCGCCGAGGTCCTCAAGTGAGCGGTCCCGCTGGAGGGCCGGTTCCGCACGTGGGTGCTGCTCCGGCTCAGAGCGAGGCCGGTGCGCGCGTGGGTGGTGCTCCGGCTCGGGGTGCGAGCGAGGCCGGTCCGCGCGTGGGTGGTGCCGCTCAGGACGGAGGGGAACCGGGCAGTTGCAGGGTGCGGTGGATCATCTGGTGCATGTGGGTGCGGAAGCGGTGCAGGGCGCGCGGGTCGTCGGGGCCACGCCGCCGCCCTGCCGCGTCGAACACCCCGCTGAGGACGAACCCGTGCACGCACCAGACCAGCGAGTTGATCGTGTAGTGCACGTCGGCGTCCTCGGCGTCCGTCGCCGGGATGATGTTCTCGATGGCGAACTCCGCCAGCGGCTTCACCAGCTCGGCCTCCAGGTTCCCGATGTCCCTGGCGTCGGACAGCCACCGGTGCATCCAGAGCGAGGGCACCTCGGGATGGGCGGCCGCGAAGTCGATGTAGGCGTCGACGAAGCGGTGCACCGCGGCCACCTTCTCCTCGGGCGGGGCCGCCTGCAACTCCCTGACCTTGGCCTCCACGACGGCGGCGTGGGTGGAGTGGGCACGCTCCATGACCGCGAGGTACAGGTCGCGCTTCGCGCCGAACTGCGTGCTCACGGCCTTCGTGCTCAATCCGGCGGCCTCCGCGATCTGCCCGATCTCGGTCGCGTCGTAGCCGAGCGCCGCGAACAGCTTGGTCGCCGCCTGGAGGATGCGCTCGCGCTCATCCCCTCGTACTGGCGTCATATAGGTGACCTTAGGATCCGCCATCAGCTCGGCCAATCACGTGATCGACAAATACCGGTCAAATCGCTCCTGTGCTGATTAAGCGGTCATCTCGGGGTGAACTCGGCACCACGCCTGCGGAACTCCTCCGCCCAGCCGTGGTGGGACTCGCCGTCGCACGGCAGCGCGCCGCCCAGCCGTTCGTGCAGGCCGGCCAGCCGCTCGTGCATCTCCGCCACACCGGAGCAGGTGGCCGCCTGCTGGACGCGCATGAGGTCAAGCTGCTCGGCGGCCACAGCCCTGAGCGCTTCGGCGCGCAGCAGGATCCGCTTCCTCGACATCACCGCGGGCCGTACCCTCGCGCGTGGCAGGCCCATCCGGCGCCAGCCGGGGTGATGGCGCGGCACCGGCGACGGCGGAGCCTCGGGCGCGGCGCCGAACAGCTCCGGCCACAGCAGCTCGAGGAGCCGGATCGCGGGACCGGGCCCCACGATCTCGAGGTCGCCGCCATCGCCGCGCAGGAGCGACTGGAACCGGGCCAGCAGCCGCGCGCCCTCGACGTCGCAGAAGTCCAGCTCCCGCACGTCCACCGCGATGACGGTGACATGCTGGACGATCAGGGAGGCCAGCGCGCCCTCCAGCCAGGAGGAGCTGGAGCGGTCCAGTGACCCGCCCAGCGCGAGCAGCGCGTTCGCTCCGTCCTTGCGCACGATGGTGACTGACAGTGCCATGACCACGCCCTACCCGTAATCCGGTTAATCGTGCATGAATCCCGCATTCAGGGACAGAAGGCTTGGATGGCCGCCCATCCGGGAAGGGATCTCGTGGTCGTCGCCGCGTCGGCGGGTGGCGTCGAACCACTGCGCACGCTCGTGGCGGGGCTCCCGCCCGACCTGCCCGCCGCCGTCCTCGTGGTGCTGCACGTGTCGGCGAGCGGGGGAAGCGCCCTGGCCGGCATCCTCGACCGCGCGGGACCGCTGAAGGCCGCCCCTGCCGAGGACGGCGCGCCGATCGTGGCGGGCGAGGTCCGCGTCGCCGTCCCCGACCACCACCTCTTCGCCAGGGAAGGGGCGCAGCGCCTGTCCCACGGCCCCCGCTACAACGGCCACCGGCCGGCCGCCGACCTGCTCTTCATGAGCGCCGCGCTGGACGCCGGTTCCCGCGTGGCCGGCGTCGTGCTCAGCGGCACGCTCGACGACGGCGCCAGGGGCAGCGCGACCGTCGAGCACCACGGCGGCGCCGTGGCCGTCCAGGACCCGCAGGAGTGCGCCTTCGGCGGGATGCCCGCGGCGGCCCTCAGGGCGACCGCGCGGGCCCAGGCGCTTCCCGCGTCACTCCTGGCCGACTGGGTCGTCCGGCAGAGCCGCACGCCGGCAGGCGTGGAGGAGGCAGGCGTGGAGGAGACGGTGCCGGACCTGGAGATCGAGCGCGAGCTGGCGCGGCACCTGGCGACACGCCCGCCCGAGACCCCGGCCGGCGACCTGGCCGGCTTCACCTGCCCGGAGTGCGACGGACCGCTGTACGAGCAGCGCAGCGTGCCGGCCAGCCGCTACACCTGCAGGGTCGGGCACTCGTGGTCCATGGACGCCATGGCCTCGGGCCAGGCCGACGCCGTGGAACGGGCGCTGTGGGTGGCGATCCAGCGCCTCGAGGAGCGGCTCAGGCTGCTCTCGCGCATGGGACGCGCGGCGCGGGAGCGCGGGCACAGGGTCTCGGTCCGGCGGCTCGGGGCCGAGGCGGAGGAGACCCGCCAGGCACTGGAGACCATCAGGACTCTGCAGAACAGGCTCGGCAGCGGCGAAGGCGTCGCGAATGCCTGACCGCCTCGCACAGGCGTAGGCTGGATCTCTGTGACACCGGCAGAAGAACGCGAGTTCGACGATCTCCTGGTGATGCTCAAGGAGACGCGCGGCTTCGACTTCACGGGCTACAAGCGCACCACGCTGGTGCGCAGGATCAGCAGGCGTCTCGAAGCCCTGAAGCTGACCGACTACGGCGAATACCGCGACTACCTGGAGCTGGAGCCGGAGGAGTTCAGCAGGCTCTTCGACAGCCTGCTGATCAACGTGACCAGTTTCTTCCGCGACCCCGGCGCCTGGCAGACGCTGCGCGAGGTCGTGATCCCCGCGTTGCTGGCGGGCAAGCCCGCGGGCAAGGCGATCAGGGTGTGGAGCGCGGGCTGCGCGACGGGCGAGGAGGCCTTCAGCCTCGCCATGGTCCTGGCCGAGGAGCTCGGCATCGACGAGTTCAAGGAGCGCGTCAAGATCTACGCCACCGACCTCGACGAGAAGGCACTCCAGGTGGCGAGGGCGGCGACCTACACCGAGCGGCAGATGAGCGAGGTGCCCGCGCCGCTGCGGGAGCGCTACTTCGAGCGCGTCGACAGCGGCTACGCCTTCCGGCGCGACCTGCGGCGCCAGGTCATCTTCGGCCGCAACGACCTGACCAGGGACGCGCCGATCTCCAGGGTCGACCTGCTGCTCGCCCGCAACACGCTGATGTACTTCAACACCGAGACGCAGGTCAACATCATCAGGCGCTTCCACTTCGCGCTGGCCAACCCCGGCTACCTGTTCCTCGGCAAGGCCGAGATGCTGCTCAACCACAGCGACCGGTTCGAGCCCGTCGACCTGCGCACGCGCCTGTTCAAGAAGGTCGGCTCCACCCTCGCCGGCCCCCGCGCCTCGTGGACGTCGGCGATGGGGGCCGGCGAGCCGCGCTCCATACTGACCGAGCTGAAGACCGCCGCGCTGGCCTCGGGGCCGGTCGCGCAGATCGTCCTCGACGGCGCCGGTCACCTGGCGCTGGTCAACTCCAAGGCCGAGGTGCTGTTCAACCTCAATCCCCGCGACATCGGCAGGCCCTTCCAGGATCTGGAGGTCTCCTACCGGCCGGTCGAGCTGCGGTCGGTGATCGAGCGGGTGCGGACGGAGCTGCGGACCGTGGAGCTGCAGGAGGTCATCTGGCACCGGCCGGGCCAGGCCGACGCAGGGGTGTTCGACATCGCCGTGGTGCCGCTGCAGCACGCCGACGCCGAACTGGTCGGCGTGGGCGTCAACTTCTACGACGTGACCCGCTACCACAGGCTGCGTGACGAGCTCCAGCAGGCCAACAGGGAGCTCGAACACGCCTACGGGGAGCTCCAGTCGCTCAACGAGGAGCTGGAGACCACCAACGAGGAACTCCAGTCGACCAACGAGGAACTGGAGACCACCAACGAGGAGCTCCAGTCGACCAACGAGGAACTGGAGACGATGAACGAGGAGCTCCAGTCGACCAACGACGAGCTCCAGCACATCAACGACGCGCTCAACGCCCGCAGCCTCGAGCTCGACCAGGCCAACGAGTTCGTCGCCTCGATGGTGCGCAGCCTGGGCGACGCCGTCGCGGTGGTCGACCTCAACCTGCGCGTGCTGGTGTGGAGCCCCGGCGCGGAGGAGCTGTGGGGCGCCAGGGCCGACGAGACCGTCGGCAAGGCCTTCGGCGACCTCGACATCGGCCTGCCGTTCGACGACCTGCTTCCGCACCTGCGGGTGCTGCTCGACGACGGCTCGGACCCCCGCGACTGGCCCGACGGCGTCGTGCTCGGCGCGGTCAACAGGAGGGGCAGGCCCACGCAGCTCGGGGTGGAGTTCTCCCGGCTGCGGGTGGACGACGACGGCGTCAGGGGCGTCATCATGGTCATGAACGTCCTCGACCAGTCATGATCGCCGCTGACGGCGCGGGCCCGGCCCGGCCCGGTAGGAGATCATGTCGGGCATGACCTCGAGACTGAGCAGGCAGGAAATATCGGACACAATCGGCGACTCCGGGTGGCGTCTCGTGCTCGAAGCCGTGCGGACCACGGTCCCCGTGACGTCACTGGCGCAGGGAGCCGAGGTCGCCGCCCGCGCCGTGGCCGCGGCGGGGGACGAGGGCGCGGCGAGCCTCTGGATGGACGTACGCGCCGATCGGGTGGTCCTCACGCTGCAGTCACCGGCCATCGGCTGGCCGACGCCCCGGGAGCTCGATCTCGCCCGCGCCGTCTCCGCGGCCGTGGGCGAGCTGGGCCTGCGCACCCATCCCGGACTCGGCGACCCGGTGTCCCGGCCGGTGCAGATGATCGAGATCGCGATCGACGCCCTCGACATCGCCGCGATCCGCCCGTTCTGGAAGGCGGTCATGGGCTACACCGACGCGCCCGGCGCGTCCGGTCCTGACGACGCGATCGCCGACCCGCTCCGGCAGGGACCCGCCATCTGGTTCCAGCAGATGGACGCGCCGCGACCGCAGCGCAACCGGATCCACCTCGACATCTCGGTGCCGCACGAGGAGGCGGGCCCGCGCGTCGCGGCCGCCCTGGCCGCGGGCGGCGTGCTGCTGTCCGACGCGAAGGCGCCCGCCTTCTGGGTGCTGGCCGACGCCGAGGGCAACGAAGCCTGCGTGACGACCTGGCAGGGAAGGGAGTAGCCCGCTCCCGCTGGCCAGCTCCACCCCATTCCGGACATAATCCCCAGGTGGACGGACGGGGAGCGGCGCGGGCGCGCGTCATCGCGTGGAGTGTCGCGGCCGTGTCCGTGCCGATGGTGGTGGTGGGGTTCCTGATGGGGCTGTGGCTGCCCGCCGGATGGCAGCCGTCCGTTCCCGCCACCCCCGACCACGCGGCCGGCCTCGCCTTCCCCCTCGTCGGCGCCTTCCTGGTGGCGCGGCGGCCACGCCTGATCGTGGGCTGGCTGATGATCGCGGGCGGCTTCCTGGCCGGCGCGAGCGTCCTGGCCGCCACGCTGATGTTCCACGCGGCGAGCATCGGGGCGATGGACACGGCGGCCCTGCTCCGCATCGCCTACACCTTCGTGTGGGCGTTCGGCGGCGGCACTCTCGCCGTCCTGGTCCCGCTGCTCTCGCCGGACGGCAGGCTGCCCTCGCCACGATGGCGGGCGCACGTGGTGGCGAGCACGCTCGTGTTCACCACGCTCGCCCTCCTGCTGGCCGTCCGCCCCAAGCCCCCGCCCGGGTACGACCGGCCCGCGGTCATCCCGAACCCGCTGAAGATCGAGGCGCTCGCACCGGTCCACGCCCAGCTCTACGTGGCGGTCTACGTCGCGATGGAGGTGTGCGTCGTCCTGGCCATGCTCTCGCTGGTCATGCGCTTCCACAGGGGCGACCCCGCCACCCGCCGCCAGATCGCCTGGCCCCTCGTCACCTTCGCGATCTACGTCGTGTTCCTGCTGCTCGGCGACGACTACTGGGCGCCCGCCGTCTTCTGGACCGGCCTGATCCCCGTCGCGATGATGGCGTCGGTGCTGCGCTACCGGCTGTTCGGCATCGACACGGTCATCAGCCGCGCCTTCGTGGCCGCCGGCCTGATCGCCGCCGTCAGCGGCGTCTACTTCGGCGTGGGCGCCATCTCGAGCCTGCTCGTCGCCGGATACGACCAGGTCGCCGGGCTCGCCGCAGCCCTGTTCGCCGGCGCGTTCTTCCAGCCCATGCGCCGCGCCCTCCAGCGGGCGGTGGACCGGCTGATGTACGGCCCGGTGGGCGACCCCCGCCTGCTGGCCGAGCGGCTCACCCAGGAGGTCAGCCGCGCCGACCCGGCCGAGGCGCTCGGCGTGGTGGTCGAGGTCGTGCGGGACGGCCTGGCGGTGGACGGCGCGGCCGTCCACGTCACCGGCGGCCTGTCGGTCGAGAGCGGCGACATCGGCCCCGAGCCCCGCGAGATCTCCCTGGTCTGGCACGGCGAACCCGTCGGGAACCTGCTCATCGGCCGCCCCGGCGCGCGCAGGTTCGCCGCCGCGCACGACGAGCGGGTCATCGCCACGCTGCTGCCGTACGTCGCCGACGTGGCCCACGCCACGCGCATGGCCGCCGACCTGCAACGTTCCAGGGAGCGCATCCTGGCCGCCCGCGAGGAGGAACGCCGCAGGCTGCGCCGCGACCTGCACGACGGTCTCGGGCAGACGCTCGGCGCGATGGCCATGACGATCAACATCGCCCGCCTCAGCATCAAGCGCGCCCCCAGCACCGCCGACGACCTGCTCAAGGACCTCCACAGCGGCATGGAGGCCGTCACGGGCGACATCCGCACCCTCGTGTACGGCCTGCGCCCGCCGGCGCTCGACGACCTCGGGCTGGCGCGGGCCGTACAGGAACTGGCGGAGGCGACGCTGGCCGGCACCGCCGAGAGCGGAACGGCGGTCGAGCTGGTCGTCGACGGTGAGCTCGGCGACCTGCCCGCCGCCGTCGAGGTGGCCGCCTACCGGATCGCCCAGGAGGCGGTGACGAACGTGCGGCGGCACGCGCGGGCCGCCCACGTCAGGATCGCGCTGGTCCGCGACGCCGCGCAGCTCAGGATCAGCGTCGAGGACGACGGCGTGGGCCTGCCGGCGGACGGCCGCGCGGGCGTCGGCACGTCCTCGATGCGCGAGCGCGCGGCGGAGCTCGGCGGCTCCTGCGCCGTCACCGCGCGGCCGGGTGGCGGCACCCTGGTGGCGGCCCGCCTGCCGACCGCGGCCCTGGTCACCGAGCCGGGACGCGACCGCGCGGCGCCGGGATGGGTCACGTCCAACAGGGAGTGATTTTCCGGATCTGGTCACTAAAGTGACTGCTGTGCATGAGGGGGAGCAGTTACGACCGGGACCCTATGGTCCGCCGCCGGGGCATGGGCCCGATCACCCGCCACCGGGGCACGGTCCCTACCAGCAGTCGCCAGCGGGGCAGGGGATGCACCGGCCGCCGCCCCTGGGCCCGCAACACCCCGGCCCGCCGCATCCGGGGCCGCAGCACGCGGCGCCTCCGCAGCCGGGGGTGCAGCATCCCGGGCCGCAGTACTCGACGCCGCCGCATGTCGGGGCGCCGCTGTACGGGCAGTCGCCGTACCCGGGGCCCTCGCAGCCGGGGCAGCAGCATCCTGGGCCGCAGTACTCGGCGTCTCCGCAGGTGGGGACGCCGCTGTACGGGCAGTCGCCGTACCCGGGGCCCTCGCAGCCGGGGCAGCCGCATCCCAGGCCGCAGCACCCGGCGCCGCCGCATGTGAGGGCGCCGCAGTATGGGCAAGCCCCGCACGGGGGCTCGTCCTTTTCTGCCCCGGACCCGTCGCGACCGGCCCACCGGGCCTGGCTGACTCCCGTCCTGGCGGGGGTCGTGCTCGTGGCCGTCCTGGCGGCCGGAGCCGTCGTGGTCCTGACCCGCCCCTGGGGCCGGGCGGATGGCGCCCCGGCCACCGGGGAACCGCGCGCCGGCCGTACGGCCCACGCCTCCCCCCGCGAGAACCCCGAGCTGACCGGCAAGGTCGCACGGACGGCGGCCGCCGTGACCACCGAGCGCACCGGCCACGCGGGGTCGTTCGGCTCGTGGATCGCGGGCGACCTGTTCGTCCGCACGGACGCCACGGGCGTGATCGCCCGCGCCGCCGCCACCGGTGAGCCGCGCTGGACCGCCATCGTCATGCGCGTCGGAACACATGAGGACCCGCTCCAGCCGTACCGACTGAAGCTCGCCGACGGGCCGGGCGGGGCGATGGGGCCCGCCTAATCCCGCGGCCTCATCGGGCTGGCCCGCACGGCGCTGTTCAGGTTCGGCGGGTAGCGGCTGTTCCTGGTGTCGGAGATCCACACCAAGGTGCCGCCCGTCGCCCTGGGCTGACCCGGCCACGACCCCCTGACCACCCCGCACCGCCGTCCGGACCGGCCCCGTCCGACCGGCCCCGGGTCCGCGTCGCGCCCGTCTGACCGGCCCCGGGCCCAGGCTCGCGTCGCGCTTGTCCGGACCGGCCCCGGCCCTGGGCCCGCGCCCGCGTCGCGCTTGGCCTGGCCGGCCCCGTCCGACCGGCCTCGGGCTCAGGCCCGCGTCGCGCCAGTTGGACGGCCCCAGGCTCAGTTCCGCGTCGCGCTTGTCCTGACCGGCCCCGTCCGACCGGCCCCGGGCTCAGGCGCGCGTCGCGCTTGTCCTGGCCGGCCCCGTCTGACCGGCCTCCGGCTCAGGCC